>DATFDL010000487.1:0-24716 GCA_035252155.1 Pirellulales bacterium | reverse complement strand
TGCCGGAATGACGGCGAGAGGGCGAGGGGGCGAGGGGGCGAGAGGGTGAGGGGCGAAAATGCGGTCGACTGGTCGCCTTGTCTCCCCCTCGCCCCCTCGCCTTGTCGCCCCCTCGCCTTGTCGCCCCCTCGCCTTGTCGCCCCGTCGCCTTGTCGCCCCGTCGCCTTGTCGCCCCGTCGCTTTGTCGCCCCGTCGCCTTGTCGCCCCGTCGCCATCTCGCCCGTCCACCTTTACTCCACCGTCCCCATCTGCGAGCGCTGCTGTTGGCGGTCGTATTCGATCAGCGCGTCGAGCACCGGCGCCAGATTGCCCGCCAGGATACTGTCGAGCTTGTACAGCGTCAGATTGATGCGATGATCGGTCACGCGGTTGTCAGGAAAGTTGTAGGTGCGAATCCGCTCGCTGCGATCGCCCGAACCGACCAGCGTCTTGCGTTCTTGGGCCCGCTTGGCGTGTTCCTGGGCGCGGCGGTGCTCGTAAAGGCGCGTCTTCAGTACGCGCAAGGCCTTGGCTTTGTTCTTGTGCTGGCTTTTTTCGTCTTGGCACTGCACGACGATGCCGCTTTCATAATGCGTCAACCGCACGGCCGATTGCGTCTTGTTCACATGTTGGCCGCCCGGCCCGCTGGCCGAGAAAAGATCGAGCCGATAGTCGTCGGGCTTGATGTCGATCTCGACGTCTTCGGGCTCCGGCATGACGGCCACGGTGGCCGCCGAGGTATGAATGCGTCCCTTGGCCTCGGTTTCGGGCACGCGCTGCACGCGATGGCCGCCGCTCTCATACTGCAACTGGCGGAAAACGTCTTCGCCCTCGACGCCCAGAATGATCTCTTTGAAGCCGCCGAGCTCGGTGGGATGCAGCTCCATCACCTCGACGTTCCAGCCTTTTTGCTCGGCGAACTTCTTGTACATTTCATAGAGGTCGCGGGCAAAGAGCGCCGCCTCATCGCCGCCGGTGCCGGCGCGGATTTCCATCATGCAGCGAGCGCGGTTGGCGTCCTCGCCCCCGATGGTCATGTCGAGCAGCTCGTCCCACAGGCTTTCGCGCTCGGTGCGCAGCCCCGGCAGTTCGGCTTCGGCCAGCTCGCGCAGATCGGCGTCGTCGCCAGACTGCAAGGCCAGCGCGTCGGCGATCTGCTGGTTCAGGTTTTTGAAGCGGCGATACTTGGTCGCCAAGCGGGCCAGCGAGCCGCGCTCGCGCGCCACCGCCGCCACCTGAGCCGAGTTGGTCAGGACCGCGGGATCGAGCATCTGCCGTTCCAGCAGCTCGAAGCGGGCAAGTTTTTGGTCGAGAAGATCACGCACGTTGTAGAACGGAATTCATTCCGTTTCGAAGAAGAGACATGTGTCGGCGGCGGACAGCCTCAGGGCGCCTGTCCCGCCGCAAGCGTGGGGCGGGCACTGCCCACCACGCACCAAATGGTGGGCAGTGCCCACCCAACGAGACTTTGTTAACATGGAGTGGGCGCGGAACAAGCGCGAACCGCATCACCAGCCAAAGCGCAGCCCAACGGCAGCGCTACGATTCGGCGGCTTCGGCGGGGGCGGGCTTCGCCGCCTTCTTGCCGCGATTCAAGCTGGCGTAGCCCGCCGACGCAAATTTGTTCTTGAATTTCTCAATCCGCCCAGCGGTGTCGACGTACTTGAGCTTGCCCGTGTAAAACGGATGGCACGCGCTGCAAATATCGACCTTCAATTCGGGCAGGGTACTGCGCGTGGTGAACGAATTGCCGCAGCCGCACTTGACAGTCGTTTCGAAGTATTTGGGGTGAATTCCCTTTTTCATGGCGGGCAGGCTCCTCGGCGGTCGGCCATCGAACGGCTTGGTCCAGAACATAGAAGCTTACCGCACCCGCCCCCTGCGTACAAGGCCCGGATGAGAGTGCTTATGTGACCGCTCGTAGCCGACTTCGTGAGAAGTCAGGCCAACGGCTGCAAGGGATCGAGTCCCTCGGTCCCCATTTCACCAGTGCCGCGATGCGGATCGGTTCGGACCTCCCGCGGCGGAGTGATGTCCCGGTCGTCTCTGCCACGCTCAGGGATATTTGGGTCTTGGTAACGAGCGGTTTCGATCGCTTCGCCCGACGTAGATCGGGGACTTCCATACGGTTCGGCGTCGGGTGCCTGGTGTGCGTCAAGGCCCGGCGATCGACCTTGCGGTGAGATTGCCATTTTTGTCTCCTTCTGTGGAAGAGGATGACACCCTCGGCAAAACCGGTGCCGCCGCCCTTTGCAGGGTGAATAGACTTGCTGATTGCCGGCAGCGCGTGGAATTTCCGGGCTGGCACAAAATCCGCATTACGACTAAACTTCCGGCCGTCTGGCGCTCTCGGTTCCATGCGCCACCCCGCGAGAACTCATCAGGAGAGGCAAACGTGTCGCAGCCCGCACTCGGCGCTCGGTTCTCAGTAAACTGGATCATGCTGGCGGTCTGCGGCGTTCTGCTGGCGGCCCAAACCACGGCCCTGGCCGTGCCGCCGAGCGACACGCTCCTGCCCGTCACCACCACCGGCTATGTTTCGATCCCAAAAGTCGACTCGCTGCTCGACGCCTGGCGGCAGACGCAGGTCGGCCGGTTGCTCGACGACCCGCTGATGCAGCCGTTCGCCGAGGATCTACAGCGGCAACTCAAGGAAAAGTGGTCGCGCTCGCACGCCCGACTGGGGTTGTCGATCGAGGATGTCGAACAACTGGCCGGCGGTGAACTGGCCTTAGCCGTCATCAAGCCTGCGGACGAAGAACGGGCCGCCCTGGCCGTGCTGGCCAACGTGACCGGCAAAGAGCAAGAGGCCGAGGCTGTCTTGGCCAAGCTGGCCGCCAATCTGGAAAAGCAGGGCGCCAAGCGGTCGGCAGCCACGCATCACGGCGTCAAGCTTACGATTTACGAGTCGCCGCCCCGCCGCGGCCAAAGCCAGCCGCTGCACGCGGCTTATTTCATCCACGAGGGGTTGTTCGTGGCCAGCGACCAGGTGCCGGTGGCCTCGGACATCGCCGGCCGCCTCGTCAAGCCCAAGAGAGAGACACTGGCCAGCGATTCGGCCTATCAGGCGGTCATGGAGCGCTGCCAGAAAGGTCAGCCGCGCATCGAGCCGCAGGTGCGCTGGTTTATCGACCCCATCGGGCTGGCCGAGTCGTTCCGAAGCTGGCAGGAGCATCGCCGCAAAGGCGAGACCGACTACTTAAAGGTCGCCAAGAAACAAGGGTTCAGCGCAATTCGCGGCATCGGCGGCCTGGCGAATCTTTCCAGCGACCGATACGACATGCTGCACCGCACGTATGTTTATGCCCCGCCTCCCTATGAGCTGGCGATGCGGATGATGGTCTTTCCCAACGGCGGCGACTTCGCGCCCGAACCGTGGGTGCCCCGGAACATATCGAGCTACATGTCGTTTCAATGCGACATCATCAATGCGTTCGATCGCTTCGATACGCTGTTTGACGAGATCATGACCGATGAGGGAGTCTGGCAAGATACTTTGGACAGTATCAAAAATGACTCGAAGCTCGATGTCCGCCGCGATCTGATCGTTCACTTGGGCCAACGGGTGAACGTGATAACCGATTATGAAATGCCGATCACGCCCACCAGTCAGCGGCGGCTGGCCGCCATTGAGGCCAAAAACCCCAAAGCCTTGGCCAAGGCGATCGAGCGCTCGATGCGCGATGACCCGCGCGCCAAACTGCGCAAGGTGGGCGAATACGACGTCTGGGAGGTTTTGCCCGAAGAGATGGATAGTCTCGAGCTCGACATCCAAGAGGCGGACTCGTCCGAATCTCCCCGCGAGGAAATCGAAGAGTTCGCTGGCGGGCAACGGATGGTGACCACCTCTTCAGCCATGACCGTGGCCAAGGGCTATTTGCTGGTGTCGTCGCATGTCGCTTTACTGGAAAAAGTGCTGCAAAACCTCGGCCCCGGCGACCAGTTGGCGGGCGACGGAGATTTTCAGCGCGTGATCGCGGAGTTCCAGCAGCTTGGGGCCAAGGAGACTTCGGCCCAGGGCTTCGCCCGATCGGATGAGCAATATCGAGTGACCTATGAGCTTTTCCGCCAGGGCAGGCTGCCCGAGGCCGACACTTTTTTGGGCCACTTTCTCAACTTTCTGCTGGGCGAAGAAAAAGAAGGCATGACGCGCAAGCCGCGGCTCGACGGAAGCAAGCTGCCGGAATATCAGCAGGTGCGGAAGTTTTTTGGTCCGGCGGGCAGCTTTGCCACCAGCGAGTCCAACGGCTGGTATTTGGTGGGCTTCATGCTCGGCAACCAAAAGCCGATCGCCGTCAAGGCCGACGACCGCCAGACGACCAAAAAGTAGAGCAGAATGAATTCTGTCGTAGCACGGAATTCATTCCGTTTTCCGGTGGTCCCTCCCACGTTGCGGCGTTGAGCGCGTCGTGAACGGCATGAATTCCGTGCTACGGGTCCGGATCGAAATATTGATCAAAGCCCAGCCACAGGCTGCGGGCGTAGCGGAAAAACCAGAGCGGAAAGAACACGCAGAACGCCGTCAGCCCAATTAGCAGCACATTGCCGGGCAATTCCGTCGCGAAGTAGAGCGTGAAGTACGCCACGGTGACGATCAGCGCCGTCAGTCCGTAGTTGAAATAGATCGAGCCGAGGTAAAAGCCCGGCTCCTGCTGGAAATCGAGCCCGCACACCTTGCAACCCGCCTTCATCCGGAACCAGCCCGTGAAGAGTCGGCTTTTTCCACATCGCGGGCATCGCAGCCGGCAGCTCCGAGAGAACGTAGGCCAAAAGGGCAAGGGCGTTGAATTCATTCGATGCCTCCGACTGCGACGATTGCGATGAAGAGCAACGCCGTCAGGACCATCGCCAGAAGCGCAGGACTGCGAATTCTCCAAGCAGTGACTAAGATCAGCATTGGCAGCGCCCAGAGATAGTAGCCCTCGCGCCCTCGAAGCCAGATCGCTGCACACCAAACGTCGGCCGCACTGACCACCGCGATTGTGCCATACCAATCTCCTCGCCCTCTCGACAGCCGCCAGGCCCAAACAGGCGATAAGACGAGAACAACGTTCGCGCAGGCGTACAGCACGTAGGCCGCCCAACCCGCAAGATCAGTGAGCGAATCGAATGGCCAAGCGAAGAGCATATGGAAGCTTGCCTGTGCTGCCTCCCAACCCCGCAGGTCGAGATAGTCCACCGAGCCGCCCGCTGGACGAAACGGAATCGCGGCGGCGGGCAAGCCGAGTGATAGCGCAAAAGCAATGCAGGCGGTACCGATCCAGAACCACCGCCACTTGCCTCGCTGCCATCTCGCAAAGAGGCCGCGAACATTGAGGTAGCAAATAGAGAGTCCCGCGGCGACGACGAAGATACCCATGCCCAACATCGCCGCGAACGCCGCGGCGATCGCTGCGAAAGTTGTCAGCGCGAGTAGCTCACGGAGGCTGAATTGCCATGCTCCGGCATTTGGCTGAGGATGAAATGGCGCCATGGGGCAGGCAACCTGGCAAAGTATAAGCGGGTCCGTGACCCTAGTTATTGACGGCGGAGGTTTTTACCGTGGATTTTTCAGGCATCGCTCCGATGTCCAAAGGGCGAACGAAATGGCGCTAGCAGCGGTTTTGATTCGCTGCTCGCGCGTCCATGCTTGGACACAACGACTAACCCGCCCGGCGGGTGGCGGCTTCCATGATGCGCTGCTCGGTGGCGTCGGCCCGGCTGAATTCGCCGGTCAGGCAGCCTTCACAGAGCACCAAGATCCGATCGCAGAGCGTCAGCAGCTCGGGCAGCTCGCTCGACGTGACGATGATGCCTAGCCCGTCGCGGCAAAGGCGGTCCATCAATTGATACAGTTCGGCCTTGGCCCCCACGTCGATGCCGCGGGTGGGGTCGTCAAGCAGCAACACCTTGGGCCTGGTCAAGAGCCAACGGCCGATGATCGCTTTTTGTTGGTTGCCGCCGCTCAAGCTGGTAATCGCGGAGTCGACGCCGGCAGTCTTGACGCCTAGCCGCTCGACCGTGCTTTCGGCCATCGCCCGCTCGCGACGGCGAACCACCAGGCCGCCGGTCGCCGCTTCGCCCAGCGTGCAAAGACTGATGTTCTCGCCGACGGTCATCTGGCTGAAAATGCCCAGGCGCTTGCGGTCTTCGGTCACCAGCGCGATGCCCGCTCGCCGCGCTTCGGCCGGATGCCGAAAGCGTACCTCGCGCCCCGCCAGGCGCACTCGGCCGCCGGGCGGTTGAGGACTGGCGCCGAACAGGCATTCCAGCAGCTCGGTACGGCCGGCCCCCATCAGCCCGGCGACGCCCAAAATCTCGCCGCGGCGCAGCGTGAAGCTGATATCTTTCAGCCGCCAGCCGCGCGCGTGCCCCGGCCAGGCCAACGAAAGCCGCTCGACCGCCAGCACCGCCTCGCCCGGCTGCCGATCGCGCTCCACTTGGGTCGCCTCGATCTCGCGGCCCACCATGAGGTGCGTGACTTCACGAGCGTTGGTGGCAGCCCGTTCGAGGGTTTTGATGAGCCGGCCGTCGCGCAACACGGTAATTCGGTCGGCCAAGCGGAAGATCTCATCCATCTTGTGCGAGATGTAGAGAATGGTCACGCCGCGGCCGCGCAGCCGGGCGATGACGCGAAACAGCCGGGCGACTTCGCTTTCGGTCAGCGCGCTGGTCGGCTCGTCCATAATCAGCACATGGCTGTCGCGCGAGAGCGCCTTGGCGATTTCGACAAGCTGCTGATCGCCCACGCGCAACGTTCCCACCGGGGCGCGGGGGTCGATTTGACATTCCAGCTCGCTCAGCAAGGCGCCGGCGGCGCGCTGCATGGCCCGGTCGTTGAGCCAGCCGAAAGGGCCATGCTGTTCACGGCCTAAAAAGATATTGGCCGCCGCCGAAAGCTCTTCGACCAGGTTGAGCTCTTGGTGGATGATGCCGACGCCGGCGTCTTCGGCGTCGCGCGTATCGGCAAAGCGTACCGGCCGGCCGCGCAGCCACAGCTCGCCCTCGAACGAGCCGATGACGCCGGCCAGGATTTTCATGAGCGTACTCTTGCCCGCTCCGTTCTCGCCGCAGATGGCGTGCAGTTCGCCGGGGGCAATGTCGAGCGAGACATCCGCCAGCGCCACCACGCCGGGGAATCGCTTGGTAACGCCGCGGATGGAAAGAATTGGGGGTTGTTCAATCGTAGTGCCGCTCATCGCCAAATGTTCAAGACATGAACCTTAATCGCCCGCGCCGGCTCGATTACCGCGCCGCTCGAAGAATTTCACCGCCGCGAGCAAGGCGAAGACGGCGACCGCGGCAAGACCGCCGGCCGTTTGCCCGCCCAGCAATGCCGTGAGCACGCCGGCCAACAGCGCCAGGTTAAGCACCGCCACGCCACCCAGTGCTCCGGCAAAGAAGCGTTTCTGCCCACCGCCGCCCAACCGCAATTGATTGAGTGCCACCGCAAACACCACGACCATCCCCACAATCAGGCCCTCGTAAACGTCGGCGCCGGCCTTGATGACTTTGGCGATGCCGTCGATCACCATCCGCAGAAAAAGGCAGCCCAACACGGTGCCGGGTATCGTACCCAAGCCGCCTTGGAGACTGCATCCGCCGACGACTGCGGCGGCAATGGCATTCAGTTCGTAGCCGCGGCCGAGTGTCTGTGGATCGGCCACGCTCTGATCGGCGATGAAGATCACGCCGGCCACCGACGAAAGCATCGCGCTCAGGCAATAGGCCAGCCACTTCAGCCGGTCGGTGCGGATGCCGCTCAGCCGCGTGGCTTGTTCGTTGCCGCCGAGCGCGTAGAGATGCCGGCCGACCACCGTGCGGCTCAGCAGCAGCCACGCGGCGAAGGCCAGCAACAAAAACAGCACGGCGGGCACCCACACCGAAGTGGCGAGATAGCGAAACTGCCGGTCATAAATCTGGATTTGCGTGCTCTTGCTGCCCAGCACGGCGCCGGTGACATTTTCGATGATCACCCGCCCGAGACTACGCAGCCCCACCAGCGTAGCCAGCGTAGCGATGAAGGGCGGCAGGCCCACCGTGGTGATCAGCCAGGCGTGTAAGCTGCCGATGAGAAAGCCGACGGCGAGCGTGCCGGCGATCGCAATCGCGATCACTTCGATGCCGACCGGCTTGTTGCGAGGCATGGCCTCGGGCGCCAAGAACAGCATGATCGTGGCGCACGTCGTGCCGCCAAAGGCGATCATCGAGCCGCTCGACAGATCGATTCCGCCGGCGATGATCACGATGGCGCTGCCCAGCGCGAAGATGCCGAGCATCGCGGTTTGCCGCACGATGTCGACGGCCACCGGCTTCGGGTTGCGCAAGTATGTGTGCTGGCTGTCGAAAGCGGCGGTCAGCGCCCCGACGACGACAATGGCGGCCAGCAGGCCCAACTCGTTGCGGTTGGCCCGCGCCAGCGCC
This sequence comes from Pirellulales bacterium, assembly GCA_035252155.1. Lineage (GTDB taxonomy): Bacteria > Planctomycetota > Planctomycetia > Pirellulales > JAICIG01 > JAICLL01. The sequence continues at coordinate 16,334 of DATFDL010000487.1, read as the reverse complement.
GATAGCTTGCCCGAGTTCATGAGCCTTGCAGCCCGTACTTGGCCAGCCACTCGCGAAATTCGCTCAGCTTGAGAAACTGCGTGTTCGATCCGAACAAGTCGGCTTTGAGCGGCGACCCCTTGTCGGGCACGACCACTTTCAGCCCGGTGTCGTACAGATCGCCGCCGCCTTGCCCGTGGTTGGGCAGCAGCTCTTGGACGGTCGCGTCGTCTTTTTCCACTAGGGCTTTCATCAACCGCACGCCTTGGTAGCCCATCTCAAACGGGTTTTGCACGACCATCACGTCGATCATGCCCTGGTCCATATAATCGACGGCCAGCGGCTCGGCGTCGAAGACCGCCACGGTGAAATCGCTTTTGCGGTCGAGTTGTTGCACCACGTCGGCGATGGCCGGCGCGTTGTACGACCAAATGCCCACCAGCACATTCAGGCCCGCGTGATTGCCGATGGCGTTGCGCACATTGTCGCGGGCGCGGGTCGGATCGTTCTCGTCACCCATGTTGTCGAGCGATTTGAAGTTTTCGCCGGCCCCTTCGCCAAAGCCGCCGATGCGCTCGATGGCGTTTTGCGCGCCCGTGCGGCCGACAAAGGTCACGTACTCGCCGCCACCAGGCCGCAGATGCTTGACCGCGACGCCCAGCTCACGCCCGCCGATCAAGTTGTCGGTGCCGACAAAAGCGAACCGCGCGTCGCGGAACGCCTCGCGATCGATGTCGGAGTCGACGGTGATGACCACGATGCCTTGCTCTTGGAGTTTGCGCATTTCCTCGGCGATTGCGGCGTTGGCGGCGTCGGTCACCGAGACTCCCACTGCCGCGATGTCAGACTGGCTCGCGAACTGCCGCAGTTTGTCGATTTGGCCCTTGGGCGTGCTGTCGTTCACTTCGACCACGGCGCGCAAGCCCGCATCGGTCAGCCGCAGATCTTTTTCGGCCGCTTGCAGGCCGGCCCGAGCGGTGTCCCAAAATGGCGAGTTGCCGTTCGTCAAAAGAATGATCCGTTTTTGATCGGCCGACGACGCAGGCGTTTCGTTGGTGGGCGATGAATCCGCCGGGCCGCCGCTCGAGCCGCAGCCACACGCTGCCAGAACCATCAGCAAGCCAGCCGCGCAGATTGCTGTTCGCATGAAGTTCGCCACGTGCAGAGGTGAGGATGTTGAACCGCTAGGGAATGGCATCGAAAGCGTTTTGGATTGTAAAAGCAGCCAGACAGGGCATCAAGTAGCGGTCTAAAATTCAACTTGTCATTCGGGGCGGACCGAAGCAAACGATAGGACTCGTCCTGTTCGCTTGTCCCTCGAATGTCGCTCAAAACCGCCAGCGCCAACGCTCTCGCCCGCACGTCCCGCCCGATTCAACTCGGCGCGTGGGAGCTGCTCGAAAGTATGGGCCAAGGACGGTTATGCCGGGTCTACCGTGCCCGGCCGGCCAGCGGCCCCAACCGTACCGCCGCGTACGCCGTCAAAATCCTAGCGGACCAATGGAACGACGACGCGGCCGCCATCGAAGTGATGCGTCGCGAGGCAATCGTCGGCCGCCGGCTTTCGCACCCGCATTTGATTCCCATCCTTGCGTCCCACGTCGGCGCGGCTCCGTATTTTGTCGTCATGCCGTGGCTCGATGGCGCGCCGCTATCGCGCCTTATTTCCGCAGGCCGACGGCCGACGTTGCCCGCGGCACTTTGGATCGTTCGCCAGGTGGCCGAAGCTCTCGACGCATTGCACTCGGGCGGTTGGATGCACGCCGACGTCAAGCCGAGCAATATCATGCTTTCGCCGCGAGGGCACGCCACACTCGTCGATCTTGGCTTCGCACGCCAGCCAGCCGACCCAACATCGCCGGCCGATCGTTGCGTGGCGGGCACCCTGCAGTACATCGCCCCGGAAACAATCACGTCTGGATTGCGCCCTGACATCCGTAGCGACATCTACAGTCTGGGAGCGACGCTACACGAGCTACTGTGCGGCCGGCCGCCGTTTCTCGCGCAGGATTTAACCGAACTGGTCCAGCAGCATCGACAGCAGGGACCGCCCGATCTAAGAGTACTACGTGCGGACCTGCCGGTGAACGTGACGGCACTAGTTCATTCAATGTTAGCGAAACAGCCTTTGCGGCGGCCGCAGACACCACGGGAACTAATCGAGCGGCTGGTGCCTCTCGAGATCGAGACATTTAGGCTTCGTGGCGGGGAGCCTCCGACTTGCCAGCCTGACATGATCACTTCAGCGGGTCGCATCCGTGAATTGGCGTAAGGTGGGACGAGTGAAACGAGTCCCACCATCGGCGCAAATACGGCTTTCTAGGCAAACGACCTCGGCGGTGGGACTTGCAAGCTCGCCCCACCCTACTTCCCGAGTTCTCTTCTCGCCCTGGTTTCTCTTGTTGATTCTTACCTGTGTTGCCCCGTCAGCCTGGAAAGGCTGGCCTACGCGTCGGCCATTGACCGATAGTACCCCTAGCGGATATAGTTCGCGGCCATTTCCAGGACTCTGCCAGGAGGATCGCCTCGTGCCGTGGCTAGCTTATCGATCGTGGTGCGCGATCGCAGCTCTCGCCCTTGCCACGGGCATGCTGTTCGGAGGCTCGGGGTGCGCCGCGGTGAAGGCCGCCCGACAGCCCGGCAAAAAAAACCTGGGCGTCTTGCACGAAGGCACGCCGCGGACGCACGTCATCGCTGAGCTGGGGCCGCCCACCTGGACTCGGCCGCGGCCCGACGGCACGATGGAAGACGTCTTTTCGTTCAAGCAGGGCTACACCAAGGGCGCGAAAATGGGCCGCGCCTTCATGCACGGAGCGGCCGACGTCGCCACCGGCGGGTTGTGGGAGGTGGTCGGAATTCCCGCCGAAATCTGGGCCGACGGCACCGACGTGCAAGTGGTGGTCAGCTACGACCAAGACGAGCGCGTGAAATATCGCCAGTTCATCAAGGGCCAAGAGGTCACCCAGCCGCGCAAGGGTCTTTTGGCGCGGCGCAGGAACCGCGCGTCGCGGGCGGTGGCTTCTAATCGTCGGCCCGAGCGAGTTGCCCGTCAGCCGGATGCTCCCGGCGAGGCCACCGCCAGCGACGCGCCCCCCTGGAACGGGGTGACGCCCGCCGTGGCGAGCTCGCGATAAGCGCAGGCTTGCCGGGCAATTCATGCGCGCGTGAATACGGCAATGTGGGACAGCCGCCCTCGGCTGTCTCGCGGTCGCCTTCGGCGACCACGCACAGCCGGGGGCGGCTGTGCCACATGTCCGGTTCCGCAAATACCGGCTTTGGATGCCGAAACCCGCATACACGCCATCGCGCGAGCAAACTTCTCCCACAGCTCCCAGTCCGCCAACTGGCCTCCCGGTGCCGTTGATCTTTGTCGATTCTGCTATAATCGCCGATAGCGATCGACCGATGCTGATGGATAGACGCTGACGGTCCTATCGAAAGAATCGCCATGAAAAAGAATCTTCGCGTGCTGGCCTTGGGCATGTTTTTGGGACCGACTCTCTGCTTGGCAGGTGAGGACGACAAGGCGGCCCGAACCAGTTATGAGGAAGTGGCAAGCGAAACGGAACCCGCCGCGATGAGCAGTCGCCGCGGCCAAGCGGCCCCGCGCGGCCGCCGCGAGAACAACTGGCGATATCGCAACGAAAACGGCCGCTGGTGGTACTGGGGGGCCGACAATCGCTGGTCGTATTGGAACGGCAGCCGTTGGACCGCATATACCGGCCGTGAGCAAGGGCTGACTGCGCCACGCGGCATCGGCGGAGCAGGCGGAGCCCAGGGCGGGCCAGGCGCCGTCGAGGCGCCGCTCGGGCAGCTTCCCTTGGGCCCAGGTGGTCGCGTGGGGGCATCGCCGATCGGTGGGGCAGCCGGCCAAGACTTCAGCACCTGGTTCAACGCCTACCGCGGTTTTCAAACCGGGGCGGGCGCGCTGCGTACCGCCGAACAAGGCGGCGTCGAAATGGGGACCGCCGAAATCACCGCTGAAGCGACGGCCGCCGAAATATTTGAATACGGCGGCATTCCTAGTCGCCAGGTGCGGCGGCCCAGTCCGATTGGTCGCACGATGAAAGGCAGCGGCGCCTGGTTCAGCAGCGGCTCGCCGTTCGGCATCAAGTTCGGCTATGGCAGCGGCTATGGCTATGGCGGTTACGGCTTCGACAATCCCTATGGCTATGGCAGCCGCTCGGGCGGCGGCGGCGCCTATGGCTACGGCTTTGGGCCATTCGGCTCGGTCGGCGGCCAGACCGGCGAACGTTTGAGTAGCCTGATCAGCGGCGGCGCCGAGCCCGCCCTGATTGGCCCCGAGGCGCCCGGCATGGGCGCTCCTTCGCGGCTCGAGTCAGCCGTCGGCGGCCAGTACGGCAAGGCTGGCGCGGGTGTTCGCAAACTCGGCGCGGGTGCCGGCGGCGGCAGCGGCAGCGGCAGCGGCGGCGCGGGAGACTAGATCAACCGCAACATTGAGCTGCTGCGATACGTGCGCTTCGGCTATGGCCTGTTGCTCTTCCAGCTCGTCAACGCGGTCGAAGCGGCTGACGGAGGCGAACCCATTGACGGTGCAGGAAAGCAAAAGGCAAAGTACAAAGACAAAACCGTCTCTGAACAACTCGCCCATGCCAGCCCACAACTTACCGACCTATATGAGGCGCTCAAGGCGACCCTCGTTGGGTTCGGTGACGACGTTCAGGTAAAGACGCTCAAATTGTACATTGCCTTAAAGCGCATCAAGAATTTCGCGTCCGTGGAGGTGCAGGCAAACCAAGACCGGCTGGTCGCATATGTCAAAGTTGACCCTGACACAATCACTCTTGAAAATGGCTTCACGCGCGACGTGCGAGCAATCGGCCATTGGGGAACAGGCGACTTGGAGATCACGCTCCGTAGGATCGAAGATCTGGAAAAGTCCAAGCCGCTCCTGGAAAGGAGCTACCAGGGATCGTAATGACCGACGGTAGTTGTTTCGGCGATTCGCTTTGCCATTACGCGTATCGTAGCGGGAGCATTGTTCGGCACCGTTCGGTCGAAACAAAACCGCGAGGTCAATCGATGGAAGAATTCTTTGGGCCTGACGCTCATGAGTCGTATTTGCAATGGCTGGAAGACCATCCGAATGGCTTCGTGCTTCAGGTGAACCAACCTTCCGACCGGAAACTGCACCGAGCTAGTTGCTCGAAGATCGGGGCGAATGGCGCCCGCCCGCCGCGAGGCAGAATCTGGACGAATTATGCCAAGCTTTGTTCGGACGATCGAGCGGAGCTAACTGGCGTCACCGACACCTGCCCATTCTGTGATCCTTGAAGGTGTCACGGCCCGCCGCTTCGCGGCGGTCCGTGCGGAAAACGAAAGGCGTTTTGGCGAGACGTGCGGTCTAGCGTCCAATCATCGCCCGACCGAGACAAGCTCGGATCGTGGCGGGGCGAGAGGCAACGATGTCGATGGCCAATTCGTCAGCCCGTGGTCTTGGCCGACTCGGTCAACTCGAGATACTCGCCCTGCGGTTCGATGCGGCCGGTGAAACGGCAGCCGATCAAGAACATGGGCTTGTTGCCGGAATGCGTCATCGTTGAGTGCATCACCCGCGCCGTCAGATAGGTGACGTTCGGCGGAGAACCCAGGGCGACCACGATCGACTGGTGCTCGGCGGGCTTGGCAAGCATGTACGAAAAACCGGTCGGCGAAATATCGTGGCACTGCACCTGGTAAAACTCGGTCAGCGCCGGCAGCTTGTTGTCGAGGAAGGGAGCGACATATTGGTGCGTGGGAAAGGGCCGCCGCGCATGGTTGCGGCGATTCGAGGCGTTCGCGCTGTTGGCCTCGTCGAGCTCGCGCTGCACGGCTTGCACCACGTCGGCGTTGGCCTCGAACCAGGCCGGGTCGATCGCCTCGCACGACTGGCCGTTGAAAAAGTAGGCCCGGTTGCGGCCGTTCTTTTTCGCCGCGTACAAGGCTTCGTCGGCCCGTTGAATGAGCGACTTGGGTTCTTGGCCCACGCTCGCCCCGGCCATGCCCAGGCTGGCCGTCACCTGCAGTTGCTGGCCCTTGTAGTCGAAGCGGCCCGACTCGACCGCCGAGCGAATCTGTTCGGCCGTGGCCTTGGCGTCGCGCGTCGTGGTTTCGGGCACGATGACCGCGAACTCCTCGCCGCCATAGCGGGCCACGAAGTCCTGCTCGCGCACCGTCTCTGTGAGGATGCGACCGACGCCCTTGAGCACCTCGTCGCCGGCCTGATGCCCGTGCCGGTCGTTGAACTTTTTGAAGTGGTCGACGTCGAGCAGCACCAGGTAAAAAGGCAAGCCGTTGTTCTTCAGCGCCTTGCACTGCCGTTCGAGCTCTTCGTCGAAGGCGCGTCGATTGGCGACGCCCACCAGCCCGTCGGTGCGGGCCTCGGCCATGTGTGACTCGATTTGCTTGGCGTGCTCGTCGAGCTGGTTTTTGGCGGTCGCGAGCTCCTCCTCCAAATGTTCGTTGGCGTCGATCAGGCGAGCCGCGGCGCTGAGAATCGCCTCTTCCAAAGGCGCCCCGTCGGCCGAGAGCGAGGCCAACTCTTGGCTGATCTGCTCGACCCGGCTGGTATGTTCGCCGACGCCCGCGGCCGCGCTGTCGGCCAATTGATGAATGCGTTCGAGCAATTCACGGACCTTCGCCGGCTCAAGCCCTGAGGGCGGTGCGGGCGGAGGCGCAGACGCCACGTTTGCCGGCGCGGCGTTTGTAACCGGCGCGGGGGCGGCCGTGGCCGCCGGGGCGCGAGCAGGTGCGACCGGCGAGGGGCTGGGCGGAGGCGACTCGGCCGCATCGCGATAGCCGCGAATGTGCCAACCAAGCATCGACCCGAGCGCCAACGACGCCAGCGCGGCAAAGACGAAAATCAAGATCGTGAGTGAACTGATGGCGGCGCCCAATGCGGCCACTCCTCGAAACCAGCGCAATTCCAACAAGGGCAGACTCTTTGCGCCACCCTCGCCGACATAGGTACATACGCCACGGACCATAGGAACGCAAGCGGGGGGTGGGAGAGAGGTCGGAGGCCAGAGGCCAGAGATCAGGGTCCTCGATTTGGGTCCGGAGATAATTGTTGTTCCACCGGTTGCGCCCATGCGGCTTATGCCTTTCTTCTCCGAGTACCGTCCGGCTCGAAGTCGTTCACCGCCGACTCTTCCCCTGGCCTCTGACCTCTGGCCTCCGACCCCTTCATACCGTGCGATGCGCACAAACGGAACATCGTTGACTATTTTCTTCGCGAATCGTGAAACATGTGCCGAAAAATTCTAGGCCGGCCGCGGACGCCTTGGCATAATGTCGTTCTCTCTCGTGCGAAGGCGAATCAGCCAGCAGAGCCGATTCGAGCCGAGGAGGATGTTGAGTCTTCGCCGTCCGACTTGGGCGAGCATGGTCCGTTTGGGGGACGGAGCCAGCAGCCAAACGATTGATAGCATCGGAGCGGGGCGGCGGGTGAGAATAGGCGGTTGAGCGGCTGCCAACGATTGGCGCCGGGGCGAGCGCACAGCTTACGGGAGGCCGTCGAGTGCGATATGACGTGATCATCGTGGGCTCGGGCCCCGCCGGGGCATCAACCGCGCTGCACCTGGCCCGCCTCAATCCGGCGATCGCCCGACGCACCCTCGTCCTCGAACGCGATCGCCACCCGCGCCACAAACTGTGCGGCGGCGGTTGCGTGCCCGACGTCGATATCTGCCTGGCCAACTTGGGTCTTGACTCGCGGCAGGTGCCTTCGGTCGAGGTCGATTGGGCGCATCTGAATTACGCCAGGCGCGGCTCGCCGATTCGCTTCAGCAACGGAAACACATTCCGCGTCGTCCGACGAGCTGACTTCGACCATTGGTTGGCCGATGAGGTACGGCAGCGCGGCGTTGAGCTACAAGAACAAACACGCGTGCTCCGCTTGCGCCGCATCGACGGCGGCGTGGAAGTCGAGACGGATCGAGGCAGCTATACCGCCCGCGTAGTCGTCGGGGCCGATGGATCGGGCAGTATCGTTCGCCGGCTGGCGGCGGCCGATTCCCACGCCACAGCGGTGGCGCGAGTGGTCGAGATCGTTACTCCCGACGCGCCGCGCGGCACGCCGAGCGAGTTGTCCGCCGACGGGGCCTATTTCGATTTCGCCTGCACGGCTGAGGGCATCCAGGGCTACGCCTGGAGCTTTCCCATGTTCTTCGAGGGAAAGCGGGCCCGAAACTGGGGCGTCTACGATAGCTGCCTGCCGCGCGGCAAAACGGGCGGGTCGCTGCGCCCCATTCTCGCTCGCTGGCTGTCGGCGCACGGCTACCGCCTGGCCGACTATCGGCTCGACGGACATCCGATCCGACTGTTCGACGCGCGCGGCAATTTCGCCGCGCCGCACGTGCTGCTGGTGGGCGACGCGGCCGGCGTCGACGCGGTGTTTGGCGAAGGCATCAGTCTGGCGCTCGGCTACGGCGAGTTGGCCGCCGAAGCGATCCGCGATGCGTTCGCGAGCGGCGATTATTCTTTCCGCGACTATCGAAAGCGTGTGTTGCGAAGCCGGCTCGGCCGCGCGTTGAAGCGGCGCACGCGCACAGCACGAGCGCTCAATCGGCTTTCGTATCCGCCGTTGCAAAAGCTGATCTGGCGGCGATTGGGATCCGCGGTCCGCTGGTATCTGGAACATTTTGTCTTTCATTGGGCGCGGCCGACGGCGCCCGCGCCGGCGCGCGTTGGCTCGCCACCGCGCTGGCACGTGCGATCGTCCGCGGCCGCGCGTCACTCGACAGAAACGGTGCAAAGAGAGCCATGACGAAGCTTTCGGCCACCAACTTGTTTCACGCCGTACCGTCGTTGCAACGGCCGCATTCTCCGTTTGCCGACGCGTGCGCGCCGCTGGCGCCCACCGGCGCCGCCGAAGCGCCCGGCGGCCTGCCGTATTGCCCGGACCGAACGACGGGGGAAACCAACCAGGCGTCGGCGGACGGCCCAGCAATTTGTCCCGCTCACCTGGCCGAGGCCCTCGGGCGGGCTTTTGATCTCACCCGTGATTGGGTCGTGTCGGAAGTGCCCGAAGTGCTGCCGCGTCAAGCCGAGGCGGTAGGCCGGTCGCTGCGCTTCGATGCCCAGCACCCTGCCGGCAACGGGCGCGGTGCAGTGGGCTCTCCGGCCGACAGCGTCGCCGCCGCGTTGGGGCTGGCGCACGCGCGCGAGTTGCTGGGCCGCGAGCACTGGATAGTGGTCTTGGCCGACTCGCGGCGATCTGCGGCCTCGCTCACGCGCCAGCGGCTGCGTAAGCTGGCCCGCGTGCCGAAGCTGCTGCTGGTCTGGTGCGATTTCGGCGGCGCGGTCGCATCGCCGCCGTCGGCTGCCGATCGCCACGCTGTTGAGCGACAGTTTATACAAAGTCGGCTGACCCATGTGGGGCCTGTCGGCGGGCTCGATCCGGGCGGTGTTCGCTCGCTCCTCGAGTCCCTCAAAGCACACGAGCAACCGGTGCTCTTGCACCTGCGGTTGAAGAATCTGCCCGGGCAGGTTGAGACGGCGGTCGATCCGGCGAATTCGTTAAAGCCGGCGGTAGAGGCCGAACATAACCAACCGGCCAAGCCAAACAAATCGGAACCATTGGCGGGCGCCGCTGCCGACGAGCGCCAAGCTATCGTCGGCAAACAGTTCAGTCCCTGGCTGGCCGGCTGGATCGACGAATACGCGCGGGTGGGCAAGCGTGGCTTATATTTGTGGCAATGGTGCTTGCACGGCGTCGAACTCACCACGCTGCCGTGCGTGCCGCCCGAGTGGCGCGCCGACGCCGCCGACACCAAAGTGCTGGCGGGCATGCTCAACGTGCTGTTTGACGACGTCGCCGACCAACAAGGCAACGGAGACCTGCTCGACGAGTTGCTGAAGATTACCCACCAAGGCCGTCCTGATTTTCGGCGGTTTTCCCCGCAAGATCGTGCCTATGCCCAGTTCACGTGCCGCGTCTGGGAGGCGTTTTGGCGGCGGGTGAGCCGCTACCCGTGTTACGAGGTGTACCGCGAGCTGCTCCATTACGATCTGGCTCAATTGTTCAACACGGTGCGTTACTCGCAATTGGTCAATCGGAACCCCTACATTCTCAACCTTGTCGAACACGACGATTACACCGCCCAAGGCATGGGCCTGCTGAGCTTCGCCACAGTCGATCTGATGTGTACGCCCGACTTTCCGGTTCACGAGCTGGGTACGCTGCGACAAGCGATCTGGCATGGCCAGTGGATGGCGCGGATCGGCAATCTCATCAGCACCTGGCAGCGCGAGGTGAAAGACCGCGACTATACGAGCGGCGTCTTCGCGCGGGCCGTGGCCGCCTGCCACGTCACCGTCGAGCAGCTTTTGACGGGAGACCCCGCCGAGATTGAAACGGCCATCGCGCGGGGCGGACACGAGGCCCATTTTCTGCGGCGCTGGCGGCGGCACCACGCGCATTTACGCGCCTTGCAGCCGCACCTTTCGGCGGTCGATTTGCACCAGGTGGCGCGGGGCCTCGAACGGCTGTTGCGAACCGAATTGGTCAGCCGAGGGCGAAAATGAGCAGCACCACCGCGAGCCTTTCTCCGTCGATTGAGACACTGCCGAGCGCCAGTAGTGACACCTGGCTGCTCGAGCGGCTCGGCTCGCATTACATTCTGGTGATGATGCTCACGACGCGGGTGGTGGCGTCGTTCGGCGGCGGCCTGACCGCGTATTACGTCGCGTTGATGATCACGTTCTCGCCGCAGGCCGAGCGCCACTTTTGGCTCTGCGCCGCGGTGTTCGTCCCGTTGGGAATCGCCTTCTCGACGCTGTTGGCCCTCTATTATACGACCGAGTTGCGCCAGACGCTGGGCATGCTGGTCCGCGGCGAGGCGGTGGCGTCCGACACTGCCGCGCGGGCCGCCGCGCAGGCCGTGTTGTTCCCCGGTCGCAATTGCTTGCGCGAGGCGCTGATCGATCCCCTCATCATCGTGGCCCCCGTCTGCGCCGTCATGCGCAATCTCGATGGCATCTCGCGACCGGCGATGGCGCAAATCGCGCTGGCGGGTACGTTCGGCATCGCGGTGGTGCTGCTGATCACATTCTTCGTCACCGAGCGCTGGCTGGCGCCCGTCGTGCGATATTTGATCGATCGAGGCATCCTCGTCGAATTCGACGCGCTGCCGGCCAGCCGCCTGCACGCCCGGCTGAACGTTTGCGTGAGCCTGGTGGTCTTCATTTCGGCGGCCATGATCGGCGGCCTGGCTAATCAGCGCGCGCTGGACATCATCGGCGACCCCGCCAACCAGCACGCGGCCGTCGCCAACTTGCGCGAGCACACCGTCTACATCACATTGGCCGCCGTGCTTATGGGGCTCGTCTTGTCGCGGTTGCTCGCCACCTCGATCGCCGCGCGCGTCCGCGGCATGGTCGAGGCCATGCACCGCGTCGAAAGCGGGTCGCTCAACGAGCGGCTCCATCCGACCGGCACCGACGAGATCGACAACCTGGCCCGCCGGTTCAACCACATGGTCGGCCGCCTGGAGCACAACGACCACACCATTCGTGATCTGAATGCCAACCTCGAATCAAAGGTCCGCCGCCGCACTCGGCAGCTCAGCAAGAGCCGCCGCACCTTGAAAAGCTCGTTGGCCGAGCTCGAAGAGGCCTACCGCGAGCTGTCGTCGATGCAGGGCCAATTGATTCACGCCGAAAAGATGAGCTCGTTGGGACAGTTGGTGGCCGGACTGGCGCACGAAATCAACAACTCGATCAACGCCGTCTACAACGGCATCAAGCCCTTGAACGCCAGCACCGACCGTCTGCGCGGCATGCTCCAGCCTCTGCTCGACGGGGCTTGCGATCCGGCGGCCCGCGAGGAGATCGAAGGCACGTTCAAGCGACTTTCTTCGTTGGCCACCGTCATCGAACACGGGGCCACTCGCACCGCCCGAATCATTGCCGACCTGAAGACGTTCTCGCACCCCGGCAAGGAAGATTTCGACGACTTCGATCTTCACGAATCACTCGACATGTGCCTGAATCTGCTCTTCAGCCAAGTGAAGCACCGCATTATCCTAGAGCGGCAATATGGCCAGGTGGCAACCGTTCACGGCCCACACGGACATCTCAACCAGGTGTTCATGAACATCTTGAACAACGCCCAGCAAGCGATCGAAGGCGACGGCCGGATCACCGTCGCGACCCGCCAGCAGGGCGACACGGCGAGCGTCAGCATTCGCGATACGGGGCCGGGCATTCCCGACGAGATCAAACACCGCATCTTCGATCCGTTCTTTACCACTAAAGATCCGGGCCTCGGCACGGGCCTGGGGCTATCGATCAGCTACGGTATTGTCAGTCGGCTGGGCGGAACGATCGAATGCCGCAGCCAGCCGGGACAAGGCACGGAGTTCGTCATCAATTTCCCGCTGCAAGCCCAACCGAAAGAGGCCGCCGCGGGACCGCCCAAGCCAATTCCGGGCATCGTCTTCGACTCTCCAGGTGCGGCCTATGATACGCGACATCCTGTATGTGGATGACGAGGTCGATAACCTCGTCGTCTTCGAAGCCAGCTTTGAAGGCTCGTTTCGGGTCTTTACGGCCGACTGCGCCGATAAGGCATTGGAGCTGCTCGGCCAGCGGCCGTTTCCGGTGGTCGTGGCCGACCAGCGCATGCCCGGCATGACCGGCTCCGAGCTGTTTGAGATCCTGCGCCGGAAATATCCGCACACCAAGCGCGTGATGCTGACTGGCTACGCCGATCCGAACGCGATGCTCGACGCGATCAATCAGGGCCAGGTTTATTATTTCATCAAGAAGCCATGGGAACGGCATGTGGTGTTCTCGGTGCTGACGCGGGCGATCGAGGCCTACGACCTGTCGATCGCCAACACCGCGTTGACCGACCGGCTGGTCGTGGCCGACCGTTGCGCGGCACTGGGACGCTCAGCGGCCCGCGTCGCGCATGAGATGGGCAACCGGCTCTGCATGTTGCCGCTGTTGGAATTGATCGAAGACCGCTACGCCGCCGACAACGACCTGGTGGAGGCCGCCGCGCTGGCGCGACAAGGTTACGAGCGACTGGCCGAATTGGTCGACGAAGTCAAGGCGTTCGTGCGATTCGAACAAGGCAATCACGAGCTGCGGCCGATTTCGCTCGCGGAACTGATCCACGAGTTGACGGCGTTCTTGCGGTACGACAACACGTTGCCCTTCGACCGGCTCTCGGTGCGCGTCGCATCGGACGTCACCGTGATGGGCAACCGCGTCAAGCTGCAACAAGTGATGATCAATCTGCTGAAGAACGCGGCCCACGCCATCCAAGGCAAGTCGGACGGGCGGATTGCGTTGGTGGTCGATGCCGACGAGGCCGGCGCAGCGATCCGGGTCGAAGATAACGGTTGCGGCATGAGCCCCGAGGTGGCCGAGCGGATCTGGGAGCCATTTTTCACCACCAAGGGCGAGCAGGGAAGCGGTCTGGGGCTGGATATTGTCAAAGAGATTGTCGAGGCGCATGGCGGGCAGATCGAGTGCCGTACCGCGCCGCAGCAGGGCGCTACGTTTACTGTGCGGCTGCCCGCGGCGGCTCATTGTGGAGCGATCTCTGACCGTTCCACCGCCAAGACCCAATGTTGTGGGACGGTCTCCGACCGTTCCACCACCACGACCGAAGGTTTCCCCGCTGTGGGGAGACCTACGGTCAAGTCGAGTGGCCACGGTCAGGAGACCGTGCCACAACATGTCCCGGCAGCCCCGGCCCTCGTTGCCGGCCCATTGCCGGTAGCCCCGGCCCTTGTGGCCGGCACAAGGCCGGAAGCTACCTTGATCTGCATCGCGGCCATGGAACCGAGTTAGGAGCTTGAACGGATGAGAATCTTGCTCGCGGCCCCGCGCGGCTTCTGTGCGGGCGTGAACATGGCGGTCGAGGCCCTCGACCGCGCGATCGCGCTGCTGGGCGCCCCGCTGTACGTCTATCACGAGATCGTGCACAACCGGCACGTGGTCGACGACTTTCGGGCGAAAGGCGCCATTTTTGTCGACGACATCGAGCAGGTGCCCGTTGGCGCCAACCTGATGTACAGCGCCCACGGCGTTTCGCCCGTCGTCCACCAGGCGGCGCTGCGGCGGGGGCTGAACGTGATCGACGCTACCTGCCCGCTCGTGCGGAAGGTGCACCTAGAGGCGGCCCGCTTCGCGCGGCAGGGCTATACGATTGTGCTGATCGGCCATCGCGGCCACGACGAAGTGGTCGGCACGATGGGCCAGGTAAGCGAGCCGATGCACTTGGTCGAATCGGCCGAAGACGTCGACCGGCTCGACCTGCCCCGCTCTGCGAAAATCGCCTACTTGACGCAGACCACGCTGAGCGTCGACGACGCCAACCAGATCATCGAGCGGTTGCGGGCCCGCTATCCGCATTGCGTCGGCGCGGCCAAGGAAGACATCTGCTACGCGACGCAGAATCGCCAGGAGGCGCTCAAGCGTCTTTTGCCCAAGGCCGAAGCGGTGTTGGTCATCGGCAGCCGGAATAGTTCGAACAGCAGCCGCCTGGCCGAAGTCGCCCGCGAGGGTGGACGCCCGGCGTATCTAGTCGACGATGCGGCGGAGATCGATGACGCCTGGTTCTCGGGCAAGCAGTCGGTGCTGGTAACGGCCGGCGCGAGCGCCCCAGAAACGTTGGTGGTTGAATGCGTCGATCGGCTGCGGCGGCGCTTCGAGGCCACCGTCGAGCAACATACGGTTCGAGAAGAGGACGTCGAGTTCCCATTGCCGCTGGAAGTTCGTTGATCAACTCGTTGCCATAGGTCTCATCATGTCTTACGTCAATCTCAGCCGCAGTCGCATCGGCGACGCCGACCTGGTCAACTTGGAGGGACTGCCTGACGTCGAGGTGCTCGATCTGTCGGGCACGAACGTCACCGACGCGGGTCTGAAACACCTGAAGACGTTGTCGCAGCTTCGCATGCTGCTTTTGGCCGACACGCAGGTGACCGACCTGGGACTGGAAGAGCTGCGGCAGGCGCTGCCTGAGGCCGCGATTGTGAGAGCGTGGTGATGCGATTTTAGATTTTAGATTCTGGATTTTCGATTTGCGCTCGTGCAGCCGTACTTCGAAGTCGTTTACTCAAGCTCCGTTGATGAACGATTTGAAGAAATCCTGGGCTCCGGGGTCGCCGCGAAGCATATCCCAGACATGTCGTCCCACGCCCCTCTGGGCGAGCACGTAAACGCCGGCCGCCCCTTGCCCGATTGCAATGAATCCGGTCGCAAATTGACCAAGGCCAAAGGCAAGTCCAAGAGCCGCCTGACCGATGGCGACGATACCCGTTGTCGCCTGGCCAAGCCCAAAGAGCATGCCAATACCCACTTGGCCAACCGCCACAATGCCCAATGCGAGTTGGCCGATTGCCAATACGCCAATGGCTCTTCGGCCGATCGCCACAATGCCTTTGGCACAACGGCGACCACCGGTTTCGGGGCAAATGCCTTGGGTGTAGTGCAACACCGGAAGCCCCCAAAACCGGCGGTGAGAGA
Organism: Pirellulales bacterium; assembly: GCA_035252155.1. Lineage (GTDB taxonomy): Bacteria > Planctomycetota > Planctomycetia > Pirellulales > JAICIG01 > JAICLL01. The sequence continues at coordinate 869 of DATFDL010000487.1, read as the reverse complement.
CGAACTCCCGAAAGTAAGCTCCGTGTTCCGAAGCGAAGCTGCGCCAGACGCCAAGCTGCGTTTCTTCGACTTTATATTCAACCGGTTCTAGGAGCATATTTCTCATTCCATGAGTATATGCTCGCGTCGGAAAACGCACCATCAGCGCCGAGTGATGGACCTTGGAGATATTGCCGGCGTTTAGTTTGCAAGTAGCTTCGAGACGAACCGGCCGGCAATTTCGTAGAAGAGGCCGGCGGGGCGGCAGCGCAACACTTCCAATAGCACCCGCAGCTTGTCGCCCGACGGCGCGATCAATTCCAGCGCCAGAAACTTTTCGGCCACGTCGCGGGTGTGATACATGGCGATGCCGCCGCTGGAAATATCGCGCGTCAAGGCCACAAACACCTCGCCCGACTTTTGCAACGACCGGTCGACCGGCACCGCGGTCACCGGAAGATTGACGGCATAGCGCCGCTCTAGGCGCTGTTCCGGGCCGTCGTAGTATTGCGCATTGCGGACCATTCGCTGGACGAACTTGGCGATCGCTTCAGGCGGGCGCAGCAAGTTCTCCGGGTCGAAGTCGAATAACGCGCCGATGGCTTCAGTCGTCTGCACGCGGTTGCACTCCCCATTCTGCCTTGCAAACATAGGTTACGCCCCAAATGGGCTAGGTATTTCCCGCGAAACCGAGCAGCCGTTATAGGCGGAACAACCGGCAGGAGCAGGGGCGGGGGCAGGATTCGGGATTCAGGGGGCGCGTACCTTCGCCTACGATGCTTCGCCAGCCAAGTGTGCTGATAACCGTTCGCCACTTTGGGGCAATTACTGAAGTTGACCCTCTGTAGGGAACGCCCTCCGTGGCGTTCCGCGAACTGCGGGTTGACGTC
>DATFDL010000486.1:0-6031 GCA_035252155.1 Pirellulales bacterium | reverse complement strand
AGGGCGGCTGTTCCACATTTCCGCATTCACGCCCGGATCCGCACGGCGTCCGCCGCGGCGGTGTGCGTCGCGCATCGAATCGACGCTAACCGCCCGCGGCGGATGCCGTGGCGCCAGTGGTGTCCTTGGATCATCGCGATTGGTCTACGGGCCGGTGACGATCCGCGGTAGAATGAACGCACGTTCGACGCCAAGGATCCTCTCCGATGTCTGTCTCCACTCGCGATCATGCGGCGGTCGCCAATCGCCCGCGACGACGGCTGCAATTCAGCCTGCGAATGCTCTTTGTAGTCGTGACGCTCTTCGCGCTCTGGCTGGGGGATTACGTCGATCCGGTGCGCAAGCTCCAGCGGCGGCTGCGCGACGAAAGCCAGCAAGTCCGGCTGGCGGCCGTGCATGACCTCGGCCGGCTAAGCCTCGAGATGGCATCGGCCCGCGCCGCGATCCCGGCCGCCTTTGAAGATCGTAGCCCCTTGGTCCGGGGCATGGCGGCGTGGGAATTTTCGCGTTCGGGCGGCGACTGGCAGAAGATCACGCCGCTATTGAACGACGCGGAGGCCGACGTGCGCCTCGCTGCCGCAGAGGCAATTCTCTGGTGCGGCGGCGATCCGGTCAGCGTTATGCCCGCGGTGATGCGCTTGGCTGCCGAAACTGCGCAATCCGGATCGCACTCGTATTCGGATGCGGACGCCGTGATCGCGGCGTTTGGGCCGGAAACGTCGTCCGCGGTGCTGCCAAAGCTGCTTAATTCATTGGCGTCGGACGATGCGGTGGTTCAAAGCGGTGCGCGCGAGGTTTTACGCAGCCTGCCTCGCCCGTCGGCAAGCGCCGTGTCGGACTTGATTCGGCTGCTCGATCATCGCGTGCCCGAGGTACGGCTTGTCGCGGCCGAGCAACTGATGCGCCTCGGCCAGGAGGCGGCGCCTGCCGCGCCGGCCCTGGAAAAAAGAATGAGCGACAGCGACCCGCCCGTCGCGGCGGCCGCGACGGTCGCATGGTGCGTCGCCAGCGACCGGGATGTCGAACTGCCGGCCATCTTGTTTGATTATTTATCGAGTGACGATCCCGAACAGCAAAGGCGTGCCGGCCTATACTTCAAGCGCCTTGGACCGCGAGCATCGGCAGCGGCTAGCGCGCTTGTCGGCCTGCCCGGAAACGACTACGATCGCCCCCACAGCTTGGCTGCCGAGTCGCTGGACGCGATCGGTCCAGCCGCGATCGGCGCCCTCAGCACGGCGATTGCGGGTTCTCCAAACGCGGGCGTACGTCTCCGTGCCGTGCTCGCCTTGGAGCGGCTGGGTCCGCGCGCGCGAGACGCCGCACCCGCATTGATCGCGGCGCTGGAAGACGCCGATGAGTGGGTCCGCTTGTCAGCGGCGTCGGCACTCATTGCGATGGACGTGGAAAAGCCGCGTGCGATTGCTGAACTGCGCCGGTTGCTTAAAGCGAACGATGAAAGTGTAGTCTTCGGAGCCTTCGCGGCCTTTGACAAAATCGACGCGATTGATTTGGGCACCCGCTACCAACTTCATGAAATGGTTCAAGAAGGAACCGAACGTGAGCGTATCACGGCCGCTGGCGCTTTGATTCGTTGCGGAGATCGAAGGAAGGCGATATTAACGCTGCTTGTCGCAATGATCGATGGCGACAGCCGCAACGCCTGCGATGCGATGAGGCTGATCGGCCAAATCGGCCCCTCCGCGGCTCCGGCCGTTGACCGGCTCGCCGGATTGCTCGCCGCCGATAGGGCCGTGAGCGCGGGAATTGCTGGTTGGTCGGTTTGCTTCGACGTTTCCGACGCCTTGAGCGGGATCGGGGCTCCAGCGGTCCCAAAGCTTTGTGAAGCGTTACGGCACCCCGATCCGCGCGCACGAGCGCTGGCGGCGCGCGCGTTGGGCCAGATCGGCCCCGATGCCAAGAGTGCCGTTCCGCTGCTGGTTCAACGCCTGGGCGACTTTGGCGAATTTCATTCCGTGAGCGGTTGTATTGGCAGCACGACGGTGGTGCGCGATGAAGCGATCGACGCACTTGGGAAAATCGGTCCCGACGCTCGCGAGGCGGTCGATCGACTGGGCTCGATGCTCGCTTCGGCCTCCGCGGACGGCCTGCCCGACTACAAAAAAGTGCGGATCATTCGAGCACTCGGCGGCATCGGCGCCGACGCACGTAGCGCGTTGCCGTCGATTCTACGGCCGTCGGCGGTGGCGCAGGAAGAGCTTGTGTTGCCGGCCGCGATGGCGCTGGCGAAGATCGATCCAGACCATCCGCAGACCTTGCAAAAGCTGTGCGGTGTCTGGCGCGAGATTGAACGATTTCGATCGACGGAAGTTGAGGAGGCCGCCGAGGCGGTGTGGCGACTCGGGCCACGAGCGGCATCGTTGGCCACCGACCTGCATCGCATGGTCTTTACCGCCCCCGTGCTTGCGGTGCCACGCCGCAGTTATGCCGCCTATGCCTTGGCGGCTTTCGAGGCGGAGCGACCGGCGGCACTAGCGTATCTCCGTGAGGTTGGCGTGAGCGACGATCATGTCGACAGCTCAATCGCTTCGGATTTACTTGGCGAGCTAAAACGGCGACATGAAGTCGGGGTCGAGTAAAACTGGCGGCTCGAGCGCGGGAACATGCCGGCGGGACGGCTGGTTCGGTGTTGCCGTTGCGGCCTCGATGCGCGTGAACAAAGCGCGGAGAATAACAGAGAGACGGTGAGGATCTCACAAGATATTGTAAAATCCTTGCTGGCCTCTTCTTCTTTTTGTTCACTATGCTGAGGTGCGTTCCGATCTACAATAGGGCAAACTACGGAGTGTGGAACATGTGTACGTTACGAGAGTTAGATGTTCAATCGAGGGCGGCCGTGTCGCTCGTCGAAGAGTGGCAGAGGGAGCACGAAGCCGTGCGAGCCATCTGGAAACTCGAAGACGTCATCCAACTCATTGTAGCGGCCAGCAGGGGATCCGTAGCGGTTCGCGAGCGCGTGGTGGCACGCGGTGAGGAGCGAGTTGCAGATGCCAAGGCAAGACAGACACTGATCTGCACGATCACCTATTTCCTAGATGCACTTCGCCGCCTTCGTGCGGCAATACAAGGCATCGTTCCCGTCGTGTCGATGTTCGAGAGCGAGGGATATCGTATAGAATCAGCAAAGGACTTGCGCGAACAACAGGCAATCCTTCCTGACATCATTAAAGACGTAGAAGGCTTCCAGGAAAGCCTGGAGTGGGAAGAGCTAGAAGACACCGCGATCCCGTCTGCGACCATCCGTGCTGTAGCTGACCGATAAAGCGAGGAATCTTCCGAAGGTGAACGAACAACCTTAAGACGTTGTCGACGATGTCCACCGCCACGGCCGCCACCGATACCCGCATCGAGATCGTCACGCCGGAGAACATCGCGTTCCAGTACCGGGTGGCGGGGCCGTTTCGACGGCTGCCGGCCTATCTGGTCGATCTGGCGCTGCGCGTCGCCTTCATCATGGTGCTTTGGATGGGACTTGCCGCGTTTGCCATGATCGGCCAGTTCGGCTTCGGTGTAGGTGTGGTATTGGTCGGCTATTTTCTGCTCGAATGGTTTTATGGCGGTCTGTTCGAGACGTATTGGAATGGGCAAACGCCCGGCAAGCGGTTGATGCGCATCCGCGTCGTCTCGGACGAAGGCCAGCCGATCACCGGTTGGCAGGCCGTGCTGCGCAATTTTCTCAGAGCGGCCGATTGGGCGCCGACGATCGTGTTGATCGACGCATTTCCCTTGCCCGTGCCCACGTTTCTGCTGGGGCTGTTGGCCGCCTCAATCACCGACCGCTGCCAGCGGCTGGGCGACCTGGCCGCCGGCACCATGGTGATTGTCGAAGAGCCGCAGCGGCACTACGGCGTGGCCCGCATCACCGAGCCGGAGGCGATTCGCCTCTCGGGCGAGCTGCCGGCCAACTTTCGGGCCAGCCGCGGCCTGGCCCGGGCGTTGTCGGCCTACGTGCAGCGGCGGCAGGCGTTTCCCTGGCGACGGCGGATCGAAATCGCCATGCACGTCGGCGAGCCGCTGCGGATCAAGCTTGGTCTGCCGCCCGGAATCAATTACGACTTGCTGCTCTGCGCGTTATACTATCGCACGTTCATCGCCGACCGCGTGGAAGAATTGCCGTATGCGACGTCCCCATGAAAGTTGCCGACCTGCTCGAATCGCGGCGTGAAAACTGGCGCGAGCTGGAGCGGTCGTGCCTGCTGCTGGAAAGCCGCCGCGCGAAAACCCTCGGCCCCGCGACCATCGAACGCTTCGGCAAGCTCTACCGCGCCGTCTGCGCCGATCTGGCCCTGGCCGACGCCTATCAATTGCCACCCAACACCGTTCATTATTTGCACCAACTCGTCGGCCGGGCGCACAACCAACTCTATCCGAGCCGCCGCTTTCAGCTCGAAAGCTGGGTCCGCGAGCTGCTGTTCGGCGTACCGCAACGGCTCTTCCGCGACAACGCTCTGCGGCTGGCCTTCGTGCTCTTCTGGGGCACATTTTTGGCCGCGATGGTCAGCGCCTATCTCTCTCGCGATTTTACCAACGAGATCGTCGGCAAAGAGATGGTGCAGCACATGGAAGAAATGTACGACAAGCCGCTGGCCGAGCGGCACGAAGACGCCAGCGGGTTCATGCAAGAACGCAATCTGATGGCCGGCTTTTATGTGCAGCACAATTCGTCGATCGGCCTGAAGTGCTTCGCCATGGGCCTGCTGTTGGGTATCGGCGGCCTGTTCGAGACCATGGTCAACGCGGTGCAACTGGGCGCTGTCTTTGGTCATATGGCCACCGTGCCCCAACGGGTCAATTTCTTTCAGTTCGTCACCGCTCACGGGCCTTTCGAGTTGACGGCCATCGTGCTGGCGGCGGCGGCGGGCATGCGGCTGGGGTTTTCGATCATCGATACCCGCGGCCGCACGCGGGCCGCCTCGTTGAAGACGGCCGCCCGTGAAGCGGTGCCGGCCGTCTGCGCCAGCATCTTGTTGTTCTGCCTGGCCGCCTTGATCGAGGGTTATATTTCTCCCTCGGCGCTGCCCTACAGCATCAAGGCGTCGGTGGCGGGGCTTTCGACGTGTCTGCTGCTCTTCTATTTTGTGATTCTCGGCTATCCGCGGGCCGACGATGAAGACGCGCTCGTGAATCAGCAAGCCAACGACGGGGGCGACCGTGCAGTTGGATAAGACGCGCATCGCCATCCGCGAGCGGAGCTTCGCCGACGTGCTCGACTTGGCCTTGCACGTGCTGCGCGATCACGCCGGGCCGCTGGCGGCGGCGTTTTGCGCCGGAGTGGCGCCCGTGGCCCTCTTCAACTATTGGCTATTCGGCGGCTGGCTGACGAGCGACGTGTACGACCTGGAAGACATCTGGCAGTTTGTTTGGTTCAACGCGTGGTTGACATGCTTCGAGATTCCGCTGGCGACCGCGCCTATGACGCTTTACCTGGGGCAGGCGCTGTTTGTCGAGCGGCCCAACCCGGCCAAAATCGCCAAAGACCTGTTTGCCTCGCTGCCGCAATTGGTGCTGTTTCAGGTCATCGCGCGCGGCCTGCTGACGTTCTTCGTCCTAACCATCCCTGTGCTCTATCTGGGTTGGCCGTATCTGACTGAGATTATTCTGTTAGAGCGCAATCCCTGGCGGAAGAAATCGCAGCAGGGCACCAGCACACTCACCCGCAGCGGCAACATGCACGCCCGAAACCGCGGCGAGCTATTCAGTCGCTGGCTGGCCTCGGCGGTGATCGGGCTGGCGCTCATCGTGATCTTTTGGCGTTCGCTCTGGTCGCTGGCCCAACTGCTGACGAGCAACGCGGAAGACCACGCGGCCCAGTGGACCGTGTGGCTGCCGGTGGCCATTTGGCTGACCATCGGTTACTTTACGGTGGTGCGGTTTCTCAGTTATCTCGATCTGCGGATCCGCACCGAGGGATGGGAAGTCGAGCTTTTGCTACGGGCCGAGGCCGCCCGGCTGGTAAGGCAGTTGACGTGATGAGGTTGTGCATTTCCCATGGTCGCCTTTCGCTCCGCGAAAG
>DATFDL010000485.1:0-4090 GCA_035252155.1 Pirellulales bacterium | reverse complement strand
TCGGGCCATGGCCTAAAAAACTACCTGGCGCCCACCGACGATCCGCGGATGCTCGGCCGCGTGGGACCGTATGAAATCGCCGGCATCATCGGCGCCGGTGGCATGGGTGTGGTGCTCAAGGGTTTTGATGGGGCGCTGAATCGTTACGTGGCGATCAAGCTGCTCGCGCCGCGGCTGGCGGCCAGCGCCGCGGCGCGGCGGCGATTCGCACGCGAGGCCCAGGCCGCCGCCGCCGTTATGCACGACAACGTCATGGCCATTCATTCCGTCGCCGAGTCGCTGGGCCTGCCGTACTTTGTGATGCCGTACGCCCGTGGCGCCTCGCTCGAAAAACGCATCCAGCAAACCGGGCCGCTCGGTTTGGAAGAAATCTTGCGGATCGGCCTGCAAGCGGCGGCGGGCCTGGCGGCGGCCCATGCCCAGGGCCTGGTGCATCGCGACATCAAGCCCGCCAACATCATGCTCGAAGAAGGGACCGAGCGGGTCAAAATCACCGACTTCGGTCTGGCCCGCGCCGCCGACGACGCCAGCCTGACCCGCTCGGGCGTCATCGCCGGCACGCCTCAGTACATGTCACCCGAACAGGCCCGCGGCGAGGCGGTCGATCATCGCACCGATCTGTTTAGCCTCGGCAGCGTGCTCTACGCGATGGCGACGGGGCGTCCGCCCTTCCGTGCCGACACGCCCTATGGCGTGTTGCGGCGGATTTGCGAAACAGAGCCGCGGCCTGTCGCCGAGATTAACCCGGCCGTGCCCGCCTGGCTGGCGAAGGTCATCGCCCGGCTGCACGAAAAAGATCCGGCCCGCCGCTTTGAATCGGCGGCCGATGTGGCGGTACTCTTAGAGCAATGCCTCGCCCATGTGCAGCAGCCTGGGTCGATCCCGCTGCCGGCGGAGTTGGCCGAACTGCGGAAGCCTTGCTTCAACAAACGCCGCTGGGTGATTGCGGGTGGAATCGGTGGGATCGCCGCGGCGGTGTTGGCGATAGCGCTGATGGCGAGAGATCCGCGCGACGGCGAACCGTCAAAGACGTCGCGGGAGCAAACCCCCAACGTATGGGACGACGCCATCTCCGGGCAGATCGATCGGGCCAAGGCAGCGGCGCGCCGGCTGGAATCCGACGTGCGCGAACCAATCACGACCGACGACGCGATCGACCGGGAATTAGTGCGAGTCGATCGCGGCCTGCGGTCGCTCGAAGCGGAGGTGCTCGAGTCGCTGGGAGACGACGAATTAGAAATACGCTGATGTTTTGGAGTGTCGCGCATCTGCTAGCGAACGCCGCGGGGGGTTGTTTCAAGGGGAGACCACGAATAACACAGATGGGCACGGATACGACGAAGTTTATTTTTCCTATCCGTGCTCATCCGACATCCGTGGTCACTACAGAAGTCGTAAAGACTCAACGGGGCGTCATTGCCCAGGGAGAACGATCGATGAAATCTCTTCGCACAACCGCCATCAGCGCGCTCGCGCTGACTCTCATGTTGGCACCAAAGGCGCCAGCGCAGGAGCGCCCCGGTGGGGATGTCCTCGCCGGGCCCACAGATGTTCGGCCGGTAGCCGAGGCCAAAAAGCGCTATCTCGAAAGTCAAAGACAACTAGACGATCTTGCCAAAGGCGGCTGGCGTCAACTTCGAGCGGTCGAAGCGCCCGTCATTCACCGCGAGGCGCTGCTGGCGCTCAAGTTTCAATCGCCCCGCGACCGCCTGCGCTCGGCCGTGGCGGAGGCTTTCGACGCGCGACGCCAATTGCAGCAATCCGAATTGGCCGAACTGGAGAACCGCATCGCCCGCATCAAGCGCGCCTTGGAGATTCGCGAGGCGATGCGCGACACGGTGATCGACCAGCGCACCGACGAGCTGCTCGATCAGATCGAAGAACGAGGCAAAAGCGGCCAGCGCGAGGGCGCTCCGTCGTCGGGCGCCGATCGCCCCGCCTATCCCGGCGCCAAAGACGGAGCAGTGGTTCCGCCCGGCGAGTCCGACGCCGATGAAGACGGCGCCCGGCTCCTCAAATTTGATGTGGAAGAAGCCCAAGCCAAGCTCGATTCGGCCCAGCGCGCCTGCGAGCGCGTCGAGAAATTGTACGCGAGCCGGGCCGTCGAAGAGGCGATCCGCGACGAGCAAGCCGGCAAATACAAGCGGGCCCAAATTCAGCTTGAGCGCGCCAAGGTGAAACTAGACGGGTTTCTTAACACACACGCGCGCAATCGCCGTGCAACCAACAAGGCTCCCGAGGGCGACGCAATCGAGGCCGCGATGAACCAGCGATTGGCGGCGCTTGATGTCGAGGAGGCCGAAGCGACCCTCGTCGAAACCAAAACCCGCTACGAGCGTTTCCAACGGCTTGCTGCCGACAAGGCGATTGATCCATCGCTGCTCGATAAGCAGGCCGAAGAATACAAGCGCGCCCAAATCGAGCTGGAGCGGGCAAAGACGAAATTGCAGGCCCTCGGCGGCGTGGCTCGATAGCCCAGGCGCGGCCCTTTGATGGCAACGTAAAGAGAAGTCGCAAAGCCTAAACGGGGCGAGATTCCCACGGAGAACGATCGATGAAATCCCTTCCCGCAACTGCCTTCCGCATATTCGCGCTGAGTTTCGTGTTGGCGTCGAATGCCCCTGCCCAGGAAAGCACGGGCGTCAAGACTGGTGAGGAAGCCGTCATCAGCCCACCCGCAGATGTTCTGCCCGTGGCCGAGGCCAAAAAGCGCTATCTCGAAAGTCAAAAGCAACTCGACGAGCTTGCCAAAGGCGGTTGGACCAGCGATCAAATTGTCGAGCAGCGCGTGATGGCGCTCGACGTCACACGTGTTCACGAACCTCGCGAGCGTCTGCGGGCGGCCGTGGCCGCGGCCTACGATGCCCGGAGGCAGTTGCAGCAGTCCGAGCTGGCCGAGCTGGAGCGCCGCATCGCCAACATCAAACGCGCGTTGGCCATTAGCGACGCCATGAAAGAAACCATCATCGACCAGCGCACCGACGAATTGCTCGACCAGATCGAAGAGGGAGACAAAAACGGCAAGCGGGAAGGGGCAAGTGTGGAGCATCCCAGTGCGACGGACGCGGCAGTGGCTCCTCTGCCCGGAAGCGGCGCGGCCAAGGCCTCGGCGCTCGCGATCAAAGAAGCGCAAATTGAAGTGAAAGATGCTGAAGCAAAGCTCACCGCGGCGCAGCGCGCTCACGATTACTCCAAAAAAATGCACGCCAAAGGCTTTGTATCCGAGCATGACGTAGAGAGTAAGGCCTCAGGCTACGAGCGGGCCAAACTTGAGCTCGAGCGGGCGCGCCTGAAACTGCAATCGCTCGACGGAACGCTACCGCACGATGAACCCGTCAGCGACAAGGCGATTCACGATGGGGCAACGCGAGATGCCGAGAAGAAGAAGCGGCTCGCGGAACTCGACGTCGAAGAGGCCGAAGCCGATTTTGCCGCAGCCGAGCGCGACTATCTCCGAGTCAGTGCAGCACACGAAAGCGGTACGGCCACCCAAGAAGCCTTTGACAAGGCCGACAACAAGTACAAGCACGCCAAAATCGAGCTTGAGCGTGCCCGACTGAAACTCGAGGCGTTCGGCGACCTAGCGAGCGGCGATAAGCCGCTGTACGATGGCCAATCGACCTCGCTCGTTCAAATTGCCGACGGCAAGGACGAGCCCCAGATTGTCTGGGGGCCAGCGGTCGGATTCTTGCAACTTGGTTGGGACATCGAGCCAAGGAAAGACGTTTATCACCTGGGCGAGGTGCTGACGTTTGGCCTGATTGTTCGCAATTCGGGCGACAAGGCCGTGCAAGTGAGCTTGCCGCGCACCAACGTGCTCGAAAAGCTCGGGTTTGACCTCAGGCTGCTCGACGAAGACGGCCAGGGGATCCGCCATTTTTGGGGGCCGGCCCATGTGGAGAAAGACAAGTTGGAAGTCTCGGGCTATCTTGCTCAGACCTTCGAGCCGGGCGGAACTCACGAATTGGCGGTCATCAAGGTATTGGTGGGGCGAGGCAAAATCCTTGGCCGAGCCAGTCACGACCCGTCGATTTTTGCCGCGCTCGACGTGACGGCCGGTCAAACCGCCCGGCTGTGGTTCGACCTCACG
>DATFDL010000484.1:0-4245 GCA_035252155.1 Pirellulales bacterium | reverse complement strand
ACTGGACGACGTGCAGCGGCCACCAGACGGCGCCTCGAACCTCCAGAGATCTCAAAACAAGCTATCATGTCGCCGTACCCTACCTCCTAGGGAACGGATAAAATGTCGTGCCGAACGGGATTGCCTCCGTGGCGTTCCGCGGGGGGCGGGTTGACGTCGAATCGCAATTCGCGGAACGCCACGGAGGGCCTTCCCTACAGACCTCAATGAGGACATTATCGGTTTTGGTCGTCAAAACCGGTTGGAGAGTCATCCCACTAACTCGCGAATGGGTTCGCCACGGTCTAACAGCGCCAGCGGCCGGCCGCGATGGTCCGGGAACATGACGTTCTGGGCGTCGATGCCCAAATGGTGGTAGACCGTCGCTGCCACATCTTGGGGATCGAAGGGCCGATCGACCACATGCTCGCCCCGCGCGCTCGAACGGCCGATGGCCTGGCCCATTTTCATGCTGCCGCAGCCAAACAAGACGCTGAACGTGTTGCCCCAGTGGTCGCGGCCGGCGTTGGCGTTCATCCGCGGCGTGCGGCCAAATTCGCCCATCGCCACCACCAAAGTTCGCTCATAGAGGCCGCGGTCGATCAGGTCGCTCACCAAGGCCGAGATTGCGCGATCGAGCGGCGGCGTCAACAGCCGGGCCCCCACTTCGGTCTTGTACTGGCCGGGCGAACCGTGATTGACGGTCCGCACTACGGCCAGCCGATCCATGAGCTTCGCTTGCTCGGGCATCAGCTCGCTGAACTGGATGCCGGGCACGTTGGTGTCGATGGCGCCCAGCGGCCCGCGATATTCGGCCGGCGCCAGCGGCTTGGGATCCCACGTCTCCATGTGGCCCGGCCCGCCGCTGAGCCAAAACAGAATGACGCTGGTGCGCTCGGCGGCGGGCCGTGCAGCGCCTTCCGCCCGAAGACGCAGCCAATCGGCCAACGTCAGCCCGCCGACACCCAATGCGCCCGCCTGCAAGAAACTGCGGCGAGAACGTTGGCCGGTGGAGTTCGTGGCGCGCATCGGGGCAATCCCGGGTCGGTGACAGCGGTCTCCATGCTACCCGACGCCGCCCCGCGAATGAAGTAGCGTCCGGCGGCCCGCTCCAGCAGATCCCGGTCGGCAGGCGGTCTAAATGGGGCGGACAGAGCTTGCCCGCGGGCCTTTGCCCTTTCCGCCGCCGCCTTGATCGACTTCGAATTCGACCGCCTGCCCCTGCGCCAGGTTGTCGAAACCTCCATCGGCCACGCTCGAATGATGAAAGAACACGTCTTTACCGTTCGGGGCCTCGATGAAACCAAAGCCTTTGTCTTGAACGATCTTCTTCACTTTGCCTTCAGGCATCTCACGCACTCCTACGTCGTTTGACTCGTTGCTTCTCGCACACTCGACCACCTTCTCCGGCCCGGTTCGGTCGCAGCAAGAACTCGCGGCTGACAAAAAAAGCCCGGCCAGGCATGGCGCCTACCGGGCCGTCGAGACCGCGAACGCGCCAAAAGCCTACCAAGACGGCAAGCTTTCGTCAATCGTCGTGCCGCTGCCTGGCGACGGAACTGATCGGCGTTGCGGAGCAAAACCGGAAATGTCCCCCGTCCACTCTGTAGGGAACGCCCTCCGTGGCGTTCCGCAAGGGGCGAGCTGTCGTCGAATCGCAGTTCACGGAACGCCACGGAAGGCGTTCCCTACAGAGGTAAGTGGCGCTACTGCACCGCTACCGGCGCTGGACTAGGCAAACGTGCCCGTGCCGTGCGCTCCGAGGGTAGCTCGTGGTAAGGGAATGAGTTCAGGTCGCGCAGATGTTCGAGCAAAATGCGGCGAACTTCCAAGATGCTCAGGGGATGGCGATGCACGGTCAGGTGGTCGGCCGCGACCTTCAGCTCCGGCACGTTGTCCAGATGGGCGCTCTCGTACGAGACGACGCCGTCGGTGCCGCCGGCCACTGAACCAAGCAACCCCTTGTTGGGCAACACCCCGATAATGTTGTGGCACTTCAGCCACGGGGGCTTGGGAGCGTCGAGCAGCACCGGCAAGATCGGCGAATCGGGCGCCAGCGAATCGACGCTCGTCTTGACCTGCAAGATGGTGTGATCGCGGAAGATGCCCGGATTTTCTTGAACCAATTCGTCGCGGCGCAGGGCGGGCAGCTTCGGCAGGCTGATCAGCTCGTGGGCCAGCCAGCGCGTGGCGTCGTTGGCAATGCGGCTGCCGCGGTGCGGCGTGGCGATGGTAATCAGCCGGCGCACCGAGGGATTCGGTTGAAAGAAAAACACATCTTCCAAATGCTGCCGCTCGGCCGGCGCGGCCTTGACGAGCTGAAACGGCTTCGAGCTCACGAGATGCCAAAAATCTTCGCGGCTGGCGACCGCTTGCATCTTGGCCACCAGCCCGCCCATACTGTGGCCCACCAGCACCATCTGATCGAAGGCCGGCTCGCGCCGTTGCGGGTCGAGCACGGCCCGCGCCCGCGCCAGGTCTTCGCGCAGTTGCGTCGCGCTTTGCCAGAAAGGCTGCCCGGTCGGATAGAGATAAAACCAAAATTGATAGTGGCGGCGAATCTCCGGATCGCCGCGCAAATCGTTGAACATTTCCATCCAAGTGATCGGGCTCGACCAGATGCCGTGGACCATCAACACTGGAATCTTCTCGGGCTCGTAGGGCTGCAGCATGTACAAGCCCGCTTCGGCCTGGGTCTTGTCGGGCCGCAGCAAGCCCTGTGTGGCCACGTTGTCGAGATTGATTCGCGGGTTATTGGGGTCGAGCCGCGGGTCGTTCAGAAAATACGCCAACGGCGTGCTGAGATCGGTTTCGAGCGGCACCCGCCGGTTGCCCACCACGATGTCGGTGGCCACCAGCGGATCGTAGAGCTCGAGCACCGCCACGTGGCGCGGCCGCGTGCCCGACTCGCAGGCGGCGGCGTCGGGCACCACGTGCAGCAGCGCCGTCACCGGAAAACTCAGTTGTGCCGGCAAAAACCGCTCGGCCGGCGAGGGCGGTTCGTGCCGCTGGCGGATGGCGATCAGCGGCACCCCCAGGCCAAAGCTGTGGTATTGGTTCTTCAGCTCCTGCACTTCGTAATCCGAGACGAATTTGAAATCGGCGAAATCGTCGGCATGCCAGCGCCCTTTGGCGATGTTGATTTTGACGTCCCAGGCTTGGCTGGTCGACTCGATGCTGTAGGTCCGGCCGGGCAACAACCCTCCGCGACGCTGCACCAGCCGCAAGGTGCTTTCGAGCGCGCCGTTGTAGAGGTCGCAGGCCCCGCGGAACTCAGGGTCGTAGGGATTCCGCAAAATCGCAAAACGTGGATCGAACAGGTACAGATACGCGTGCGTGACCGCCGTGCCAAAATGGTCCAAGGCCGCCGTCGCGTCCTTCATCTCCACCTTCTTGCCGGCGATGTAATTCAGCTCGGCAAAGGCATACACCTTGTCGGGCGTCGGCTCCTGATCGACGATCGCCTGGAACTTATCGAGCAGCGGCTGCATATCGCCGCGCAGGCCATGCACCAGGTCGTATTGCCGCAGCAACTGCAGCGTGCGGCCGCTGGGCTGGGGGCCACCGCGCGAGGTCAACTTAAGCCGCTCGACCAGCGGGCTATGCGGCACCGAGCTGACTTTGACATAATGAACCGTTCGGCAGCCCGCCGCGAGGATCAACAGAGTGGCCAGAATGGCCCAAAGCGGCAGGCGGCCTGTGGCCCGGGCAGAGCGGTCGCTCGAAGCGGGCATGACGAGTCAAAGTACGAAGTGCGCGGCAAATGGGCGATCTTGGCCGCCGGCCAGACGCTGGGCCGGCGGAACGCCGCGCACCATAGGGCGCGGATGCCCCTGGGGTCAATGCCGGTTTGGGCGGGTTGTTCTACTTTCGCCGCGACCTACAATCGGTGGTTGGCGGTTTGTTTTATCTCCGGCGGTTGCGGATGACGGTGCGAAGGATTCAAGGCCTGGAAGAGTTGCGATCTCTGGTCGGTCAATGTTTGGGAACCAGCGATTGGATTCAGATCACCCAGGAGCGGGTCGAGGCCTTTGCCGCCGGAACTGACGATCGCCAATGGATCCACTGCGACCCGCGCCGGGCCGCCAAGGACTCGCCCTATGGCACGACGGTGGCCCACGGCTTTTTGACACTCTCGCTGTGCAATGTCCTGGTGGAGCAAATCTTTGCCATCGAGGGCGTGCGGATGGTGCTGAACTACGGAGTCAATCGCGTGCGGTTTCCGGCCCCGGTGCGGGTGGGCTCGCGGGTGCGGATGAGCTGTTC
>DATFDL010000483.1:0-7205 GCA_035252155.1 Pirellulales bacterium | reverse complement strand
ACCGGCAGGCGCAGGCCTCGCGACGAAAATAACCGAACAACCAAGGTAGCCCCGGCACTCCGTGACGGGGTTCGCGGTCGCCTTCGGCGACCGGGCAGTCTCCGCCACGGAGTGTCGGAGCTACTGCTCGGCTTCCGCCGCGGATAAAGGGCACGGAATCCGTTCCCTACAGAGCCGCATCGATCATAAATACAACGTCCTTTCTAAATGCTCACCCTTGCCGACAGTCTGGTCTCCAGTTCCGCCCGCAAGCTGGCGATGCGCGCGCGGCCCGATCTGACGGCCCGCAAGCACCGCTACCAGGGCCGCAGCTACTGGGTGGTCAAGGAGCCGGTGGGGTTGAACTACTTTCGCTTTCAGGAAGAAGAATACGCCATCCTTCAAATGCTCGACGGCTACACCAGCCTCGACGAAATCAAGGAAGAATTCGAGGCCCAGTTCCCGCCGCAAAAGATCGGCATCGAAGAGTTGCAGCAGTTTATCGGCATGCTGCACCGCAGCGGGTTGATTGTAGCCAACGTGCCCGGTCAGGGGCATCAGCTTTTGCTGCGCCGCAACGAACGCTGGCGCAAGGAATGGATGAACCGGCTCAGCAATGTGCTTTCGATTCGGTTCAAGGGCATCGATCCCGACCGGCTGCTGAACTGGCTCTATCCCAAGATGAAGTGGATCTATTCGCGGTGGGCCGTGCTGATCTGCTGCCTGCTGGGCCTGTCGGCGCTGTCGCTGGTGCTGGTGCAGTTCGACGTGTTTCAATCGAAGCTGCCCTCGTTCCACCAGTTCTTCAACCTGAAAAACGCCTTTTTGCTCTCGATCGCCCTGGGCGTGACCAAGGTCATTCACGAGTTTGGTCACGGGCTGACTTGCAAACACTTCGGCGGCGAATGCCACGAGATGGGCGTAATGCTGCTGGTGCTTACGCCCTGCCTCTATTGCAACGTGTCCGATTCGTGGATGCTGCCCAACAAGTGGCACCGCGCGGCGATCGGCGCCGCCGGCATGTATATCGAGATGGTCATCGCCTCGATCTGCACCTTCATCTGGTGGTTTAGCGAGCCGGGCTTGCTCAACCATCTCTGCCTGAGCACGATGTTCGTCTGCTCGGTCAGCACGCTGATGTTCAACAGCAACCCGCTGCTGCGGTACGACGGCTACTACATTCTTTCGGACGTGATCGAGATTCCCAACCTGCGGCAAAAGGCCACCGACATTCTCAACCGCAAGCTCGGCGAGTGGTGCCTGGGGCTGGAGCCGCAAGAAGACCCGTTTCTGCCCGAACGCAATCAGATCTTCTTTGCCCTCTACAGCGTGGCCGCGGCGATCTATCGGTGGGTGGTGGTGTTTTCGATTCTGTGGTTCTTGTACGAAGTGTGGCGACCGTACCGGCTGGAGATCATCGGGCAGATCATTGGTGTGGCGGCGCTGTACGGACTGCTGGTGCAGCCGTTTTGGAAGCTGGGCAAATTCTTTTACGTTCCGGGGAGGATCGAAAAAGTGAAGAAACCGCGGATGTATGCCACGCTGGGCGTCATTGCGGCGGTGTTGCTGGCGGTGTTTTTCATCCCGCTGCCGCACCGGGTCTATTGCACGTTTGAAGTGC
Organism: Pirellulales bacterium; assembly: GCA_035252155.1. Taxonomy (GTDB): domain Bacteria; phylum Planctomycetota; class Planctomycetia; order Pirellulales; family JAICIG01; genus JAICLL01. The sequence goes on along the minus strand of DATFDL010000483.1, from coordinate 5,605 downwards.
AGCCGCGCGACGCTCAAAAGATTTTTGTGAATGTGCCGGGCGAACTGGACGAAGTGCTCGTGAAAGCGGGCGATGTGGTCGAGAAAGACACCACGCTGGCCAAGCTGAGCAACTTGGACGTGCAGCTCGACATCGCCAACTTGGAGGGCGAGCGCGACCAGAACCGCACGCAGTTGCGGAGCCTCGAGCGGCAGAGGTTCCGCGATCAAGACGCCAAGCTCGAGGCCGAAACGGTGCGGGCCGCCTTGGCCGCCATTGAAGAACAACTGGAAAAACGGCAGATCGACCTGCAACGGTTGACGTTGACGTCGCCGGTGTCGGGCACGGTGTTGCCCGCGCCCGAGGAGGCCCGGCATCAAAACGACAAGCAACTCTCGAGCTGGTGGGGCACGCCGTTGGAAGAGCGAAACCTGGGCACGTACTTGAACAAGGGCGTCTTCTTCTGCCAAGTGGGCGACCCCCGCCGCATGGAGGCCAACCTGGTGGTCGATCAGGCCGACGTTCAGTATCTACGCATCGGCCAAGAAGTGGACATCAAGCTCGACGAAGCGCCGTTCGACCTGTTGCGCGGCGAGATCACCGAAATCGCCAACGAGCCGTTGCGGGTCAGCCCCAAATCGCTCTCGAACAAGTCTGGCGGCGAGTTGGCCACCAAGACCGACGAGTCGGGCGTCGAGCGTCCGCAGGCCATCTCGTATCAGGTGCGCGTGCCGTTGGACGATCCCGAAGGCATGTTAAAGATCGGCCTGAAAGGGCGCGCTCGCGTTCACACCGCGCCGCGCACGCTGGGTCATCGTCTCTGGCGCTATGTAACGCAGACGTTTAACTTCCGCCTGTAACAAAGGTTTAGGGTTCAGGGCTCAGCATTTTTTGTGGACATGCTTCCGGTGGCTGGGGCAGAGCCTTAGCGATGCCCCGGCTGGTCAACGCCGGGGCATCGGCAAGCCTCTGCCCCAGACACCGGTTGTATAGTCTGCCTCGCAGTGCGTACTTCGTTTGCCTTATCGCCACCAGTCGCCTGCTTGGGGCGCGGCGGCGTTGACGCCTTCCATGCTCTCGGCCACGGTGGGCATCGAAGGCGTGGCGGGGGCGACGGGCAGCGGCGCCGGCGCGGTCGCTTCGTGGTGCTCGACGGGAGCGGCGTTGGACTTGGCCATCGCTCGTCCGGCGCGCTTCTTCGCCGGTTTCTTTGCCTTACGCGCCGTGGCTTTTTTCACGCCCTTTTTCGCCGTCTTGGCTTTGGCTTTTTGGGTGGTGCGCTTCGCCCCCTTCGCGCGTGTGGTTCGCCCGGCCTTCGCACGGCCCTTCGTTTTCTTGGCAGCTTTTTTCTTGGCAGCCTTTTTCTTCGCGGCTTTTTTCTTGGCCATCGGATTCTCCCAGAAGTGTGCGGAGCTTAGACCGCGCCAGTCTACTGTCGTCACCACCCGCAAGCAACGGACGCGGTCGGGAAATGCGGATATTGCACGAAAGTGCTCGGCGGCGGCCTTACTTCTCGAAGAACTTCTCTTTTTCCGGCTGGCCGGCGACGCGCTGATAGCGGTAGTAGACTTCGAGCGTCAGCACCGCCAGCGCAGTGGTATAAATGCGGCCGCCCCAGTCGCTATACGGATCGGTGTCGGGAGACCAACTTCCACGTTCGCAGCTAACTGCGGGGGGGCCGCCGACTACGCGCAGCCCGTTTTTGTCGGGCCTCGGATCGGGGGACTGCCAATGGATGAGATGATCGCGAACGCCGTCGTTCCAGCGCTTCCACGGCTCGCCACCGACCTGAAACATGGCCAGCGTGCAATTGTAACAGAGGTAAAGTCCCCAGTTGCCCTCGATGAGCTGCCTTTGTAGACCATTCTTAAACCTATCCGGATTTATATTCGGGAACTGGGATAGGGCGCCTAGGGCCGCTCCAGCGGGCGCGCCCTGGTCGAGGAAAAGCGCATCGGCCTGGTCGGCCAGATAGGTGGCGCCCGCTTGCACGACCGGCGAGTCGAGCTTGTGCTCGATGAACTCGACCGCCAGCATACCCACGGCCGTCATGGAGTCGGTGCTCGGCTTTTCGGGAGGAATGCGGTAGATGGTCCGACCGTCCGCGTAATGATCGGCAAAGAATTCCATCATCCGCGAAATTGTTTTGGGTGAAACGTTGAGCTTCGCCTCGCGGGCCGTTTTCAGGGCCAGCATCACCCAGCCCGAGACCGAGCAATCGCTTGGCTCGTTGTGGTCAACCAGATAGCGCCAGCCGCCGTCGTCGTGTTGAATGTTTTCGATGTACGACACCGCGCGTTGCGCGGCGAGTTGTAATCCTGGGGTGGGCTTTCTTCCTTCCGCGAGGGCCACAGCGCAGGCCTCGCACAAGGCGAACGTCGCGATGGCGTGCTCGTACATGAAGGCTTCATGCGAACCAGCCTTACGAATGGGGTACTGTCCGGGAGTCGAGTTGGGGGCCTGCAGGTCGACAAACGAACCGTCAGGCAACTGCTTCTCCAAGAGATAAACGATGCCTCGGTTTACCTGGCCAGAGTATTTTTGGTGGTTGAAGTAATAGTGCCCGCCGGCCTGGAAAGCGAGCAGGGCCAAGCCGGTATGGGCGACGTCGAAGGCCTCGCCGGTCTGCCCCCGGCAAGGGGCGTTTTGATTGCAGCGCGAGCTTGGACCGGGGCCCAGGCAATCGCTGCCCCAGTGTCCGTCTAGGCCTTGGTGGCGGGCCAGCCAATTCAGGCCGTCTTCGACCGCCTTTTGGGCCTCGAGCGTTCCGCCGCGCGCGGCGAGGAACTCGGCGGTCTTCGGCTTGGTCCGTGCCGCGTAGAGTGCCTCGGGCGTGTCGGCCACGACCGGCAGCGTCGGCGCATCGTTCGCACCGAGTAACTCGGGCTTCGGCTCATCGACCAGGCCCGTCAGTGGCTCAGGCATTGGGGTTGGGGTCTTGCGAGCCTCCCCCGCGAGGTCCAGCGGCTCTAGCGGGTCGTCATCACCCTGCTTTTTTGGCGGCGCGTTGGCTTTCGGCGGCGACACGGCGCCCTCCAATTCCACCGCGTCGTCTTTGGCAGTCCCGTCCCGTGTCTCGGCGCTGTCTTGTTTCGGCGCGCCATCGTGCTCCGTGGCGCTGGATTCCACATTGCCTTTTCGCCCGTTCGCCTTGTCGCCTTGCCGCCCTGTCGCCATGTCGCTCTGCTGCCCCAGCGCCTTGCCGCCCTGTCGCCTCGTCGCCTTGTCGACTTCAGCGGGCAGATGTTGCACCGTCGGCTCGGTAGCTTTGGCAGCCGCTTTCGGTTCCGCTTGCGGAGCGATGCCCTTTGCCGCGGCGACTTGCTGCTTTTCGTCACCTCGCAGCAGCAAGGCCGTCAATGCGGCTGTTAACCCCGACGTGAGGAGAATCGTTGCCAACAACACGAGCGGCCGTTGCCACGGCTTCGGTATTTTGCTCGAGAGCTGTTTGGCGGCCATCGGCGGCAAGGCCCCGCGCTCGCCAGCGCCGGTGACCTGAACCTTCGTGCGCGGCGGCGGCGGACGCTTGATGCCTGTGTACGGCGCGTCGAACAAATGGCCGCACTCATGATGTGGACACGTCGTGACATGATCCGGAACAGAACGATGGCAGGCAGGGCAGGTCTTCACCGTCGGTACTCCTTTTCTTTTTCCGGCTGGCCGGCGATGCGCTGATAGCGGTAGTAGACTTCGAGCGTCAGCACCGCCAGCGCGGTGGCGTAGATGCGGCCACCCTGAAGACCCCACTGATCGTCGGGTGGCCAGCTTCCACGATCGCAGCTCTGGCTATGCACCTGGATGGAGACTACGTGGTCGCGAATGACGCCGTTCCAACGATTCCACGGCTCGCCGCCGGCCTGAAACATGGCCATCGTGCCGTTGCACCAGGAGTAATAGGCCGAGATGGCAGGCCGGTCGCGTATCACGTCGGCCTCGCTGGCCAGATAGGCGGCGCCGTTTTGCACGACCGGCGACTCCAGCTTGTGCTCGAAGAACTCGACCGCCATCATCCCCATGCCAATGATGGCGTCGCCGCCCGGAGTGCTGGGCAGTTGGTAGATGGTCCGGCCGTGCACGTAATGCGCGGCAAAGAAGTCCGTCATCTGGGAAATGGTTTGGGGCGAAACGTGGACCTTCGCCTCGCCGGCCGTTTTCAAAGCGAGCATCACCCAGCCCGAAACCGAGCAATCGCTCTTCTCGTCCAGCGCATGACGGTCGCCCCCATAACGCCAGCCGCCATCACGGTGTTGCTCTTTTTCGATGAACGACACCGCGCGTTGGGCGGCTCTCTGATATCGTGGGTCGGGCTTCTGTCCTTCGGCAAGGGCCACAGCGCACGCCTCGCACAGGGCGAGCGTTCCGATGGCGTGCTCGTACATGAAGTTCCGCTGAAATGGAGCGCCGGCCCTCATGAGTTCCGGCGAGGGATTTTGCGAGCCGACAATCGAACCGTCAGGCGCTTGCTCCTCGACGAAGTAATCCAAACCTCTCGCCACCTGGCCGGAGTATTTCTGGCCGTTGAAGTAATAGTGTCCGGCGGCCTGAAAGGCGAGCAGCGCCAGGCCGGTATGGGCGATTTCGTAGGGTAAGCCGGGCCCCTCGCACGGAGCACTCCGATCGCAGCGCGAGTTGGGGTCGGTGCTCCCCAGGCAATCGGCGCCCCAGTGTCCCTCTTCGCCTTGGTGGCGGGCCAGCCAGTCCAGCCCGTCTTCGACCGCCTTCTGGGACTCGGCCGTTCCGCCGCGTGCGGCAAGCCATTCGGCCGTTTTGGGTTTCGTCCGTGCGGCGTAGAGTCCTTCGGGCGTGTCGGCTACGACCCCCAGTTCCGGCTGCTCGGGCACGTCGGGCGGCTTACCAGGCGCGTCGGCCAGCGGTTCCGTAGGCTCGTCGGCGACGCGCTGAAAGCGGTAGTAGACCTCCAGAGTCAGCAGCGCCAGCGCGGTGGTATAGATGCGGCCGCCCCAATCTCCATACGCATCTCCTTGGGGAATCCAGCTTCCGCGATCGCACCCTTCGCCCGGCACCTGCAAGGCGATCAGGCGATCGCGCATGGCGCCGTTCCAACGTTTCCACGGGTCGCCTCCGGCCTGAAACATGGCCATCGTGCAATTGTACCAGAGGTAGTAATCCGTCGAAGCGGGGATCTGTTGGGAATCGAAGATCGCTTTGCGGTGCGCGTTGAAACCGCGGAACCGTAGTTCGACGCCTCCGGCGCCGGGAGTCGGCGGGGCCAGCGCGTCGGCCTTGTCGGCCAGATAGGCGGCGCCGCCCTGCACGATCGGGGAGTCGAGCTTGTGCTGGAAGAACTCGACCGCCATCATGCCCACGCCGGTCGTGGCATCGGTGACCAGCCAGGGCCCCTTGAGAATTGTGATGGTGCCGCCGGGGCCGCCACGAGGGTCGGTGACCGGCTCGGTAACAGGCCTCTGGTAGTAGGTCAGACCATCCGCGTACTGCGACGCAAAGAAGCTCATCATCCTGGAAATGGTTTGGGGTTGAACTTCGAGCTTCGCCACGCGGGCCGTTTTCAGAGCGAGCATCACCCAGCCCGAGACCGAGCAATCGCTCGGCTCGAAAGCGCCCACCGAATAGCGCCAGCCGCCGTCGTTGTTTTGCACGTTTTCGA
>DATFDL010000482.1:0-6715 GCA_035252155.1 Pirellulales bacterium | reverse complement strand
TCTTCCGCTGGCCAGCGAGTAGACTACGCGCGGAAAGCCGGGCGCGTGGCCTGGCTGCTGACTTGGAAAAAAGGAGCCAGTCGATGATGCAATTCAGTTGTGTGGGCTTGCTTGCGACGGCGCTGGCCGCGGGCGCGCTGAAAAGCGGTCCGCAGGTCGGCGATTCGGTCGAAGCGTTTCAAGTGGTCAAATGCGCCGGCGCTGAAGACGACGGCGTACGCGTGGGTCAACAGCTCTGCTATCGCTGAAAGTACGGCGGTAGTCCTGTCGTCATGATTTTCGCCCGAAAGTCAGACGCGGCCTTGGCCAGTTTGGTCAAGAAGTTGGATGAGAGCATCGAAAACCACTCCGACGAAAAGCTCAAGGCTTTCGTCAATCTCTTAGGCGACGACCGCGACGAGCTCGAAGACCAGGCCGAGCAACTGGTGGCCGAGCAGAAGCTCAAAAATATTCCGGTCGTCGTGCCCGTCGAGAACGAAGAGGGTCCGGCCAATTACGGGCTGAACCCCGATGCCGGGCTGACCGTGCTCTTCTATCGCGGCATGTCGGTCAAGGCGAACCGCGCCTTCGGTGAAAAAGAGTTCACGAAGAAGCGCGTCGATTCCTTGTTGGAGGACGTCTCGAAGATCCTGAAATCGCCCTAGCGCGCGCCTGAGGCGAATCAGTTCGACCGTTACACCGGCCGGGCTTGGCATTTGCCATGGCCCGGCCGGTTCTTTTGTCATGGCGTCAGGCTGGAAAGCCTGACCTACGAGGCGCGATTTCGCCGCGGGCGTGATGCCCGGCCGGAGCGCCGGCCGGCGCCGCGACGCGATCGCGCCGCTCGCGACGACGATAGAGCAGCGTCAGAAACGCCGGCACGAGCACGGGCCGCACAACCAGCGTATCGAGCATTACGCCCAGGCTTAGGGCAAAACCCAGTTCCAACATGCCGCGCAGCGTGCCGAACATCATCGAGATGAACGTGCCCGCCATAATCACGCCGCAACTGGTGATGATGCCGCCGGTCCGCACTACCGCCACGCGCAGCCCTTCGACCAGGCCGCGGCGGCGCTGCTCCTCGAGTACCCGCGTCACCAAATAAATGTTGTAGTCTTCGCCGATGGCCGTCAGAATCACGAACAGAAAGATTGGCACTTTCCAATCCAGCCCGTGAAATGGCTGGTAGAGGGTAGAAAAAACGGCCTCCGTGGCGCCGATCGTCACCAGATAGCTGAACAGCACGGTGACGATCAGATAAAAGCAGACGATGGGGCGGCGCAGAATGACGATGAGCACGCCCAGCACCGCGATCACCGTCAGCCGTTGAATGAGCGTCTGGTCGCTCTCCGTGACCGCCTGCAGATCGCGCACGCCGGCCGTCGTGCCGGCGTAGACAAAGCGGGTGCCGTACCAGGCAGACGATTTGTCGTCGGCGAGCTCGGCGAGACGGCGATCGATCTTATCCAGCACGCCGATCGCCTGGATCGAGAAGGGATCGTCCTTGGGGATCACGTCGATGCGAGTGACGTCACCGGCCAGCTCGGGTGCCTGGGCCAGATAAATGGCCTTCGTCCTGGGGTGACGGATGATGGCGAGTTTGCGCCGATGCTCGGCATTGAAGACGTTGGTTTTTTTGGTCGGCTTGTCGCCCAGCGGCTCGGCCAGGCTGCGCACGCTGTCGACGCCCGGCAGCCCGTAGAGCAGTTTGGTGAGATCGGCGATCTGCCGCCCACCGGCCGGTGAATCAAAGGCGGCGCCCGAGCGTTGAGCCAAAATGGTAATCGGTCCCAGGTCGCCGGCCGGAAAGTGCTTCCGCAAGAGTTTCAAGCCGATCATGCTGGGCCGATCGGGCCGCAGTTCTTCGGTCAGGTCGTGGCTGGTGCGGATGAAAAAACCGCGATACGCCAGCGGCGCCATGATCAGATAGCTGCCCAGCAAAATCAATCCGGGCCGGGCGATGATCGCGCGGCTGAGCCCCTCCCAAAAGCGGCCGGCACTGACCGGTTCGTCCTCCGCATCTTCCGTACGCCGCGAGGCGGCTTCGCGGGGCGGCGCGGCCCGGCGGTGCGATTCGGCGAACGGCCAAAACACGATCGGCCCCACAGCCCGTAACAGCGCCGGCGCCAGCGTGAGACACGCAGCCAGCGTCACGGCCAGACAGAGCGACAAGGCCGGTCCGCTGTTGTGATATTTGCCAAAGTCGGCGAAGACCATCGTGCCCAGCCCCAGGATGGTGGTCATGGCGCTGCCGGCCAGGGCCTCGCCCACGCTGCCCAGCGCCGCGGCCACCGCTTCGCCCTGCTCCAGGCCGTGGTGCAGCTCTTCCTTGAACCGCGAAATCAGAAACAGACAAAAGTCGGTCCCGGAGCCGAACAGAATAACGAACACAAAGATCTTGGTCGTCTTGAAAACCTTGAAGTCGACCCAGCCCAGACCGGGCACATGGTTGAGCTGCGTCGCCGCCGCCACCAGGCCCAATGAAACGACGATCGACAGCGCGATGGTAATCAGCGGAATCGCGATCAGCACAGGTGCCCGGTAGACCAAGAGCAGAATGATGACCACCAGGGCGATGGTGGCCGCTTCGGTGTTGGCGATGCTCTCCTGGGTGGCGCGGAGCGTGTCGCCGCCGATGGCCGCCGAGCCGGAAATCTCCAGCCGCAGGCCCTCGGGAAAATCGGCCCGCTGGCGAACTTCGTCCAGCGCCTCGTGTACGGCGTCGAGCAGCGAGATGTTGTCGATCGCCATGAATTCGTTGGCGACTAAGAGCACGATCAGCGCGGCACGGCCGTCGCGACTGGTGAGCTTTTTGCCGATGACCTCGGTGTGCGGCGTCCAAAGCCCGACGATCGGCAGGTCGGACCGTCGGTCCTCATCGAAACGCGCCGCGACTTCGTCGAGCACGGCCCGGTCGTCATCGGTCAACGGCCCATCCGGGCGAATGCAGGCGACGACGAGCTGGCTCTTCGAGCGGTTCTCGGGAAAGGCCTCGCGAAGCAGGCGTTCGCCCTGGACGCTCACCATGCGGTCGGGCATGTAGGCCAGGTCGCCGTCGTAGGTGATTGAATCCCAGTTGGGGGCGGCCCAGCGAGCGACGGCGACCAGCGCGATCCAGCAGACAATGACCAACAGCCAATGCCGTGCGATCAGTCGGCCGAGACGTTCGTACATCACCTGCGTCAGCCTGGGAGGGTGGGGGGTGCCCTTAGATCGTAGCGGTTAGGGGCCATTCTGAAAACAGACCCACTGCCACCGCCGCGCTAGCCCAGCAGCGATTTCGAGATTTTTTGATGCGGCTTCTTGACAACCTGTTGATCGGGGTATATTCAAAGGTTCGGAGACAACTCCAACACAAGCCCATCGCGGGTCCCAGCCCCGCCTGCGACGGGCTGTTTTTATGCGCGCAGTTAGGCCGCCGCTCGAAGCTCTCGCTTCTCGGGAAAGAAGGTCGCCAACGTCAGCGTTCGTACCCGTTGGGACTCTTCGACCGCCGCTTCCACTCGGCGATCGAGTTCGTCGAGCTGACGCAACGCCTCGTCATGGCGCAGCTCTAAATTGGCGAGCAACTCGATGTAGTCGGCGACAGGCAGCACGTATTCCCCCCTGATGCTTCCATCGGCCAATTCGCCCAACCGGCATCAACGGACTTTGCCGGCAACGACAAGCCGGGTAAGCCGGGCGAAGCTTTACGGCCCGCAAGATGGCCGTCCGGACCGCCCGGGCCGCGAAGGCCGAAATTTGACACTCTCGGGGGGCAGGTGTATAGAGATAGCTCAAAACATCTCGCGAGGTGCAAACGCATGATTATCGGCAAACTTTGGCATTCTCTGGCCGCCCAGATCAACAAGCTGGCCAACTTCTTTTGGACCTCTGATCCGATCGCCCAGATGCAATATGAATACGATCGGGCCGTCGCCCAACTCAAGGAAGGCCGCGAGGGCTTGGAGCAGTATCGCGCCTTGGTCGAGCGCGTGAACCGGCAAGTCACCAACGATCAGCAGCACGTCAGCCGCCTGGAAGCCAAGATCAAGTCCTACTTGCAGGCCGGCGATCGTGAGACCGCCGCCAAGTTCGCCCTAGAAATGAAAAAGGCGAAGGACGACCTGCAAGAGAACCAATCGCAACTGGCCATGCACGAAGCGGCCTACAACAACAACCTGACGAAGATCAAACACGCCAGCGGCAAGCTGAACGAAATCCAGAACAAAATCAAAAAGTACGACGCCGAACTTAAAATGAGCCGCGCCGAGGCCGAGATGGCCAAGCTGGCCACCAGCTTTCAGTTCGACGTGACGACCGACTTCGGGCAGATCGAGCAAGTCTTGCAAGACAAGATCGGCCTGAACCGGGCCAAGGCCCGCGTGGCGACCGACCTTTCGGGCGAGGGCATCGAAGACATCCAGCGCGAGCAAGCCGCCGAAAAAGCGATGGCCGATCAGGCGCTGAAAGATTTCGAGGTCTCGATGGGGCTGGTCACGCCCGAAACCGCCGGCGTGCCGCAGGCCACCAAAGAGCTCGGCCCCGCCGTGCAACAGCAGACGCAGGGATAGCAAGCTCTTCCCGAGAACGCCCCAAATCGCGGTTCGCACCCCGATGCGCACGGCCGTGCGCATCGTACTACTTCTGAGGGGTCGAGGCGGCTTTCGGTTCCAATGGTTCGCCGTCGACAAGCAACATCGGCCCACTTCCCAGCGACGACTTGCTAAGAACAAGCCCCCTGACCGCAAGTCGCGCTGCCTAACATGCCGCCAAGCAAGTGGTTGCAGCGCACGGTGAACGCATCAACGGCCGTTTACGCAAGCGCTTTCGCATCATTCCGGCACGCAGGAAATACTTCGCCCGTATATAAGCTTATACCTCGCTCGATGCCTCGAAGTTTCACCAAGCCTATCGCCGGTCGGCCGGAGAACTGCCTTGGGGCATTGCGTTGGATTTATGGCCATTGACACCTATCACGCGATTGACACGCGGCGCGCGGCGCGATTGCCGCCGCCGATCGGGGCTCGTCGCCCAATGACCACCGTAGCCATCACGCTCCGGGTGATGCCCCGACGCCTACGGCGTCAACATCACGCGGAGCGTGATGACTACGGTGGCGTAATCGTTTCGAAGCTTTTCGGGTCGGACCAGAAAATGGGTGATTAAATCTTGCCGACGAACTCACCGGCGCTGAGCAGGGCGGCGATCACGTGCTCGGCGGGCGCGCCGGCATCGAGCTGCGCGGTGTAAGTCGCCAAGCCTGCCGCGTCGGCAGTACGATCGAGATACCGTTGGTACCAGGCACCCACGAGGTCGCGCCGGTATTCCTCGCTGCTAAAAACCACGTCGGCCATCTGCGCGCGGGTGGCGCCTTGGGCCGCGCGGCTGTTCATAGCGGAAAGGGCCGCGGGATCGACCGGCCGATTCAGCGCGTCGCGGAACAGGGCGTCGGCGAAGCCGTCGAGCGTGCCGCCGTGCAGCCTAAAGTATTCCGGCGACGAAACCAGAATGGCGTCCAACCGTCCGGCGTCGCCGCCCGAGTCCAATAGCCCGGTGAAATACTGCATGGCGGCCGGGTCGGGCGCCCGCTGTAGGTAGCGATTGAAGTCGGCGTTGATCAGTTCGAGGTGGTATTCTTCGGACATCGCGGCCAGGATGTCTTGCACCACCTTGGCCCGGCTGTCGCCACGCTCCAGATGACTGACCCAAAAATCTCGCCCCTGCGGTTCGGCCTGGCGGCCCAATACATCGCGATAGATCTCGCTGATGTATCTTTGATCGGCGCTGCCGGGCGTCCCCTCGCGCAGCAGTTCCTCCTGGATGGCTGCGATGGCGACAATGGTCGTCGACGCCGCGGAATCAGCCACGTCGATGGTTACGGCAAAGCTACCTTCGTCGCTGTAGGTATGTGAACCCGTTACCGTGAAGGGGCCGCCGAACGGGCTGACGGTTCCCGGCGAGCTTGCTCCATCGCCCCAATGAATTGTCGCCGTGAAGGCGCTGCCAGGCTCCGACGCCGACGACGACACGAAAGTGGCGACGGGTATGTTGACCAACGGCGACAGCTCGAAGCCGTTGGCCGCCAGGCCCGCGCCGCTGAGCGTTTCTTGAGCGGTGCTCTCGGTGACCGCCAACGTGCCCGGGACGAAAACATATACGTAGTTGCCGGCGCTGAGCGTGCCTGGGCTGACCGTAATCGCATAGTTGCCGACGGTGCTCGTCGACGTCGCCGTGGTGTTCAGGCTGGCGGCACCACTGACCACGTTCGACGTATCGCCGTTGACAAACCCCGTGATCGTGTCCGTGAGCGGCGGGTTGGCCGAGCCGAAGACCTTCGTCTTGTCATCGGCTGTCACGGTGAGAGTAGCCGGGCTGATCGTCAGCGTTCCATCGACGAGGGTGAACGTATAGTTCGTCGCGCTGAGCGTTCCCAGGCCGGCAGTAACCGAGTAGTTGCCGACGCCGCTTGCCAGCGTCGCCGGGGTGCTCAGGCTGGCCGCGCCGCTGACCACATTCGCCGGATCGCCATTTACCAACCCGGTGATTGAATCCGTCAGCGGCGGATTATCCTGGCCGTAAGCCTTGGTCTTGTCGTCAGCGGTGACCGTGAGCGTGGCGGGCGTGATCGAGAGCGTTCCATCGACGAGGGCGAACGTATAGTTCGTCGCGCTGAGCGTTCCCAGGCCGGCAGTAACCGAGTAGTTGCCGACGCCGCTGGTCAGCGTCGCCGGAGTGCTCAGGCTGGCGGCGCGGT
>DATFDL010000481.1:0-2045 GCA_035252155.1 Pirellulales bacterium | reverse complement strand
TGATGAGGACATTACGGCTTTGTTGTCAAAATCGATCAGAAACCGCAAGCCACATCCACCTGAGATTCCAGTGCACTTCACACCCACCGAAATCTCCGGCGCCTGGCTGAGCGACGTCGAACGCTTGACGGACGAGCGGGGGTTTTTTGCCCGTGTCGGGTGCGAGCGCGAGTTCGCCGCTCACGGCTGCGCTCGGCCGCCGGTGCAAGCCAGCATCGCGTTGAGCACGCGGCGCGGCACGCTGCGAGGCTTGCACTATCAGCGCGCGCCGCATGAAGAGGCCAAGTGGGTGCGGGCGACCAGCGGGGCGGCCTACGTGGTGGCGGTCGATCTGCGGCACGATTCGCCGAGCTACCGCCGCTGGATCGGCGTCGAGCTGTCGGCCGACAATCGGCGCACGCTCTATGTGCCGCCCGGCTGCGCCCAGGGATATCAAACGCTGCTGGACGGCACTGAAATGTTTTATCAGATGTCTGCGTTTTATGATCCCGCGGCCGCGCGCGGCGTGCGCTACGACGATCCGGGCTTCGCCATCCGCTGGCCGTTGCCGGTAACCATCATTTCTGAAAAAGATCGCCATTGGCCGAACTATGTCTCTTGAAGCCAGAACCTGTGATCCGGTGGAAGATGTGCGCCACGGCGGCCGTCGTTCGGCGGCATGGTCGCCTGACGGCGACGGCGTCATCACGCGGAGCGTGATGTCTACGATGGCTGTTGGCGACGAGCTCCACGCGCTGGTAGCCCGGCTTTATCCGCTCTGCCGCAGTCTCACCGGCCCCGGTGTGCGCCAGACGCTCGCCATCCTACAAGAGCGGCTGCCGCTGACGATCCACGAAGTGCCCACCGGCACCCGGGCGTTTGACTGGACCGTGCCGCAAGAATGGCGGATCCGCGATGCGTACGTTAAAGATGCGAGTGGCGTTCGGAGGATCGACTACCGCAACTCGAATCTGCACGTGGTCAATTACAGCGTGGGAATCGAGCAACGGATGCCGTGGCGCGAGTTGAAAAAGCACGTGCACACGCTGCCCGACCGGCCCGAATGGATCCCTTACCGGACCTCGTATTATCAACCCACTTGGGGATTCTGCATCGCATATCGCGAGTGGCTCGAATTCGAGCGCCGCGGCGACGACGTCGAGTATGACGTGTTGATCGACGCGGAACATCTCGATGGCTCGCTGAGCTACGGCGAATACTATCTGCCGGGCGAAAGCACCGACGAAGTCCTTTTTTCGTGCCACGTCTGTCATCCCTCGCTTGCCAACGACAACCTGTCGGGCGTGGCTGTCGCGGCGTTTCTGGCGCAACATCTTTCGCAGTCCCCACGGCGCTACAGTTACCGGTTTATGTTTGTGCCCGCCACCATTGGGCCGCTGGTCTGGCTGAGCCGCCACCAAGGGTCGCTCGACCGCATCAAGCACGGACTGGTGCTGACGCTGCTGGGCGATCGGGGCAAGTTCACGTACAAGCGCAGCCGCCGCGGCGACGCCGCCATCGACCGGGCCGCGGTGCACGTGCTTGGGCACTCGCCCGGCGGTCATCGGCTGCTCGATTTCGCGCCGCTGGGCTACGACGAACGCCAGTATTGCTCGCCAGGTTTCAATCTGCCCATCGGCTGCCTGATGCGCACGCCGCATGGCGAATTCGCCGAATATCACACTTCGGCGGACAATCTCGACTTCGTGAGCCCCGTGAGCCTGGCCGAATCGCTGGCCACGTGCATTTCGATCGTGGAGGTACTCGAACGCGATCGCACGTATTTCAATCGCCATCCCTACGGCGAGCCGCAGCTTGGCCGGCGGGGGTTGTACGCGACGCTCGGCGGCAAGGCCGACCGCGGCGACATCGAACGCGCCATCTTGTGGGTGCTCAATTTGTCTGACGGCGGGCATTCGTTGCTCGACATCGCCCAGCGATCGGGCTTGCCGCTGGCAACCATCGCCCAGGCCGGCGATCTATTACTGACACATCACCTGATTCGCGAGGTGGACTCGGGACAAATTGTCGCCTTTCGCTCCGCGAAAGAACGTTCTTTCGCGGAG
>DATFDL010000480.1:0-8645 GCA_035252155.1 Pirellulales bacterium | reverse complement strand
TATGCATTCTCGTCGAATTAGGCAGATCGTCGCGTTGATCCTCTTGCTTCCCGCCGCCACGTTGGGCGGGGCCGAAGAACAACCGGAAGCGTCGGAAGCCAATCGGGCCGCGAAAGCACGGCTCGAACTGATGCGAACGCTGATCGACGATTTTCAACTGCGCTCGTCGCAAGTCGAGCCGCCCGCCGGCTTGAAATTTGGCGAGAAACCACTCCTGCGATACAACGACCAGACACGGCCGGGCGACAAGGGCGTCCAGGCCCTGCTCGACGCCACCGCCTGGAGATTGGGCGAAACAGGCCGCCCCTTGGCGATTGTCACGCTCGAAATCTATCCGTCCCGCGAGGCAAGGGCGGTATTGAGCTATGAATTTGTCTCGCTCTCGCCCTTAACCTTCGAGATGAAAAACTCTCGCGGCATTGCTTGGAGGCCTGCCAGCGCCGCGCTGACCATGAGGCGGCTGGAGGACGCGCCGGAACCCGCCGACACGAAGCGCGCTCGCTTGGGGCAACTGCGCCAGCTCGCGCGGCGCTTTACCGCCCAGGGGGAGTGGCAGGGCGTGAAAGACGAATATCGCTTGCTCGCCCAGCCGATCGATCGCTACGACGACGTGGCGGCGGGCGTTTTGGACGGAGCGATGTTTGTTTTCGCCAACGGCACCAACCCCGAACTGGGACTGCTGCTGGAATGCTCCGACCGAGAGTGGTCGTACGGCGTGTTCTGCCTGACGGCGGCGACGCTTACCATTCAGCTCGACGGCAAATCGTTCGACGCGCCGCCGACCGGCTCGGCAAATACCGTCGAGGCGTCCCACACCGGCACGCAGCATTGGATGGAGCTGCCCGAGTAGGGAGCGGACGAAAAACAACTTCGGCAATTTTTTTGGCCCTCACCTAGCCTCTCCCGGAGGGAGAGGGATCTGTAGGTCGAAGTTATTTTTCGCCCGCTCCTAAGGAGCCAGGCCGGCTCCTCGTCGACGCACGGCCGGCAACGATCTATAGTGAATTCAGGCGGAACGAATCCAATTGGGCGATGGCTGAACGAGGCTTTTGCAATGGCGATCATCGAAGAAGTGGCATTGACCGGCGAACACCGCATCGTGCTTTCGGGAGTTTCCTGGGAGTTGTACGAGCAGTTGCGCGAGAACGAGCCGTTTTTGGAATTTGAAGTCGCGGCCGACGAGAGCGCTTGGGGGCGCGGGTTTCGGGCGTGGGTGCGCGAACGGTTTGTTCAGAACTAAGCTCCCGCCCTGGCAGGCTCCCAGCGAGAATGCCGCCGGTGTGGCACAGCCGCCCCCGGCTGTGAGGTGGTCGCCAAAGGCGACCGCGAGACAGCCGAGGGCGGCTGTCCCACATGGTCGGTTACCAGCTTCAAACGGAACAATAATCGCGCAAAACCGATTTCAGCGCACGGCGATAGGGTTGCCGGGCGAGCCGGTGGCGCCTTTGAGACGCAACGGGCAAAACACAAAGCAAAACTCAGAGACCCGGTCGGCCGCGAGCTGCTCCAGATCGAGATTCTCCAAGTGATAGACGCCGTTCTTGGCGAGGTTCCATTGGTGGACCGGGAACGATAGCCCGTCGCGCTCGAAGGGCACGGCTTCGATGCCCCAATTGTCGGCGCCGATCAAGGCGACTTTGCGATCGGTGAGAAACTTAGCCGCCTCCAGCCCCAGGCCCGGCTCGCCGGCGCCGTAAGCCTCGTTGTCGTTCATCCACAGCTTGCCGTGTCCCGTGCGGATGAGCACCACGTCGCCGGGCTCGAGCTTGAGCTTCGCCCGGCGCAGGCAAGACTCCAGCTCGTCCGGCGAAATGACATGCCCGGCGGGCAGGCGGTCACCGCTCCGCAGCGCGCACACGTCGAGCAGAATGCCGCGCGTGAAGAAGACGCCGGCGTTTTCGACGCCCAGCTTTTTCAGCCCGTAGGGATCGCCGAATTCCGACAGCTTGTTGCCGTTATAAAAATAGTCTTCGCCGTCGATCCGCATGCCGACGTGGCCCAGCCCGTCGAACTGTGTGCCCACCTGCCCGATCTCGCCACTGACCAGTTCATCGTTCGAGACCATCTGGTTCGTACCGCTGGGCAGGCCCGTCGGCAGTCCGGGAATGGTCAGGCTGAAGTGCCGTTTGCCGGGGATCGGCATGCCGTGCTCATAGAGCCGGCCTAGCTGATAGACCTGCCCGGTTTTGATCAGCCGGGCGGCGCCCGTCACTTTTTGCGGCGTGATGCGGTTGGCAGCCCCGCTCTGATCGTCCGGGCCGAACTCCGAGGGCCAAAAGTTTTCGCCCACCGGATTGGCGGCATCAGGCTCCTTGAGGCCGACCGCCCAGGTCGCCGCGCTGGCCACAATCGCGCCCGCCACCGCGCCGCAGACCGCTTTCCACCACCTGCTGGGATGAACACAACTCGTAGAACGGAATTCATTCCGTTTATTCGTCGTCTGTCTCATGGTTTAATTCCAAGGAGGCCGTCTCCCCTGACCACTGCTCTCAGGAGACGGTAGCATAACAGCTACGTAGCCCCTAGTCCCCAGCCCCTAGTCCCCAGCCACCCATGCCCACGCAAACAAAGCCGCGACGCGCGCCGAAGCCCGCGCAGCTCGATTCACTCGAACCTGACTTGAAGGCCGCGCTCGCCCGGGCCGTGGAGTTGATGGCCATCCCAGGCAAAAGCGGCGAAGAACGGCGCGTCGCCGAAACCATCACGCGGCACTTGCGCAAGGCGGGCGTGCCGGCCTCGGCCATCACCAGTGACGACGCCCATCGCCACACGCCCTACGATGGCCAAGTGGGCAACCTGGTGCTAACGTTGCCCGGCACGCTGCGCGCTCCGCGGCGGTTGTTGATGGCCCATCTCGACACCGTGCCGCTGTGCGTGGGTTGCCGGCCGGTGCGCAAGCGCGGCGCGCTCCACTCGGCCGACCCGGCCACAGGGCTGGGCGCGGACGATCGGGCGGGCTGCGCCGTCGTGCTCACCGCCGCGCTCGAGATTGTGCGCCGCCGGCTGCCGCATCCACCGCTCACGTTCTTCTGGCCGGTGCAAGAGGAAGTCGGTCTGTACGGCGCTCGCTTCGCCAAACTTTCGCTACTGCGAAAGCCGCGTCTGGCGTTCAACTGGGACGGCGGGCCCGCCGAAAAACTCACAATCGGCGCGACCGGCGCCTACCGGATGACGATCGAGATCACCGGGGTGGCCAGTCACGCCGGCGGCGCGCCGGAGCAAGGTGTCAGCGCCATCACCGCGGCCGGGCTGGCGATCGCCAAACTGCAAGCGGGCGGCTGGCTGGGCGACGTCCGCCGCGGCGAGCGGCATGGCACCAGCAACATCGGGGTGATTCAAGGTGGAGCGGCCACCAACGTGGTGACCGACCGCGTGCAATTGCGGGCCGAGTGCCGCAGCCACGATCCCGAATTTCGCCGCGAGATTTTGACCGCCTTCGAGCAAGCGTTTCAACACGCGGCCGATACGGTGCGCAACGCCGTCGGCGTCTCGGCCAAGGCGACGGTCAACAGCCGGCTCGATTACGAAGCGTTTAGGCTCGACGACCAGGAGCCGTGTGTCTTAGCGGCCGAAGCCGCGGTACGCCGGACAGGCGGTTCTCCGTATCGGGCGATCACCAACGGCGGCCTTGACGCCAATTGGCTCACCGCCCGAGGCATCCCCACGGTCACGCTCGGCTGCGGCCAACACAACGTTCACACGACGGGCGAGCAGCTCGACATCACTTCCTTCGAGCAGGCCTGTCGCATCGCGTTGCGGCTGGCGACCGCCAGCGAGGTAACAGATTACTGAATCAGCGACACGCCCACCGTGCTGTTCATGATCGTCTGAAACGCCTGCTGCAGCTTCGCTTGGCGAGTGGGCAAGTCGCCCACGACCCATTTGTAGCCGTTGGCCGGGTCTGAGGCGGAGCTGGGAAACACCGTCTGCCCGGCCGACGATACCGACTGCAACAAGCTCACGGCGGGCGATTGGTAGCTGGCCGGGGCGTCGGGCTGAAAAATCGCCCCAAACGCCAGGCAGTGGATGGTCACCGGTTTGCTGGGCGTCGAAAAGCCCGGTCCGTTGACCGTGTCGGTCGTCAGGGCCACCAGCCGGTTGACGCAGTCGGTGACGGCGGTCGCCGCGTTCGTGCCCGATTGGTTCAGCGGCGTGCTGCCGCCGATGTTGTAATACTGCCCGTTCCAGCTTCCCGAATAATCGACGGCCACGTTGGCCATGCCGTCGGTCTCGAAGATGATCAGCCGGTTCGAGCCTTTGCGGCCGCCGCCGCCGTTGCCCTGCGCCGCCAGATTGGCGTCGCTATAAAACTGGTTGTGGGCCAGCATGAAGCCGTAGTTTGAGCAGGTGTTGGCGTTGTAATCGCCGTGCGAATGCGGGCATTGCAAGCCGTTGGGGTCCCACGGCGTCACGTCGATGCCGGCGCTGTTGGGGGCGTACCACAGCCCGTTCATCATGGCGTTGTAGTCGTTGCCCAAGTTGTATTGAGCGCTATTGAAGGCTCCCGCGTCGATCGACTCGTTCTGAAAATGCGGCCGGCTGAACAGAATCATCGACACCAGGTCGTTGGGATGATTCGTCTGGATGTCTTGCAAGGCCGACTGAACGCCGATCTTGGCGGCAAACATCGAGATGTCGTGGAACGTGCCCGGTGCCAGCCCCGTGTCGGTGATGTATTGCACCATCGTCATTGGGCCGAACCAGAAGCGGTGGCGGGGCCGCTTGGGGTTGTCGAGATAGTTCATGTATTTGCCGCCGCCGGGTGGAGACGAGACTTGGATCGTGCCCCAGGTAAAGTCGGGGCCATAGCTGCACGAAGGATTGCCCGGCGTCTGCACGTTGCCATCAGGGTCTTTCCAGACGCCCAACGTGAAGTCGATATATTCCTTCCAAAACCGCTGGCTCGAGTCGGTAATTTGAATGTTACCATTCGACCAGTTGTAGGCGCTGGCCGGCACATCGCTGGGGATGTAGCTGTAATACAGCATCCGCGGGGCGCGCAGTTGCGATGGAAACGGGTTTGGCCCGTCGGTTTGCAGCCAGTTCAAGATGGCGGCGTAGTTGATCGTGTAGCTGCTGTTGCCGGGCAGCTTCCAGTGGCCGCCTGAGTCCCACAGCTTGGTGTTGTCGGTCAACGGCTGACCGGTCGTCGAGTCGATGAAGAATTTCGACCGCCAGTCGTTTTTGGGGTCGGGCGGCCAGATGAAGAACGTCTTACCCCAATATCGCGGCCCCACCGTATAGCCGTTCGAAGCATCGCCGGTGTAATACTTGTATCCGTTGTTTTCAAAGTTGCTGTTGCGGGCCGTGCTGCCCGTCACGTCGGCGACGGTTTCGGCGTAGTTGCCGCCGGTGTTTTGGTTGGCGAAGAGATAGTTGTCGCCCTGCGGGTTGGCGGCGTTCGAGTCGGGCTCGCTGAAAAACGCGGAGACGCCGGGCGACACGCCGTGGCCGCTTTGCACAAAATCGTTCACCATGGCGGGCGTGCCGGCGGCCGGTTGGCTGATGTTGCACTCGCCCACCAGCGAGTTGCTGTTGTTGGTCTGCTGCAGATTGGCGGCGCCTACCGACGAATAATGCCCGAACAGCGGAAAGACGCCCTCGGTGTTGTTGGGCGTGCCGATCATGTTGCCCAAATACCCTTCGCAGTTCCAGAGATCGCTTTCGTTGTTCATCGAGCCGGAGAAGTCGAGCACGATGCACACGTCGCGGGGGCGATGCACGGCCTGGGCCGTCGCCGTCAGGTTGTACGTGTTCAGCCCCAGCACCTTGGCAAAAGCGTAGCTGCCCGTGTAATTGACCGTGGCCTGCACCAAGGTGTAGTTCTGGCCCGCGGGACCGGGAATTTGCGGTACGAACTTTTGCTGCGTGTCGTCATACACATAGCGGCCGAGTTGAATGTTGACCGTATCGGGATCGACCGGCGCCGAAAGAATGGTATTTTGGTTGACTATGTTCAGCGCGTTCGTGGGGGCGGCCGAAGAGTTGTTGCCTGCGCTGCCGTTGAGCGTGCGGACGCCGGTCATGGCGGCCAGGTCGGCGGCGTTTTGGCATTGCGTCTGGGCCAGCGACAGCATTCCCAGATCGACGGCCAACGCCACCAAGGCGAAGAACGGAATGAGGCCCAGCACCGTCATCACCAGCACATTGCCCCGACGGTTGTGACGCGAGGTGCGCGATGGTCCGCGTCTCGGTGGCTGGGGCAGAGCCTTGGCGATGCCCCGGCGATGATCGTATTCGTCTCGCTCTTCCGCAGACAGACTATTTCGGGTGGCCGAATCTTGCTGACTCATGGGGGACGCCCTTTTTCTGAACCCTGAACCCTGAACCCTCAGTTCGCTTCACTCGTCATCATCGCCTGCGTCTGCACCGGCAAGCTGACGGGCATGTGTAGAATCGACGCGAACTGCGGCGTGTACGTGCCCTTGATTTGCACCGCGATCGACTGGCCGAACGTGGCGTTGGTCCACGTGCCCAAGTTATTGCCCGTCGCCGGATCGACCTGGTAGACCGTCACCGTGGGGTTGATCCACGAGCCGACGGTCGAGAGCTTATTGGTCACGAAGTTTTGCACTTGCTGAGCGGTGACGGTCGATGTGTTGACCACGGCGTATCGCGCCCCGGCCCGAGCGGCGTCTTCGATCACCTGCTGCGTCGAAAGAAACTTGCCGTACTCGAAGATGCCGAAGAACAGCATCAGCACCACCGGCAGCACCAGCGCCGTTTCGACAACGGCGGTTCCCCGGCGGCAATTCAGGTGATCATGAATTCGAGTCCGCATGCAACCCCTCGCATCCGGTGGCTGGGGCAGAGCCTTGGCGATGCCCCGGCCTTTCTCTGCCGGGGCATCGTTACACTCTGCACCAGCCACCGAGCTTTTCGGATAATCGTCGTTCGCGGAGCGAATGGAGCGTTCTTTCGCGGAGCGAAAGACGACAATGGACTACTCCGGCGGAATACTGGTATTCACGTTCACCGGCACGTCGCGCATCGACGACCAGATCGACGACCACGACAGACTGCCGGCACTGGTGAAAAAGCTGCTATTGAGCCAGCGGATGTTGGCCACGGGCACCGTGACCGTCACCTGCAATTGATCGAGCTGATTGGCCGCGGTCGGGTCGAGTCCGCTGGTCAGGTTGGCCACCTGCGCGGTCGCCCCGCTGGTCGAGACATTGTTGGCCGAGAGATATTCAAGCACATTGGCTTGAATCTGGGCGGCCGATTTCAGGCCGGTCGATGCCTGGCGGCCTCCTTCGCGGCAGGCGTTGGCGGCGATTTGGGCCGCGTCGAGATAGCGGCCCACTTCCCAAGCGCCGAAGAGCAACAGAACCAGCAGCGGCAGCACAAACGCCGCTTCGACCGCCACCGCGCCTCGGCGCGTGCGGACAGCCCGCTGCCTCGTGGGAGTCGATTGCGACATGGCAAGCCTTTCCGGCACGCCCGGCCCGGCGCAATCGTTAGCCTTTTTGTGGCCCTTTGAACGGTTGCGTCGGGCCGTGCTTTTCGGCCGCCGAACGCGGAAGTGCGTCTCGTTCGTCGGCCAACCAAACCCTACGTCGCAAACACCGACCGGTCAAATGTGACGTGTTCACCGGTCATGCGGGGCGGACGGCAGGCAAAAAATGGAGGGCAAAAAGATGGGAGATAATGTTCGGAGCAAAGGTTGCAAGTTGTAGGGCGGGCCGAGCGAAGCGAGTCCCACCGATGGGTTCAAATGTTCGCCGCGTTTGAGGCCGACCTGCCGCGCTGGTGAGGCGTGCCCTACTTGCCTTCCGCCGCGTCAAGCTCGATCTCGATGTGTTGATACGACTCTCCGCTGCACGGGCATAGCTCGAGCCGATAGCGGAGCTCGCCGCGCATTTTTTCCAAAGCGGCCTCGCGCGTGTCGGCCGAAGTTTCGACCACGCCCGCCTCGCCCGAGTGCCGGATCGACCAGCGGCCGTCGTCACGCCGCCGCAAACTACAACGAAATCGCATTGGATCCACCTTTACTCCCGCGGCGTTGCATCCCAGGCACGAGCAAACAGCTCACTGCCGGCGTCGGTGTAGGGATGTGCAAAGCTTTCCTGGTAGACGCTCATGGCCGCCGTCACGCAGTCGGCCCCGGCCAACGCCGCCTCGACCAGTTGCCGGCTGTTGCGCATCGCTGCCGCCAGCACCAGCGTCGGATACGAATAGTTGTCGCGGATGCGCACGATTTCCGAGACAAGCGACCTCGCGTCATCGCCGTGCGCCTCTTTCCAGCCGACGAAGGGACTGACATACGTCACGCCGCAGCGCATGGCGTGCCAGGCGTGGGCGGCGGAGAAGATCAGGGTGGCGTTGGTGCGCACGCCGCGCGAAGCCAACTCGCGCAATGCCCGAAATCCCGGCTCGCCCGCGCCTACCTTGATGACAAAGTTCGGCGAAATCTGCGCCAGCTCGGTCCCCGTCGCGATGATGGCCTGCCAATCGTTCAAATGCGGATTGACCTCGACGCTGACCGGCTTGGTGGTGCCCTCGAACAGCCGGGCGATCTCTTCGATCACCCGCCGAAACGGCTTGCCCGACTGCTGGATATGCCGCGGATTGGTCGTCAGTCCGTCGAGATCCCACACCTCGAGGGCGTGCTTGATTTCGTCGAGCTTGGCACTGTCGAGGAA
>DATFDL010000479.1:0-3207 GCA_035252155.1 Pirellulales bacterium | reverse complement strand
CCGTCGGAGAAGTGGAAAGAGGGCGCGTTGCGGCCGCCGATTTAGATGGCCAACGTGAAACTCCAGCCGGGCAAGCCGGCGGCATCTTGCCGGAATGCCAAGATTGGCATTACGCATAATCAGACATGTCCCCATGTGCATGCTCAGCGCCGTTCGACCGGCAGGCGGGTGGCGCGAACCATCAGGCGCACATTGTCTTGAAAATCTTCGTCGCGGCTGCCTTGCCAGGCGAGCACGCGCTTGCCGGTGGCCGCTCGAAGCCAGAGCTTGTAGTCGCCGCCAAACCACGGCACGCACGCATCGAAGAACCGCCAGGCCCGATCGAGCAGCTCGCCGCTGCGCGAAAACCGCGCGAAACTATCGAACGGGCTGTCTTCGAGCGAAGTCTCGATGCGGACAAAGCGCTCGAACTTCCACTTTTTCGACTGGACTCGCGCGAACATCACATACAGCTCGCGGCAGAAATGGCCGTCGAGCACGCGGGCCTGCCGAAAACTGCCCACCCAGAGGGCCAGCGAGAGGCAAAAGGCCGCTTTCATGCCCCAGCCCGACGTGCCCACCAGCGCCAGCAGGCACAGCCCCGCCACGACGATCGCCCGCCGCTTCAGGCTGCGGACCGGTTCGAGCCAAATGCCGGCCAGCGGATCGTCGGTGTTGGGCTCGGCAGGGGCGGCGCGGGACATGGGCAGTGCGGAGCGGGGAATGCGGAGTGCCGCTTTTGATTGCGTTGTTCATTCCGGTGCGGGCGGATTACTCATTCGCACGCGAAAAACCAAGTCAGGCGGCACCTGATCCTCTTGCCCGCCTTGATCAATTCCGTCAGAACCAACGCTATAGAGCCTATATTCGTGCGCATCAAGGCGATAACGCAACGGTTTACCGTCGAACGGATCGAGCGGCACTGCGGGCAAAAACTCGGGAACCAAAGCGTCCAACGTAGTCGGTCGTTCGCCATGCCGCAGCCAACCGTTCGATTGCCACGGCGGCCCGCGCCGAGTCGCGACCAGCAATTGCTTGGTTTACCGCCGTAGCGCCACCCTGAATCCAACTAAACGACGCCATCGAGATGGGATACCGGAGGCTGGCGAGCGGCTCGTCGGCAAGTTGCGCCACCTCGTCTTCAATTTCGGCCACGGCGTCACTCAGATCTGTGCCGCTGGTTTGAAACGCCGCCACGACCTTCTGCATCGACTTTAAGTAAACGAGTTGATCAACAGGTCGAAACAGGGCCGATGGCGCGTTCGGGGCCAGCGGTCCCAGCGCCGACGGATCGACGAAGTACCCCATGCTCGCGCGGTCGCCCAGCATCGCCCGGTGGAACGATGCGGGGTAGTCGATGGCCGCCAAGCGGCGATCGAGGCGTGCCAGGTCGTTGTCGGAAAATCGCGCGTTGGAAAGCTGCCGCTCCAATTGAAAGCGGGCCATGACGTCGAGCCGCAGCCGCACAAGTTGCGAGACGAGCATCGGCTCGTCCTCGATGCTCTGTCCGGCGGCAAACATCGTCTCAATCGCGTCAGCAACCGCGCTCGGCTGATCCTGTCGCGCCCGTAGCTCGCATTCGAGCAGAAGCAGCCTGACGCACGTGGGAAGTTGCTTAAGGTGCGGCAGCGACGCCGGATAACTGGCCGAAAAATTGGTCGGATACCGCGCGGCCCCGCCGAGCCGCGCAGCGCGGTGCATTTTCTCCAGCGGCTCGTGATACGTGGCCAACAGCGATTCGAACGCCGGTTGCCAACGCCATGGTTCGCCGACGCTCGGCAGTTCTTCACCCATCTCGGTGAGCGAAGGCACGTCCTGCACGTCGCGATGGAATTCCGGCGTATCGAGGGCCGCGATCGCGTCGAGCCAAAGCTGCGTGGTGTCGCGGTCGGACGGCGGTTTTTGATAGAAGGCTTCGAGATCTTCGGGCGACACCGGCTCGCCAGCCGCCCGAATGCGGGCCAGCTCGGCCCGGACGCGCTGCTTGGCGGCCAACCAGCCGATGGCCAGCGCCGCCACGAAAAGCAAGATCAACACCACCACGCCGCCGAGCAGCACGACGCCCGGCCTGATTCGTCGGCGGGTGGTCTGGGGCGCCAGCATGGACGAATTCCGCAGTCAGAGGGGAGCATTCATTAGACACACATGAGCGCCGCTCTGCAAACGCGCGGCAAGGCTACCGATGCCGGTTCCAGGCCAGTGCCAGCGGGGCCGCGGCCAGCCGCGACAACGGCACTAGGAACACGCAGCCCGCGATGAGCTGCCACGGCGTCGCCCACACGCGCGGCAGCAGCCAGATCGCGCAACTAGACGATACCGCGACAATGGCGCACCACGCCGCAAGCCGCTGCATGAGCTGACTTGCCGGTACGAGCCGGCGACGATGGAGGCCCGAAATCGTCCACGCGGCCAGGCCAGCCTTCGCGGCGAGCGCCGCGCCAAGCAGCCACGGCGTCCAAGCCATGACTGCGGGCAATAAATCTGGATAGAAATAAAGCCAGAGCCCACCCCCGAGCAGCACCAAAAACAGCCCGCCAAACGCGATGCCGGCCACGTTGACTACCCATTCGCGCCCCGTCAGACCGATATAAAAACTCTCGGCCAGACTCTTCCAGGTAAAGGCCCACCAACCGACGAGTCCCGCTACGGCGATGGCGCTGATCTTGATGGGCGAGACTCCTTGGCAAAGCCGGACGAGTGCCTCGCGGTTATTGGCAAACAACAGCCAAACCACCAGGAACGCCAACGCCATGCCGCAGCTCAGCAGGCTCGTGACGACCGCCGCGCGGAACTTGGCAGCTACCAGGTGGGCGCACGAAAGCGGGCGGGTTGCCAAAAAGCTGGAGATCGGCGATTTGGTCCAGGGATCGGGCTTGCCCAGCGTGGCGCCAAAAAAGGCGAACATCAGCGGCGGCATGCCGAGCGCGGCCAACGCCAGGTGCCACTTGGCCGTGCCCGTGCTTTGCTCAATGAATAAGATCGGCATCAGCATGACGAGCAGCAGGCCCACATAGCACGGGGCCAGCGCCGCGCCGCGCCGCAGCTCATACCACCGCTGGGCTTGGGCCGCCGAACGAAACTCGCGCCGCCGCCCCGGCTGCCAATCGGCAACGCGCTGCACGAGTCGCTGCAGGGCGAGCCACTGGAGCGCGTCGCCCCGCCGCGCGCGCGAAACGCCCGTCACTGCGACGCCGTACGCGGCTAGCCAAACCAGGCTCAAACCAATCG
>DATFDL010000478.1:0-9361 GCA_035252155.1 Pirellulales bacterium | reverse complement strand
AAGAGGGCCGCCAAGTTAGAGCTACACGACCCTGTACACACTTTTTATTTCTGTCAACGGAAACCCTTTTCATGTCAACGGTAACCCCCCGGCGAAAAATGAACGAACTGCCATCGAACCAAGGAGGCCGCCCGGCACGGCAGCCTGGCCCACGTAACTGCGCGATTTATGAGCGAATCAGAATCGAGGGCGAGACGCACGAGCGCGTCGCCGCCGATTACGCGCTGTCGCGGCAGCGCGTCTTCGCCATTGCCGCCCAGGTCGAGAATTGGCTGGCGGCCCATGCCAGGCACCCGCTGGCCCAAAAGATGCGCTTCCGTTGTGGCAAGCGGTGGGACACGCTCTGGACATGGGCTATCGACAGCTTCGACCGCAGCCGGCAAAGCCGCGAGACCAAGAAAGAGCGTACCGCCCGTAGGGCTGCGACCGGCGGCGGCGCCGACCTGCTGACCACCATCAGTGAGCAGACCGTCCGCGAGCAAAACGGCGACCCGCGGTTTTTGAATATCGCCTGGCGGGTGGCCGAACGCGAAGACCGGCTTTGGCTGCCGCCGCAAAGTGTGGCACGATCCTCGCGGTCCGTCGCCGCCGTCGAACCGCCGCGAGCCGAAACCAGCGAATCACCATTGCCTCTCGATGCCGACGGGTGTCCGCCGCCGCAGGTTCGCTCGGCCTCGGCGCGGTTTCCCTATTTGCCGGCCGCGTTGTGCGATCTCGAACATTTGGCCTGCGGGCTGCGGAACGCCACAGAGGGCGTTCCCTACAGATCGCACAGCGCCGAAGGAGTCGCCCACACGCCTGTCTCGACGCTCTTTGAGCAGCGCTGCGCCGAGGCGTTTCGCTGCCTCGGCTTTGAGGTGCGCGAGCTCGGGCAGGGCTGCGGACGGGTGGCTGATTGCCTGGCGGTGGCCGCGGCCGAACGGTTCGCGGTGATCGTCGACGCCAAAGTCCGCCGCCGCGGCTACACGCTGGGCACCGACGATCGGCAGTTCTGCGAATACGCCACTCGCCACACGCGCGAGCTTCAGCAGTCGGGCGTCGAGCGCGTCTATTTTGCCGTGGTCGGCCGCGGTTTTCGCCACGCCGATCTGGAGAAACTGGCCGGTTTTATGACCGGCACACCCATCCGCGGCGTCGTGTTTATCGAGGTCGAAGCCCTCATGCGGCTGGTCAACGACAGCATCGGCCGCCGCCGCGATTTTCGGCTGGCTGAAATCGACCAGTTGTTATTTGGCAACAAGGTGCTCGAAGCGTGAAAAAAGGGTTCAGGGTTCAGGGTTCAGGGTTCAGCATCCTTGTGCCACGTCGAAAGGTGAGAATCTCGCTTTTCAAGGGGAACCGCCAGCATGAACCTCGTGACGTCGAACAAAAATTCTGAACCCTGAACCCTGAACCCTGAACCCTGAACCCTGAACCCTGAACCCTGAACCCTGAACCCTGAACCCTGAACCCTGAACCCTGAACCCTTTCCGTGAACCCTGAACCCTGCTCCGCCGCTTTTTCATTGACAGCCCCGTCGCCGCACCTACTATGGGAGTTTGATAAACTGCGGACGCTCCGCCCGAGTGAAGGACGCTCGTCGATCAACCGGCCATGATACGCCCTCGCGATTTACACCACCCTGAGGCAAGGCGCCTGACATGCACCCACGATTTACCTCCCTGCCCGCTTCTTTTTTCCCCCGCCCACGGCGCGCGGCGTCGCGCCGTTCGGCCAAACGCTCCGGCCCGCTGAATACTCGGCGCCGTGCACTCGCCGCTCCGACAGTCGAGCTGCTCGAAAACCGCCGTGTGCTGGCCACGCTTTACGTCGCGCCGACGTTTGCCATTACCAACGACGTTGCCCCGCCGGGCCTGAGCGCCGGCGATACCGTCACCTGGGACTCCGGTAAGCCCGACCAGCAATCCGGCTTGACCTTCGGTACCAACGCCTTCAGCGACATCCAGACCGCCGTGAACGCGGCGGCGTCGGGCGACACCATTCAAGTGGCCGCGGGGCTGTATCAGCTTTCTGCCCCCGTCAGCGTCACCACGCCGCTGACGATTCTCGGCCCCCAGGCCAACGTCGATCCGCGGCCCAGCGCCGGTTCGACGCGCGTCGAGGGCGGGCCGAACGAAGCGGTGCTCGACGGCGGCGGCACCGTGGCCGACACTTTTGTCATCGGCGCCAACAACGTCACGATTAACGGCTTCGACCTGCGCGACACGCTCGACGAAGTGATCGACACCAACCCCGCGGCGGTCTACTCGAACGCGCAGATCCTCGACAACTTCGTGCACCACGCCGTCGACCCGGCCGCCGGCAAGGGCATTCGCTTTCAGGGCGTCACCAACGCAGTCGTCAACGACAACGATGTCTACGACGTGCGCGACACCGGCATCGAGATCGGCAGCGGCTCGGCCGGCAGCTCGCCGGGCGCCGTGGTCAGCGACAACGAAGTACACGACCTGGGGTCGGCCGCCGCCACGAACTCGGCGCTCTATGCCTTCGCGGTGCCCTTTGCCACCAACCTCAACGTCACCTTTCAAGGCAACCTGATTTACAACTTTGGCGGCAACGACGCGATCAAGGTCGGTGCTAAGAACGGCGCCGACCGCGCGCTGACTGGCGGCTCGGTGCTCGACAACGTGGTGCATGACGTTGTCGAAGACGGCATCACCATCGACGCCAGCAACACGCTGGTTCAAGGCAACGAAATCTATAACTCGTCGAGCGACAATGCCGCCATTTATGTCGAGCACTCCAACGGCGGCGATACGATCGAGAACAACTACGTCCACAACAACACGGCGGCGCTGGCGGCCATTTTGATCGGGGACACCAAGACCGCGCCCACCGGCGTGGTGGTCAGCGACAACAGCATCGTGAACAACGCCCACAACCTGCTGCTGTTCCGCGATCTCGGCTCAGGCAACACCGTCGACGCCTCGGCCAACTGGTGGGGCTCGGCCGATCCGACGGTGGTCGCCGCCTCGGTCGTTTCGACCACGCCCGGCCAGGTCGATTTCACGCCTTGGCTCAACAGCGGCACCGACACCGCGCCGACCACGCCAGGCTTTCAGCCCGATTTCTCGGCGTTGACCGTCGCCCCCGCCGCCATCAGCCCCGAGTTCGGCGCGGCCGGACGGATCAACGAGGGCATTCAAGACGTGGCCGTCGGCGGCACGGTGACCGTGCTCAACGGCAACTACAACGAAGGCATCACGTTCAACAAACAAGCCGTCGTCGCGATCAGCGGCACCGTCAACGGAACCATTACAGGAACTCTGGGAACCGTCGCAGCCACCGGCCCGCTGACGCTCGGCGATGGCACCGCCGGCGCGATCAATACTTCGAGCGCGTTGAATGTCGGCTCACAAACAGTGACGTTGTCCGACAGCAACACCGCGGTTCTCGGCGGCGTGGGCCTGGCGGGTGGCACGCTTACGGCGACCAATGGCATCGACCTTGTTCCCACGCCGGTCGTGGGGCCACCTGCGAACACGAACCCGCTTGCCCTCGGCAACACCGGTATTCTTTCCGGCGCCGGCACGGTGAACGCCGTGGTGAATGTCGCGGGCACAGGCGCTGGCATTTCGCCCAGCGCCAGTGCCGGAACGCTGACCGTCACATCGGCGACGTTCAACAGCGACGCCGCATTCAACGTTGGCATTAACGGCACCACGCCCGGAACTGGTTATAGCCAACTTATCGCCGGCGGCGGCGTTAATCTCAACGGCGCAACCTTGGGGGGCTCGGCCGGCTTTACGCCCATCGCGGGGCAGACGTTTGAGATCATCAATAACACCAGCGCGAACCCGATTTCGGGCACGTTCGCCGGCCTGCCCGAAGGCGCGCACGTCGCCTTGGGCAACGCCCAGTTCACCATCAGCTACACGGGCGGCGACGGCAACGACGTGGTGCTGACGGCGGTGAATGCCACGCCCACGGTCAGCGGCGTCGTCCCGCCCCGATTGGTCGAAGGCAGCGGCGACACCACAATCACCGTCAACGGCACCGGCTTTGTCAACGGCTCGACCGTGCAGTTCAACGGCCAGCCGCTGACGACGACCTTTGTCAGCGCCACACAGTTGACCGCGGTCGTGCCCGCCGCCGACATGAGCGAAGAGGGCGCGGGATCGGTCACCGTCGTAACGCCCGGTCCCGGCGGCGGAACATCGACTGCCACCAGTGTACCCATTGACGACGCGCCGCTCACCGCGATGGCTGTGACGCTCTCGGCCACCGAGGCAAGCTCTCTGACGGGCGCCGTTGCGTCATTCACCGATGCCGATCCGAATGGTACGGTGAGCGACTACACCGCGACGATCGACTGGGGCGATGGAACAAGCGTCACGGGCTCGATCGCCGCGGGTACGTCGGGCGGTTTCGACGTGTCCGGCACGCACGCCTATGCCGAGGATGGCACGTATACCGTCAGCGTGAAAATCACCGACGCCGGGGGCGCCACGGCGACCGCCACCAGCAGCGTTACGGTGACCGAGCCGGAGTTGACCGGTGCTTCCGCCTCGATCACCGGCCAGGAGCGCGTGGCGCTGGGCACGGTGCCTGGATCGGCAAACTCGGCCGCCCCTCAAGCGGTCTTGGCCACGTTCACCCATGGCCCGAACTTGGAAGCCGCGACGGATTTCACCACGACGATCAACTGGGGTGACGGCACGACCTCGGTTGGCACCGTTGTCGTAGCGTCACCCGCGGGCACCGGCTACCAAGTGCTCGGCGCCCATACCTATCTTGACGAAGGAACCTTCGCGGTCACCGTCACGATCAACGATGAGGCGAGCTCGACCGTGGTGCATTCGACGGCCAAAATTGCCGAAGAGCCGCTGCCCGGCGGCATTCAGGGCACGGCCACGCAGCGGTGGATCAACGAGGTCTATCGCGACCTGCTCGGCCGGCCGGTCGATGCCGGCGCCCTGAAATATTGGACCACGCAGGCCGCGGACGGAGAAAAGCTGTCGCAGATCGTCTCGCAAATCGAGCAGTCGGGCACGGCCCATGAGTATTATCACGTGCAGGTCCAATCGCTCTATGCCAGGTATCTGCATCGCACGGCCGACACGCAGGGACTCAATTCGTTTGTGACGGCGCTGGTCGACGGGGCGACTCTCGACCAGGTGGCGGCCAGCATCGTCGGCTCGCCGGAGTTCTATCGGACGCAGGGTGGTGGCAGCGACAGCGGCTTTCTCAACGCCCTCTATCAGGACGCGCTGGGCCGCCCGATCGACGCCCAGGGCATGAGCTACTTCGAGCAG
This sequence comes from Pirellulales bacterium, assembly GCA_035252155.1. Classification (GTDB taxonomy): domain Bacteria; phylum Planctomycetota; class Planctomycetia; order Pirellulales; family JAICIG01; genus JAICLL01. The sequence goes on along the minus strand of DATFDL010000478.1, from coordinate 4,106 downwards.
CAACTCTCGCACGAAGGCCACGCCGCGGTGGCCGCCCAGGTGTTCGGCAGCCCCGAATATCGCGACGCGCTGGTGAACGAAGACTTCATGTTGCTGTTGGACCGGCCGGCCGAGGCTTCGGCACAGTCGTTCTACGCCGGCCAACTGGCCCACGGCACCAGCAACGACGCCATTCTCGCGGCCATCGCCGCCTCGGATGAATATTTTGCAAAAACAGCGTAAGAGAGTTGGAAGTTTGAAGTTTGAAGTTAGAAGCAGTCAGAGTTCGTGAGAACCCTGGTTGGGTGCGCACATGGTACGGCACGCCCGCGAACAAACCCGGTGGCTGGGGCAGAGCCTTGGCGATGCCCCGGCGGGGGGAACGACAGGGCGAATAGGCGACAGGGCGAAGAGGCGACGACGCCTCGCATTCCGAACTCCGCATTCCGCAATCAGTCCGCCGGGGCATCGGCAAGCCTCTGCCCCAGCCACCCTAAATAGCCAGTGACATTTGACAATTCTGCCATCTTTGGTAGGACGGAACAGTGGATCCTGAACCAAGGAAAGCCGAGGGGGGTACGGCGCCGGGTGTGAAAAACACCGCCGACGCCGGCAACCGCGGGCAGCAGGGCGGGGCGGCCTGGCAGTCGCCCGAACCGTCGGCCGGCCCGGCGTCGCGCACCTCGCGCGACCAACTCGACGAGCGCATCATGCAACACTGCGTCGACCTTTGCGGCGAGACCGCGGCCCACTGCCTGGAGAAGCTAGAGCAAGGCGACGAGGCCTACGCCGCCCTATTGCACGCGGCGGTTGAGTGTCAAGACTCGTTTTGCGCCTACTGGTCCGAGCTGACCGGCCCCGGCGGCGCCTGGCGCGCGATGGCAGCCGAGAGCTGCGCCATCGCCTGTGAGTCGCTCGCCACGACCTGCCGGTCCTTCATGCCGCAAGACGCTCAAGCGCAACAATGCGCCGAAGCCTGCCAGGCGGCAAGCGAGCTATTGCGGCGTGCGCTGCGCACTTGAGGCTCAACAGAAGGGCGGCAATCGAACAGAAGGCAACGAAGAGAACGAAGAAGGAATCCAGTTGCACGAATCGTGTCAAACAAGATTCTCCGTCGTTTCGTTCGTTGCCTTCTATTCGAGAATCCGTCTTACGCCGCCTTCCGCTGTTTGCGACGGGCGTAGATGACTCCCGCGATGCCCATCAGGCCCCACAGCGTCACCGACGCCGGTTCGGGCACGGGGCTCGGGCCAGGCGTCGGCGTCCCGGTAACCTTCGTAAAATCACTACTCGTGCCGAATATAAAGGTCACTGATTTTCCGAGATCGCTTAGTGAAAACGAACTCGTGGCGTCCAGCGAAAACGTAATAGTATCTTGCGCAAGGATAAAAGGCCCGGGGTCGCTCCCATAACTGTTGCTGGCGATGCCGTAGCTGGGGCCATCAAGGGGATTAACCGTCGGCTTACCGAAATAGTCGCTTGACGGCGGTTGACTTGGGGTTTCAACGCCCGTGGTGGTGATTGCGGAGTTCTGCGAGGCCCCTGCAGTGGTCGCCTCAAGCGCCCAGTTATCGCCAATTGCAGTTAAAGACGGCGCCGGATTCGAGTTGTCGAGAATGTTGGAAGCGGTCGCCCCCGATTGAGTGCCATCCGATTCTGTCGTGAGGTGCGGACTCAGTTCGAGGCTAAGATTGGTCGTGTTGAACTGAAGCTCAGTCAGCACCATATTGCCTCCCGTGTCAGTTGACGTCGAGGTGTTGGTCAACGTGACCGTCAGGATGGTGCCGTTCAAGCTGAAATCAGCGGTCGCGGCCTGGGTACCGCTGTTGTCCGAAAGTGACGAACTTCCTGAGAAGATCAGGTCTGCCCGTGCCGCAGGGCAAAACACTGCCAGCAACGCTGCCGCGAGAGCCACAGCAAGCGCCGCGCGGGGTTTGATTCTTCGCAATTGCTCTACAAACGCCATTGATGACATCGAGTCATCCTCCAGATCTAAGAGTGAAAGCTGAACTCTGAGGCCGCACGCCAAAGCGGCAGGCGGGCACGGGCGCGGTTCAACTTTCGCAGCGAGGAGGATGAAAGACCGAGTCCAACGCGTCGAGCAGAACGCGCGGCTCGTCGAGCTCGGTCACATAGCGCCAGCCACCGCCGGAGCGAGTGGAATCGCACTTAGCCGCCGCGAGAGCCGACAATGAGCCGTGAGGCGAGGAAGACGTGGAAGAGCCGGATTGAGGCCCGCCCGACTCGGCGCCGCCATTACCATAAAGCGCGGGCTGGTCTACGCGAGACAGATTCGGCTGCGAAGGCGGAATAGTATCGCTCGACTGCTCGATGCCCGACGATTCAAGTGATGCCGCCGAAACGTCAGTCGTGCTTACCTCGACGATCACGCCCGCCTGAGCTGCTTGAGCGAAGAGCGCCACAAGCGCAAGAACAAGTCCCGGCATGGCGCAGCAGCGCCAGAAGCTCAGTTGCGCCAACATGGCTGCTCGAGCGGGCATCGTCCGGCAACAAAAACTAGGGATCGATTCATATGCCCCGATTGTTTGCCCACGTTCACAACGAGCGATATTACCCGAGTTCGCCAGTTTGTCAAGCAGATTCTCGATCGATTCCAGGACATCGGAACCATCCGCCGGGATCACGCTTAAGTGTTCACCGCACAACGACTTACGTTCACGTCAAGCGGGCGCTCACGTTTGTTTGCCCACCCAAACGCCCGTCAACGAGCCGCCGATGTACAGCAACGCATCGGAAAAACTCGGTGTGGAGTCGGCGAGCCAGATCTGCCCGACTTCGATTGCCAGCGCGAAGACGGCGACCGCCGCCAGCAACCCCGCCACGAGCCAACGGGAGGCACTCAACGAATTCGTCCATGCGGCCGCGACTTGCGGCAGCATGGCGCCCAGCAGCCCAAACATCAGGCCCTTGCGCACCACCTGGGTCGCCGCGTTCAGCTCGGTGCCCCAATAAAGGTTGCTGAAGGGCGCCTCGAAGAATACCGCTCGCCGGGCTTCGATCAAGGGGAGATCCGAAATCCAATGAAATGGCGACCAAAAGAAGAACAGCAGAAACGCACAATAGATTATGGTGGCTGCCGGCCAGAACCAACGCGGGGCGGCCCGTTCATCCGTCGGGTTCATCCACCGGCGGCCGACGGCGACCCCCACGGCAATCCCCACGGCGGCGAGCACCAATTGCGTGGCATCGCTGTACCGGCTCACCACTAAAAGCTGGCCCAACTCGATGCCGCATGCGATTGCCAGGCCCCAAATCATGCCGCCCCAAAAGCTGCGTGCGGGCGCGTGCCGGCTGGTGAACGCGGTGGCGGTCGCCAAGCCGATGGGAACATACAACAACACGTCGCTCACCAGCGCATACCAACCCATCGCATCGAGGCGAATATGCGCGAACGGAACGAAGTTGATTTTTGCCTCGCGATATTTATGAAAGATTTCCGCCGGGCGGAGCGTCAGATCGAAGGGCAACAGCGAATAATTGACAAAGCCGATCACATATGCCTGAAGGAGCCACTCGAAGCGCCCGTTGGCCCGCCCGGGCGTGCTGAACGAGCTCAGCCAACGCGTGACGGCCGGGCCGGATGCGAAGTAGAGCAGGCTGCCTACCGCCGCGCCGAGCGTTTCGGCGGCGATGTCGTTGGGCGAGGGCACCCGCGGCGGGAACCAGGTTTGGGAGAATTCGATGGCGACGCTCAGCAGCGCACAGCCGGCGATCACCACAGGTGCGGCCGCGGCGGCGCGCCGGCGGCCCGGTCGGCCGTCGGCGATTGCTCCCAGCCAGCAGAACCCGATTGGCACGAACAACAGCACATTAGTCGCCCAGTCGGTGCGCGACTCAACGCTGAGCCGCCACCGCAGCCCGGCGAATTGCTCGACGGCGTCGTCCAGCGGCAACGGCCGCCAGGCCAGCGGCACCAGCGAGCCGTAAATGGCCAACGCCGTGAAACCAGCCGCCGCGAGAAAGTAGTGCCTGTTCGTAAAGCTATTTTCCCGCGTTGGGCTTTGAAGGGTTCAGGGTTCAGGGTTCAGCATTTTTGTGAACGCCGAATGGGTTATGCTACGCGAAGAATCTGAAACCGATATCTTAAACCGGCACAACCGCTAACC
>DATFDL010000477.1:0-7380 GCA_035252155.1 Pirellulales bacterium | reverse complement strand
GCTGGTGAGCCAGGCCATGTCGATCTCCAGATCGAAGTGGCCGATGTTGCAGACGATGGCGTCGTTGGGCATGGCCTGCATGTGCTTGCCGGCGATCACGTCGCAGTTGCCCGTGGCCGTCACGAAGATGTTGCCGCGCGGGGCTGCCTCATCCATCGTGGTCACCTCAAAACCTTCCATGGCGGCCTGCAGGGCGTTGATGGGGTCGATCTCGGTGATGATCACGCGGGCGCCCAGCGACCGCATGGCATGGGCGCATCCCTTGCCGACATCGCCATAGCCGGCCACCACTACCACCTTGCCCGCCACCATCACGTCGGTGGCCCGTTTGATGCCGTCGGCCAGCGACTCGCGGCAGCCATAGAGATTGTCGAACTTGCTTTTAGTCACCGAGTCGTTGACGTTGATCGCCGGCACCTTCAACTCGGCGCGAGCGTGCATTTGATAGAGGCGATGTACGCCGGTGGTGGTCTCTTCCGAGAGGCCGCGGATGCCCGACAGCAGCTCGGGATATTTTTGGTGGACCATCGCGGTCAGGTCGCCGCCGTCGTCGAGAATCATGTTCAGCGGCTCGCCGTCTGCGAAGAACAGCGTTTGCTCGATGCACCAGTCGAACTCGTCGCTCGACATGCCTTTCCAGGCGTAGACCGGGAAGCCCGCCTTGGCGATGGCGGCGGCGGCGTGGTCTTGGGTCGAGAAGATATTGCAACTGCTCCAGGTGACCTCGGCGCCCAGCTCCTTGAGCGTCTCGATCAGCACGGCGGTCTGAATGGTCATGTGCAAGCAGCCGGCGATACGGGCGCCCTTGAGCGGTTGCGTGGGACCATATTTTTCACGCAATGCCATGAGGCCGGGCATTTCGTTCTCGGCCAGCATGATCTCTTTGCGGCCCCACTCGGCCAACTTCATGTCGGCCACTTTGAACGGCAGCTTCGTTTCGACCTGAGACACGGTAACTCCTTATCTGAAAGCGACTTGTGCGGTTCGATTGGTGCCGGGCACCTTAGCCGTTAGCTACGCGCGCCACTGGCCAGACCCCGCATAATAGGGCAGCGTGTTAGGGCTGGCAAGCGGTCAAGGTAGCCCCGGCACTCCGTGACGGGGATCGCGGTCGCCGCCGGCGACGGCCAATCTCCGCCACGGAGTGTCGGAGCTACTTTGGCGGTGTGCGCCGCTGCTGCAGTACCACGCAGCGCCTTACCTACAGGCGTTCTCCACGCATCGCCATGCGCGACTCAGCAATGAACGCAGTTATTTTGGCGATATCTTTGCATCCCGGCGACGACTCGACGCCGCTGGCCGTATCGACCGCGGTGGGCGATACCGCCGCAATCGCCTCGGCGACGTTCTGCGGGGTCAATCCGCCAGCCAAGATCAGCGGCAGGCCCAAATGCAGCTCATGAAACTGCCGAGCAACCGTCCAATCCGCCGCTTGGCCCGTTCCGCCAAAGGCCCCTTCGCGGCAAGCGTCGGCGAGTATTGCGACGGGCATCTCATCAAGCCGGCGGCATTCGGCCAGATAATCCACCAGCGGCTGCCAGCCCGCATGACCGAGGCGAAAGGCTCGAATTACTCGAAGTCCGGCGAGTTCGCCGAGCACCGATGGCGGTTCGTCGCCGTGCAGTTGCACGTAGTCAAGCTTAAGACGCTCGGCCGTTTGCCGAACTTCCGGGGCGCCGGCATTCACGAACACGCCGACTTTCGCCACGCCGTCGGGCACCGCTTCGGCAATCGCGCGGCCTTGATCGACAGTCACCGCACGAACGCTGCCGCCGTAGAAGTTGATGCCGATGGCATCTGCCCCCGCGCCCGCCGCGTGGCGAGCGTCCTCCACATTCGTGATACCGCAGATCTTGACGCGAAACACAATCAAATGCGCGAGGAAACTGGATCGTCGAACTCGACGCTCGCGTACGATTTTTTCTTTTCGTCGGGCGTCAGCAACAGCAAAACGCTCATGTGCGACTGCACGTCATCCGGCAAGGGTTCGAGAAACTTCCAAACGATCTCGTGCCGATCGGCTCGGCTGATCCCTTTAAAATCCGGATCGATGATCCGCGCATGAATGGAAGCCGAGTTCACCCGGTACACGTCGATCTCCGACGCCGGATGCCCGCGGCCGTACTCATCGAGGGCGTTCGCGATAGCGTTGAGACACTCATCGCGTGACCCGCGGATATTTACCTTCATTACATCCTCCCGTCCGCCCAAAGCATGATTGAATCAACGTTTTTCAAGAAGACTTCCGCATCGGCTCGCTTTGACGAGCCGGCCCTATAGCGAATTTCTACCGTCCACGTGTTCACCAAGCTAAAGCTCTTGGCAATGTTTGGTGGAAACGGCTGCCCTCCGCTTTTGAAGTACCTGGCCTTCAACCAATTATAATCGTGCGCTTTCGACCCCCGAAATGCTTCGAGAGCGGCGCGGCGTTTGGCCCCCGCTGTCATCGAAAGAATCAGCGCTTTCAGCATACATTCCACCGCGTACCCTGCCAAATAGATCGCGCCCGTCGTTCGCTCGCCACCCATCAAAAACAGCGCATCATTCAACCGCTGGCGCGCCGCTTGGTAATAATGCCTTGCCTCCGGAGCGTGAGGTAGTGCCATACCTGGTATCAACCGAAGAGCTTCTTAAAAAACGCCAGATCTTCCGCCGTCTGCTTGGCGCAGCCGTCGGTGTCGAGGTCGCGGAAGCTGTGCCCGCCTTTGTATTCGCTGTGCAGCGAATAGACTCCATCGTAGCCTAGCTTCTTGAGTGCTGCTACAAAATCGGGCAGCGGCGCGACGCCGTCGGCTAGCGGCACGGCACGGCTTTCCCAACGCTGCTGCCCAAATTTGTCGCGATGGCCGGGCCACCAGGCGAAATTCTTGATCGCCACCAGCGAAATCCACGGCGCCAGCAGGTCGAGGCCCTGCCGCCAGCCCTCGCCGCCGCCTTCTAGCGTCATGTGAAACGGATCGACATACGCGCCGATCTCCTCGGGCGGCATGTCGCGAATCAGTTCATAGAGCATGGTGCCGTGCGAGGGAATCATCGCCCCCGAATGCATGTGTACGCACGGCTGCACCTGATGGCGGCGGCCGAGTTTTGCCACGTCGGCCAGCCGCCGCCGCACGTCGTCCATTTGTTTGGCAAGCGTGCCCAGCGGCTGATAGGGATAATAGCCGAGCTTGACCTTCTTGATACCTTGCTGGGCCGCGGTGGCCAGGATTTTTTGGGCCGCGGCATCGGCATCGGTAATGGCCGTGGTCAGGAAGCTGATTTCCAGTTTTTGCTCGCGTGCCGTCTCAACCGCCTTGGGAAGCTGCTGCTCGACGTTTTGCGGTTCGATATGGCCGCCGGGCCGCACGGTGAGGTCGAGCCCGGCCAGCCCCATCTCGCGAAACAGCCGGCAAACCTCGGCGATCGTCCGGTCCTGAAAGCTCTTGGTAAAGGCGACGATTTTCATCTTCGTAGAACGGAATTCATTCCGTTTTCTTACTGGTAGTCCTTGGGATCGCGGTGAAATTCAATCACCACGGGATGATCGCTCAACGACAGGTGAACCGAGTCAAGATTGGTCAATGTCTCAGTCGGCGATGTACCGATGGTCGGATCGTACAGCCGCACCGATTCGCGTTCTGCTCCCAGGTCGACGTTGATGCTGCACGAGCCTTCCACTTGCTCGTTCCAGACGATTAAATCGAACATGCCGTCGGTTTTTTGCAAGAGCAGATCATGCACGGTGATCGGCTGCGGCGAGAGCGAGTAATTCAGTTGGCCAGGCGTGGCCAGCGGGCCACGGTCGGCCAGGATCGTTGTGAGGTTATGAAGATAGACGGCGGCCTTGCGTGGCCTGTAGTCGGGCTTGAAGAACCCGAAGCTCTGATTGCCGGCTTCGTCGGTGCGATCGCGCAGCAGATAGACCGCCGTATGGCTCCAGCCCCGCTTGAACTGGTCCAAGTACATGCTTAGGAGGTTCAGCGCCTGAATCTCTTCCGTGATCGGACCGCCGATAGTGCAGCCGGTTTCCGTGGTCACCCGAGGCAGTGTAAGCAGCTCTTCTTCGGAATAGCCGCGAAAGTGTTTTCCCCAGGTAATGCCGTAGTTGCCAAATAGCCCGTCAACCTTGCACGCCGCAGTCGGGTCGGCGGCATTCCAGGTCTTGTTGTCTTCCAAACCCGGCGAGGCGGGATGATAAATGTAGTTGTGAATGTTGGCGAAGTCGGCGTAGCGCGTGCCGTCGGGCATGAGTGTCGCCGCGCCGACGGGCACTTCTAAGAACTGCAATCCGACGTTGTCGGCCTCGGCGCCTCCTTCGCTAATCGACCAAACCGGGTATTTTTTGAGTAGCGAGTCGCGTTTGACGGCGTCGTAAAGGTCGCGCTGCAACTTGGCTACGGCCAGCCACGAGGGCGCGCGGCCACCGCCCGACTCTCCTCGGTAGGTGACGCCCCAGTTGTTCGGCTCATTGTTTCCCTCGAAGGCCAGCAGGGCGTCGGCCGCCGCCAACCGCCGAGCGGTTTGGAGAAGTTTTTCCAGATCGCTGCCGCCGCTGACCAGCCCCCAACTGAACCGCACGCCGGTCGCTCGATGCAACTCGAGGTAGGTATCGATGCTGGTGGGGCCATCGGTCGTAAGGCCCTCGAGGCCGCCTCGCACCCAGCGAAACCCCGCGTATTTGACCATTTCGATCGTCTTCGCCAAGGGCTGGCCGCGATCGGGAAATGTGGACACCACGCCGACGCTGTTCAGGAAATCGTTCGCGGGAATGGCGATGGTTGCCTTGGCAGCCGGCACATCTAAGACGATGTTGTTGAATACCTGGTCGTCGAAATTCTCCGTGCCCAGCAGCACAAGTTGGCTGAACGAACTTGTCGTCGCATCGGAAAATCGCACGGTCGCGCCGGCGCCCGAATTCCATCCCTTGCCGTGAAGACTCCAATCGCCCGCCGAATCTCGAGTGATCGTGATATGGCTCAGGCCGCCGCCGTCGCGAACCGAAGCATGCGCGGCGTCGATCTCCTGCGACGCCCAAGTTTTGTCTTTGGGAACCACCCCTTTTGTGACTTTCGCCCATTGCACTGCCCAGGCCGCCTTGCAGCGGTGGACTTCAAAGGCATAGCCATTGCCCTGAGAATCGAGCAGCATCCACGCCACTGAATCGGCAGGCTGATTGGCGTCGCCCCATCCCCAACCGTAGTCGAGATCGAGCGTCAGCAGTTTAGGGTTCTTGATCTCATCAAACGTTTTGGTCAGCGAGCCACTGGGCTTATTGGCCGCCAACCGCGCCACCGGGCCGGGATTGTTGGCGGATTCTTTCGGGTACTCGAACACATCCCAGTCGCCCTTGGCCTGCCAGCCCAGGTCCGCGAAGCCGCCCTGAGAGAAGTTTGCGTCGATGATTGGCTGAGCAAGGCAACTCGCTGAGGTGAAGGCTCCCGCGACGAGAATCGCTGCGATTGCTAGGGTCAATTTTGTTCTCAAGATCGCGTCTCGCTTGTCTTGACTCATTTCAAAAACCCGGCGTGTAGTATAGGCTAGTCCATGTGGAACGGTCCAATCTTCAGGCAGCACCAATGCGCTCGATCTGCATCTCGAGAGTCAAAGCGGCCTTGCCCAACTTACTCAGGCGTGTTGAACTCGGTGAAGAGATTCAGATCACACGTCGCGGTCGGCCAGTGGCTCGCTTGGTGCCTGAACCCGCGATTGAAGACCGGAACTGGACACGCTGATCGCCGAGATGCGCAGTTTTCGGAAAGGACGTAGGTTAGGCGACGACCTGACCGTGCGCGAATTGATCGGACATTCTGTTGACTTATAGGAGGTTTCAATGGACAAAAAACACGATATCTGGGCGGTCGCTGCCGCGTATTTCCTGTTGGAGGATAAGGATCCTGGGCCGTTCCATTATACGACTATCGCCGTCGTGGCCGCTCTTGAAAGCGTCAAGCAGATTTGTATGGCTAGGCATGCCGCTGCCCGGCATTCGGACGATGGTTGACCTTAACGCGCGAGTAGCCGGACTTGAATGTTGGTAGCGGCGAAGCCGAATACGATAAAAAGCCGCGCCGTTCGGGCGGGGAAGCACGAGACCCGGCGAGCCGCCCGCATGCCCAAGACCCGGTTCAGTGAGTCGTTTTGGACGCAAGCCGCGGGCCGCTCGGCCGGCGAGTGGCAGGCGGTCGTTGTTTCGTTTTGCGCGGCGATCGCCGCGCTGACAATTGTTTCACTGGCATTAAGCCCCGGCACGCCGCAAGAGACGGCCCCGCCCGTGGCGGTCGTGCGACTCCTTGACGGCGGCGGCGATTTGGAAATCGCCGCCGCGCGGCTGCTTACGATCGAGCAACTCAGCCGGGCCTTGCGCGAATCGCGCTTTCCCGCGGCGCGAGGAATCGCCGACGTCGCGCTGGCCGAAGCCGCGGAGAAGGTGCGGCCGAGCCTGCGAGTCGATATCGATCCGGGCGGGCGCGGCGATACGCCGGCGGTGACCATCCGCTGGATCGGCGACACAAGCACGCCGGGCGTTTTGACCCTCGTCAATTGGCTCGCGCAGCACTTCAACGATGCACCCCAAGCGGAGCGAATCGTCGCCGCCGAGCAATCGCACCAGGCGGCCGCTGCAAAGCTGCATGAGGCCAACGACGCCGTTGCGATCGCCGAAGAAAGCTTCCAGCGGGCGATCGCCGAGGCCGAATTGCCCGAGATCGAAGATTTGCACAGCGCGCGCCGCACGACTGACGTGCACGCCATGGAGCCGGCGGGCGGCTCGTCCTCCGCCGCGGGACGATCGTCGCCGCTTCAAGCGCAGCTCGATGAGCTCGAATCGCAGCGCGGCTCGCTTGCCGAACGCTTAATGCCGGCCCATCCCGAGATGAGGGCGCTCGACGAACAAATCGCCGCGGTACGCGCCAAGCTCGCCGAGGCGCCTGCGATTGACAGCCCGCCCGCTGTGGCTGTGCCCGTGCCGCCGCGCGCTTCACCTTACGGCCCTGCCTCCAACTTGCCGGCGATCGGTCGCCAATGGGAGGCGGTGCATGTCGCCAGGCGGCGTCAAGAGGCGGCGGCAGGCGAAGAGCGACTTGCCTGGCAGCGGCTCACGCAGAGTCGGGCCGGCCGATCGGTCGAGATTCTGCCGGCAACGTCTGCCGGGCCGAGCGGGCCCACCGTGGCCTGGTGGCGGGCCGCCGCGGCGGGGTTGGCAGGCTGGCTGGCGGGTTGGCTGGTGCTGGTGTTTTGGCCGTCGCCGACCGCCCCGCTGACGACCATCGAGCAAATTCGTCGCACCACGCGGCTGCCAGTTATCGCCGTGCCCTCACTGAACTAAACAGTCGTGTGCAAGTTGCTGATTTCGCCCAATGTCGCCTTTCGCTCCGCGAAAGTGGCGCTACTTTCGCGGAG
>DATFDL010000476.1:0-8572 GCA_035252155.1 Pirellulales bacterium | reverse complement strand
CCACGCCGCGCGCAAAAAAAGCCGCCCCTATGTGGCAGGAAATCGTCTCGCGTTAAGTGCGCGACCTCCGTCTTAACAAAGAAGTAACGATCGCCCGGCCCTGGCCTTGGGCAGATCAGCATCGATCGAGAGTAACGCACGCTACCTGAGGCCAACCTTGTAGCCAAAGGGCGTTACGGTCTGCACCCAGCTCTTCTGCAGTGTGGACAGCGGGATATAGCGCGGCACGCAATCCGCATCGCTGTCGACCGTCTTCAGGCCCACCGTTGCCAAAAGGGCGTCGGTGAGCGCTCGTCGGATGTCCTCGATGCTCTCGCCGCGTTCGATTTGAGTGGCGAAGCCCACGGGAATGCGGCGCGCGCGGCGATAATAGACGAGATTCCGGCACGAGCGGTAGGCGGTGCTGATGATCGTGTGCATGGCGTCCTCCGGTAAAGGTTTCGAAACTGAGCGAACCTATAAACGCGTGGACGCTCTTTGGAGTGTGTTCTTGGCAGGTTTGTGACAAATTTGCTGCTTTTCGCGGCGCGCACCGCGACAGGTTTTGCGCCGCCGTGGCCCCCTAGCTATAAGCAGAAAAAAGACTCCGGTTAACTGCGCCAGGCGTGCTGAAATCTCCCGGGCCGCGTCTTTCGCCGAGCGGTGCCGCTGATTAAAGTGATCCGGTCCCCATCTTTGGTGCTTTCGCCATGCCCCGCTACTCCTACGAAACAGGCCGGCCCTATGCGGGCCGCTTGTTGGCCGCCGACAAGCGGCCGATCGAGAATGAAAACCGCGCGATTGCGCTGGTGCGGCTGGAATTCGAAATCTTCTCGCGCGACGACCGCCGCCGCGAATTGCGGTCGCTGGGGCGGATTGCCTCGCGCGATTTGGTGCTTTCTGCGAACGCCGCGAGTGACGGGGGCGTGCGCTACTTTGCCCAAGCGTTGGGCGTGCATCAGGCGGCCAGCCCCGCCGCCTGGTCGGCACGAGCGCAGGAAGCCTGGGTCGAAATCGTGTTTGGCGAGCTCGATGACCGCGATGGCCGCAACCGCTTTGCCGACGTCCGCCCCTTCTCGCCCGACGGCTACGCGGTCGTGGAATACCAGTATGACCTGGCGGACCAATGGGTCACGCCCGAAGTCGCCGCTCGCACATTAAAGCTGAGCGCGTCCACGATACGCCGCCGCACCAAGGAGTATCTTGCCGAGTACGGCGAATTGCTCGAGCGTCGAACGCCCGGCGGCAAGCGCCGCGGCCATCGCCGCATCAACCTTCTCCTGCTCCGCCATCTCGTACAAGACCCCGCCTACCTTGACGCCGCGCGGATTTTGACGATGCGCGACAGCTCGTGTCGTGAGAGATCCTCAGCAGCCCCATTCCGCCAGCGGTAATCGAATCGCCATTCGAAGTCCGGACCAACTTGACGGCGGAGGTCGCGCAATCCGTGCTGCGCTGGAAGTTCACCGACCGGGCAGTCGCGCGGATGAACATTCTTGCAGACCGCAACAACAGGGGAACCATCACGGCCCAGGAGCGGCAGGATCTTGAGAAATACCTCCGCGTCGGTAGTCTCATCAACATCGTGCAGGCCAAGGCCCGGCTGTCACTCAAATCTGCCGATCAAGCGGGTGCGTAAGCGATGGCAGTTTCCCGCCGTCAGCGCGTTTGGGACCGAGCGGGCGGACGGTGCGAATACTGCCGCCTCCCTCGGGAACTTGATGTCCAGCCCAGCTCGGCAAGTCTCCAGACCCCGGATTTGACCGCGTGCAGAGCGATCGATTATAATTAACCTATGGCAAGCCAATCATCCAAACTGCCGGCCGACCAATCCGAGTTGGTTGCTGATCCACAAGCCGAAGCACCAGTGAACGGAATGACGTCCGAAGATGAGGACGATATTCAAGCGTCTCGGCAGGCTCTGGCCGAACCTGGTCAACGAATCGCCGTCGACGCGATGCGCCAGGAGCTCGGGCTATAGGACGCGCCTCATACCGTGGCGAACGCCCCTCCACCACTATCCTACACCGTCGAGTTGTCGCCGGCCGCTCAGCGCGATTTGAAACTCATACCGAAAAAACAGGCTGGCGTCATTCTCAATAAGATCGATGGACTGAAGAACGACCCGCGTCCACATGGCGTCGAAAAACTTACGGATTCTGATAACATTCATCGAATCAGGTCCGGCCGACGAAAAAAATGAGGCGGACACCGATGAAGTGCGTCGCCGTTTTCATCCTGGCGACCACGCTCAGCATGACGGCGCGCTTGGCCGTAGCCGTCGAAGCGCCGGGACGATTCATCGCGGTCTATGACGATGGGCGGCGAATCACGGGCGACGAAGTGCGGCAGTGGGCCGACGATCCACCCGCGCCCACGCTGGCCGGGCAACCGCTCTTGTCAGACGATGCCGTTCGCTGGCTCCGCGATCAGGCGTTGCCTGCACCGCCAACGCCTCCGGCTTACATCGAGCTTGTCGGCGGCGATCGGCTGCCGGGGCGGGTGGTTGGATTTCGTCCGGCAAGCGACGATTCTGACGGCGCGCTGCCCGCCCATCTGCTGGTCGAGCCGGAACTCCTCTCGCGAGCTTTGGCGACGGCAACGACGGCGGCACGGACCTATCTGCGCGTCGACCCGCGCGAGGTGCGGCGCATCGTTTGGCAATCATCGAGTGACGGCTATCACCCCGGCGCGGCGTATCTCCGCGATGGCACGCGAGTCCGCTTCCGCTCGTTGCGGTGGAGCGAGTCGGCCGTGCGCCTACTGGTCGACGACGGCGCTCAAGAAATCCCGCTCGACCGACTCGCCGCAATTCATCTGCCCGAAGCCGATCCCTGGGAAGCGTATTTCAGGCACTTGGCTCGGCTGTCGCCCGATGGCCAAGGGCGGCTGGTGTGGCTCGAAACCAGCGACGGCCTGCGGGCCACGGCGTCGACACAACGGTGTCGTGTGCGAGCAAGCGGGGCCACCGATCAGCCCGATCAATGGATCGCAGAGCTTCAACCGGCCTGGTGCCTCGATGCGATCGAGCTGCGCTATCGGCAGATCCGTACCTGGCAGTTTTTCTTGCCGCACGAAGTACCGTTGACGCGGATTGCGCCGGCCGCTGACCGCCGCGACGAGCGGGCAGTGCGGCGGTCCGCGGCGCTCGACCGCAATGCCGAGGGAGATCCGCTCCGCGCCGCCGATCTGGACTATGCCTGGGGATGGGGAGTACATGCCTTCCATGAGCTATCGTTTCCGCTGAGCGCCGCCGTGCGAAGTGTCCGCACGCGCGTGGCACTCGACCAGTTGGCAGGCGACGGCGGCTGCGCGCGCGGACGGATTTTGCTGGGGAGCAAACGGGGCGAGGTCGTTGCCGAGAGCGCCAAGTCGCCTCACGAAGACTTGCGTCTGCTGTACGAGAGTCCGCACCTGGTCGGATCGCGCCAGGTCTGCGACAGTGGCTGGTTGCCGCTGGGCGACTTCGCTTCGGGCGAAGAACGCCTCGTCTTGTTGGCCGATTCCGCCCATCACGATCGGCCGGCCGGCGCCGACCCGCTCGACATTCGCGACTTTGTCGATTGGCTGGAGCCGCAGCTTCGGCTCGATCCGGCGATGTTGACGGACGAAGTACGGCGGCGGCTGCCCGCGAGCATTGCGGCCTGGCAAGGTTGGGACACTGAGTTGCCGCCAGCGGCCGCGCCGGTAGTGGCCCAACGGCGGCAAAACGCCGCCCCCGGCTCAGAGTACATTTTGAACGCTCGGGCCGAGGCCCGCGCGCCGCTCAAGCTCTCGCGCCATGTCTCCATCGGGCCGACCAACGATTGCCTGGTGCTGGCGGTCGAGCGTTCGCCCGCGGACAGCAGCCCTGCGCAGATCGAGGTGTTTGTCGACGGGCGGCGCGTCGCCCAATATGATGTGCCGGCGGTTTCGGATCCCGCCGCTCGACCGACGCCCTTGGTGGTCTACTTAAAGTCGTATCGCGGCCGCGATGTGCTGATCGAGATCGTGCAGTCTGGCGGCGACGACCGTGCCTGGGTTGCCTGGCGCGGGCTGAGCCTTGTGCCGCGGCCGACGCGCATCTATCGCTGGTTTGAAGACGACGAGCGCTTGGCCGCCGACCTCTCGGGCGAGGCGCCGCTGCGGCTTTCACGCGACTCGCCTTACAGCGGCGCCAGCGCTCTGGCGCTGGACCACGGCGAACGCGCCAATCCGCGGTTGCCGCGGATGCGAATTCCGATTCGTTATCAACCCGGTCCGGGCGAATATCGCTTTCTGCGCTTCGCCTATCGCAAGCGCGGCGGCGGGCGGGTCGGATTTCAACTGGCCCACGATGAACGGTTCGGCCCCGACGCCCCGAAGGCGCGCAGCTTTCGCTACGACGCCGGCCTAGGTCCGCCCTGTTTCGGCGATGCGGTGCGCATTCACCAGGCGGCGCTGGCAGGTCAGTGGCTGGTGGCGACGCGCGATCTTTACGCCGACTTTGGCGACTTCGACCTGACCGGCCTGGGACTGCTTTCGCTCGATGGAGGCGAGGCCCAATTCGACCATATCTATCTGGCCCGCACGCTCGACGATTTTCGCTGGGTCGACGACGAATTGGCAGCCGAATCCACGGCGCGGCGGCTTGCCCGGCTGCGGCGGTATCTGCCGATGCAAACCACCAATCCGCGACAAATCGAAAAAGCCGTGGCGGCATTCGCCCCTGGATTCCGCCTGTTCGCCGCCGACGGCGCTCAAGTGGCCTTAATGGACGAGTATCGGGGCGAGAGCGGCGTGTTGCGCACGCCCTTGGCGTCGTCCGGAGATCCTTACCGCCTGTCGGCGACGGTCGACTTGCCTTGGGGCCGCGCCACGCAGTTGCGCGTCCGGCTGGCCACCGATGCTCCGCAAACCTGGCGACTGGTCATCAAGTGCAATGGCACGGTAGTCCACAACGCCGAGGTCCACGCGTCGGAGATGTCGGGCTGGACCGACTTCGCGATCGATCTTTCACGTTTTGCCGGCGACAAATTCGGCGCCGCGTTGGAACTCGAAATGCATGCCTCGCCTGGTCAAGCGGCCAACGCCTATTGGAGTCAGCTCGATCTGATTCGCCGATAATCCCGTGCGCTTTCCGCACGAGACCGAGGCGGTCCGGGGTTAAAATGCGAGTGTTAGGGCCGGCGGAGCCGACCACTTGGTACGTTGCATGCAGTGCGGATACAATCTTGGATAGTTGCAGGAGTATGCTTGTAGGGAGCCATTCCATCATGGAACACGTTTCAGGAAAAATCACGCGCGGTCAGGAAGTCGCATATGATGACGTAAAAATGTGGATCGACGTCTACGAGCACGGGTCCCTCAAGAAATGGAGCGGCGGCTTCACACTCCCGCCGGGCACGTTTGTCGAGCTGGGCGAGACCTATCGTGTTCATCTAAGAGACGGTCGCGAGGGTGACATGTTGATCCAAAAAATCAGCGTTGGCGATCATAAAGGGGCAAGCGTCTTGTTTCAGGGCACGGGCCCGCTTGCAAGGTAGTTGGCCCGCAGACGATGGACCTGATACCGCCACGCAAGATCTTAGCGCTCGGATACAACCTTCGCGCCCTGCGGGGTGTCGCATCTGGCGAACAAATTGGCGGGAAAAACAACCTGCTTGATATCCTCCAGGGGACTGCGACGACGTTGGAGCAACTCGAATTCACCGTTTCTTCGGAAATCTTCCAGACCCGGCTGGGGCCAATCATGGCCAACCTGGAGAACGAGGTGGAGGTCCGCGGAGACGCTGCCGCCGTGGCCGCCGAGTTGGCGCAACGAATTGCGGTCGAGGCAAACATGCTGATTCCCGCCGTCGAAGCTGAGTGCAAAACCGGCTTTATCGCACGACCGAGGTCGGCGCGCTTTCGTGTCGAGCAACTGCTGGCGGCGCCCGAAAGCCTGCTCGCATCCGGCGCATTTCAAGCCCTTCCGTCCATTGCTCAAACTGATTTCAGGGAAGCAGGGGCCTGCCTTGCCTTCGGCTTGTCAACCGCCGCCGCATTCCACGCATTGAGGTGCGTCGAAGAGTGCGTTCGTTGGTTGCACCGGTCGTACTACCCTGGCAAAAAGCAAAACAAGCCTTGGGGGCATCTGGCGAGCGAGCTCGCCCAAAAGGCGAGAAATCCGAAGCCCGATGCTGCGCTGCTCGAGCGCCTCAACCACTTGCGCGCGCATTTTCGCAACCCGACGCAACACCCCGAGCTCGTCTACGACCACGACCACGCTCAGGAGCTCTTTTACCTTTGCATCGAGGCGGTTTCGAGCTGCGCACGAGATGGCCGCGTGCTGGCTCGCGGCCAAAAAGCAAGGAAGTGATAATGCGCTAGTTATGGCGACTTAGGTCTTCGGATAAGCCGGCGCACACCGCACGCCGCCAGCAGGCTCACGAATGGCACCAGAGGCGCCCGCATCCGCAGGTCGCTCCAGTAGAGGAGATGCGCCGCCGTGAAGCTGGCCGCGAGCAACCAGCCCCAGAGCCAGGGAGGCCGGACGAGAGAGATTTCGCGGCCGATGATCGCCACCAGCGCCAGACCTAACACGAGCAGATACCACGCCGCGACGCCGAGTCGCGGGACGCGGCCTGCGTCGCGTGCGGCCACCTCGTGAGGCAGCACTCCCCAAAACCGTCCGACGCGCGTCAGGCAGGCGTAGAGAAACATGCCCGGCTGATCGCGAATGGTCTGCCAGGCGAGCGCGTACTCGCGCCGGTCGTTGACTAGTTCCTCACGCGCGCGGGTCGCCCGCAGTTCATCATCGAGATGGTCGGCATGCCACACCGCGCCCCATGGCCCGGAGGCGAGGTGTTGGTAGTAGTCGGGGTTGTTACCCAACAGCAACGTGTGGCCGCCGTGGGTGGTGGCGACGATCGGCCGACCGAATTGCGCCTGATTTCGGGCGGCCCAGGGCAACAGCGTGATCGCGGCTCCCAACAGCGTGGCGCCGCCTAGTCGGAAACGCAGCCGCCAAACGTCGGCCGACCAGGCCAGGCCGACGATCAGCGCCACCAGCCACAGCAAAAACGTCGGCCGGCAGAGCGCGGCGAGGCCGACAACACCTCCCGCCAGCGCCGCGATGCGGCCGCTGCGAAGACCTGCCGCGGCAGTCACCAGCGACAATGCCGCGACCGACAGAAAAGCAGCCAACGTTTCGGTCATCACCAAGGTCGATTGGTTCAGCAAGATCGGATCGCAGGCGACCAGTATCCCCGCCAGCGGCCCAAAACTGTCTAATCGCCACTGCCGCGCCAGCACCATCGTCAAGACGACCGTCGCCACGCCCAACACGAAGTGCAGCACCGCAATGGCCACGGTCGAGTTTGCTGCGAGCTTCAGGCAACCGGCCAAAAGCAAAGGATAGAGCGGCGGCCGATAGGCGGTGGGAACCAGGCCGTTTCCAAAAACGCCGGTCGCGAGCAAGTTTTCGGCCAAGGCCCGATAGCCGTCCGGGTCTCGGGCAAGCTGCTCCATTCGCAGTCCCATCACGCCGCCGCGAATGAGGCAGGCAATTACCACCACTGCGACCGGATGCCGGGCGAGCGTCAAGAATCGGCCGAAATCTCGCATCGTTTGCAATTATGAACGGCAACCAGGCTGTGTACAATGCGGCCGCCCGTGGCCATTTGTGGGATGGCCTTCCAGGCCGTCATCCTCAAGGTCGACGGCCTGGAAGGCCATCCTACAGGCGACGTGGGCACCGACAACACCCAGCATTCCGCACTCCGCACGTCCACCTAAAAACTCTTGGCGTCATCGTTTCTCATCGCGTGGCGTTGGCCGTTGTTGGCGTTCGGGCTGCTGGCCACGCTCGCCGCCGTGGGACCGTCGCGGCGGCTGGCGTTCGACCGTTCGATTGAAAACATGTTCGCCCCCGACGATCCGGTGCTGGCGCCGTTTCGGCAACTGAAGCGCACGTTTGGCGGCGACGAAGTGGCTCTGGCGGCCTACGTCGATCGCGACTTGCTCATGCCCGCGGGCCTCGACCGGCTGGAGCGATTAGCTGAGCGGCTGGCCGTCGTCGCGGGCGTCGAAGAAGTTTACAGCCTGGCCACGGTCAAGCGGTTCCTCGCGACGCCACTTTATCGCCGCCGCGTGCTTGAATTGAGCGAAGGCTATACCATCGGTCCCGACCATGAAACGGCCGGCGTGATCTGCGTGCTTGTGCCCGAGCACGAAGCCCCGGTCCCGCGGCTGCAAACCATCGACGAGCTGCGCCGACTGATCGAGGCCCACGACGCCAGCGGGGTGCTCACCGGCGAGCCGGTGATGATCGTCGATGGGTTCCGCTTCTTGGAACTCGACGGCCAGTTGCTCGGGGCGGTTTCGACCGGGCTGTTGATGCTGACCATCGTCGCCTGCTTTCGCAGCGTGCGGTGGGTGCTGGTGCCCATGGCCGTGGTCGGCGCTACGCTCATCTGGACACAAGCCGTGCTGGTCGAGAGCCGACTGCATCTGAGCCTCGTCAGCTCGATGCTCTGGGCGATCGTGACGGTCATCGGCATCGCCACGGTGGTGCACCTGGTGGTGGCATTTCGTGGTCATCGCGCCGAGGGCTTGACGCCCATCGCCGCCCTCACGCTGGCCGGTCAGCAGC
>DATFDL010000475.1:0-3619 GCA_035252155.1 Pirellulales bacterium | reverse complement strand
CGAGGAACATCGCCGCAGTCCCGTGGGGCGCGACATCGGCCATCCTCCGATTTTCAAATTACCCGAATCGCCCGATTGGGATATACTTTATTCGGTTCGACGCCTCAGCCAAGGCGGCACGGATACCCTGATCGTTCTGCTCGCATGATGGACGCCTTGATCAACGACGTCGGTCCGTATCTGGTGCTGGGCCTGCCGATTGTGCTCACCGGCATGGGTCTGCCGGTGCCCGAAGAAGTCTTTGTCATCGGCGCGGGGCTGGCCAGCCACGCCGGCACGCTCGAACCCTGGCTGGCCCTGATCACCTGCCTGGTGAGCGCGGTGCTAGGCGACTGCGCCATGTATGCCATCGGCTATCACTTCGGGCATGGGTTAGTGCGCGAGCACCCCTGGTTTGCCAAGCTGCTGCATCCGCGCCGCGAACGGCAGATGGAAACGATGATTCGGAAACATGGGTTAAAGGTATTTTTGACTGCCCGGTTTCTCGTGGGCGTGCGGTCCCCAGTTTACGTGGCGGCGGGCGTGCTGCGCGTGTCGTTCCGCCAGTTCTTACTATTCGACCTCTTGTGTGCTTCGCTCGTCGTGTCGCTGTTCTTCGGACTGAGCTACGGCTTCGCCGATCACATCATGGGCCTGTGGGATGAAATCCGCCAGGCCGAGAAAGCCCTGACGGCGATCATTGTCGCCGCCGTGGCCGCGGTGGCGTTTTATTTCTACTGGCGGCACAGGCAGCGCGTGAAACGCATTCGGCTGCGCAGGCTGCGGCGGACCTTGCGCAAACCGAATGAAGCTGCCGGGAGTCAAGAGCGATCAGCCGCGGACGAAGCAGCGTAAAAAGGGTTCAGGGTTCAGGGTTCAGCATTTTTGTGGGCGCCGAATCGCTTGCACCTAGCGAAGTGCCTGAAACCGATATCGTAAACACCGTCCTGACCTCTTACCGTCTGCGCGAACCAAGCGGCCTGAACGAAAATGCTGAACCCTGAACCCTGAACCCTCTCTTAATCCCACCACCAGCGGATCGCTTCGTCCTTTTCGGGTGCGGCGCTCTTGAACGCGCTGCCTAGCTGGCCCTTGCGGTCGGTCTCAATCGCTTTCGGCTCAACCAACGACCGGCAATTGACCGTCACGCCGCCACTGACCACGGCCAAGATATTCGTGCGGTTGACCACGCGGTGGTTCATCACCGTCTCGACCGACTTCGGCGCTTGCCCGCGGGCCACTTGGTATTGCTTCGGATCGCCGAAGCAGACCATATGCCAGCCGACGCGGTCCGCCAGGCCCTCGGCTTTGATCAACGAGGCCGTGAGAGCCAGATCGTAGATGTTTTGCAGATCGGCGTAGACCGGATACTTGGCCGCCAGGTCGGCAAAGTGCTTGGTGAAGTTATGGGCGAACTGCGCGTTGAGCGGGTCGGATTGCCCGGTGTGGACTTGCTGGCCCGTGGCGGTCAAAAACTCGCTTTCGCTCAGCACCTTGACGCCCTGCCCGCGAATCTCGAACACGTCGCGATCGGGGTCGGTCAACAGGGCTTCGTAATTGATGCTGAACCACCAGCGGAGCACGTCGAGCGGACGGGCCGCCTCGCCGGGTTTGACTTTGATCATCTTCAAATAGCTGGGTACATCGAGCGTGCCTTCTTCCAGCCCAATGCCCACCAGCTTCATGCGATAGTCGGCCTCGACAATCACGTGGGCCACGCGCGAGTGTGGGTCGATGTGGAAAACTTCGACGTTCTGCCGGCCAAGTTGATCGCGGACCTGCTTGACCCATTTGTCTTTTTGGCCGGGCTTGAGAGGTTTGCCGCTCGAGGCGTCCAAAAACGCCTTGGCTTTGGCCAGCCCCTCTTGGGTGGGCGTGATGGTGCAGCCGAACTCGCCGTCACGCGAGGAGAGCGTGTGCCGCAAGATCGTCACCAGGTCGTCGAGCTGCACGACGGGCCTGCCCGACTCAGCGCTGACCAGCCGGCGCTCGCGGTCGAGCGTCCAGTCGCCGGCCGGCCCGGCCAGCACGATATCGCCGGTCTCGGGGTAGGCGGCGATATATTGAATCCGTTGCAGGCCCGCGAGCACCTGCATCTCTTCGTCGATGGGGCGGCCGGCGGCCAGCCGCAGTTGAATCTCTCGCTCGAGCCTGGGCAGCGAAATCTTGCGCAGCGGCGACGATTGCCGCACATGCCCGCCGACCTTGGTCTGTTCGATGGTGCGGCGCAGGGCCGTCAAACGGCGGCCACCGTCTTTGTCGAGCGCGGGCCGCACCACTCCGGAAGCGTCGACGTAGACGCCTTGAGCGAACGACTCGATCGTGCCGGGACCGCCCACGTCTTGCCAACTGTCGGGGGCGACGGTCGATTGGATGAGCTGAATGAGCGGGCCGAAATTGGCCAAGCCGCCGCCGCCGCGAGCGCCCCGCGGCGCGGACGGCGATTGAGCTAACTCGCCCAGCACTTGGCCGCGGCTGACGTCGTCGCGCATCGAGCCGGCCGTGGCTAGCGCGGCGTGCTTCTCGCCGGCTTTGGCTTGCGCCTTGGCGATGGCGCCGAGCCAACGTTCGCGCTGTGGGCCTTGAGCGTGCTGAGCGCGATCAAGAGCGGGCGCGAATTCGCCGCTGGCCAGTTGTTCTGCGAGCAGCTCATCGTCGCCAGCATCGTCTGCGCGGTCGGCGGCCGCGCCCGACAGCGCCGCCAAGCACGCCAGTCCGCAGGCCATGAAAACGATCGAGAACCAAGCCCCTTGCCAGGCCTTTTGGCGATGTAGAACAATCGGGCGTGCCATTGGGTTTATACTCCTCGGCTCTGCTGCGCGAAACGGGACGTGCCAAACTATAGATTCCAAGACGGACTGGCCGAAGTCAAGGAAAAAAGGGGTCGGGATTCGGAGGTCAGGGGTCAGGGTGACGCAAGGGTTCAGGGTTCAGGGTTCAGATTCTTAGCGCAGGGTCCATTGGCTCGGTGGGCCTCGGGGCGCTGGTGATTCTGGTTAAAACGCCTCGGGATGATCCGCAGGATTTCCTGAACCCTGAACCCTGAACCCTCGTTGACCCCTGAATCCCGACCCCTTTCCCACGGCTTGCCATCCTTCGCCGACCGATTATACTCAACAGTAAGCTTTCCCGCTCCGTGCTCTGCCGGTGTCATGCCCGAACTGCGCCCCCACGCCCCATCGTCCGCTCAACCGCGCACCGCCCAACCGGCGAGGGCCTTCAGCGCACCGACCAAAGTGGGCGTGTCGCAGGGCCGTCGAACCGACAAACCGGGGGCTTTTCAGCCTCGACCTGCGGCCGGCGACTCATCGCCGCTGCCGCCCCCCGGCGTACTGCGGGTGCTCGTGGTCGAAGACAATCTCGACCAGGCCGAGAGTCTCGAGAAGACGCTGAAGACTTGGGGTTACGACTCGCGGATTTGTACATCGGCGGGCGAGGCCCTGGCGCTGGCGCCCTATTACCAGCCGCAGGTGGTGGTCATCGACATCGGCCTGCCCGACATGGACGGCTGGCAATTGGCCAGCGGCTTGCGCCGGCAGGAGGGCACGGTCAACGCCATCTTCATCGCGGTGACGGCCTACGGCGATGCCGACGACTATCGCCGCTCTCAGCAGGTGGGCATCAGCTACCACCTGGTCAA
>DATFDL010000474.1:0-2013 GCA_035252155.1 Pirellulales bacterium | reverse complement strand
CGACCTGGGCTTCGTGGGCACGGTGACGCGCGTCGACCGCACCACGATCGAAAACTTGTGTTATGCGGGCATCGTGCCGGTCATTCCCTCGATGTGCCTCGACGCCGACAAGCAAAAGCTCAACGTCAACGCTGACACGGCCGCCACCGCGGTGGCCACCGCCATGCGGGCCGAAAAGCTGGTCTTTCTCAGCGATGTCAACGGCGTGCGGCGCGACAAGAACGACCCGGCTTCGCTGATTCAATCGCTCACTCCGGGGAAGGCCCGCGAGTTGATCGCCTCGGGTGCAATCGAGTCAGGCATGATTCCCAAAGTCGAAGCCTGCCTCGAGACGCTCGAACACGGGGTCAACAAGATCCATATAATCGACGGTCGCCTGCGACATTCGCTGTTGCTCGAAGTCTACACCAGTCGCGGCGTGGGAACGGAGATTGTAAAAAGCGAACGGTAGTTATGACCATCTGTAGGGAACGCCCTCCGTGGCGTTCCGGGAGGGGCGAGTTGACGTCGATCCGCAGTTCGCGGAACGCCACAGAGGGCGTTCCCTACAGACGGTGAACTACGGCTTCCAGAGAATACCACCGCCGCGAACCAGTACCCTTTCGTCCTTGTCATGCAATGATTCACCGACCGCTCACCTGACGTAACGCACTGCCATGCCGAACACACAAACCGCTATGCCGACTGCCGTGCAGTCACCCGACGTCAAACACCCCATGCCGTCGTCGGAAGTCATCGAACTGTTCAAACAGTACGTCGTGCCCAATTACAACCGCTATCCGGTCTGCCTGGCGCGGGGCGAAGGATCTTATGTGTGGGATGCCGAGGGCAACCGTTATCTCGACCTGTTTCCCGGCTGGGGGTGCAACCTGCTGGGCCACTGCCCGGGGCCGGTGGTTCGCGCGGTGCAAGAACAAGTCGCCACGCTAATTCATGTGCCCAACACCTGGTATATCGAGGCCCAAGGATTGTGGGCGAAAGCCCTGTCTGAGCGCAGTTTTGGCGGGCAGGCATTCTTCTGCAATTCGGGCACCGAGGCCAATGAAGCCGCCATCAAGCTCGCCCGGCTGCACACCCCCAAGCAGCGATATAAGATCATCACCTTCGAGGGCGGTTTTCATGGCCGCACACTGGGCGCCACCGCCGCCACCGCCCAACCCAAATACCACGAAGGGTTGGGGCCGCTCATGGCCGGCTTTGTCTACGCCCCCTATGGCGATCTCGACACGGTCAGCAAGCTCATCGACGACGAAACCGCCGCCATCATTGTCGAGCCAGTGCAGGGCGAGGGCGGCATCAACATTCCGCCCGACGGCTTTTTGCAGGGTCTACGAGAGCTGTGCGACCGGCATCAATTGCTCTTGATCTTCGACGAAGTGCAAAGCGGCTTTGGCCGCACCGGGCATTGGTTCGCCTATCAGCATTTCGGCGTTACGCCCGACGTGATGACACTGGCCAAGGCGCTCTGCGGCGGCATTGCCGGCGGAGCGCTCGTCGCGCGCGGCGAGATCGCGCCCAGTCTGCGGCCCGGCATGCACGCCGCCACCTTCGGCGGAAACCCCATCGCGGCTCGGGCGGGTCTGGCCGCCATCCAGATGATCGAAGAAGAAGATTTGTTGGAGAACGCTCGGCAGATCAGTGACGTATTTCGCACTCGACTGGAAACGCTCCGCGGCCAATGCGACGTGATCGAAGACTTGCGCGTTCTGGGGCTGATGATCGGCATCGAGCTGGCCATGGACGGCGCCGCGGTCGTCAAAGCCTGCCTCGAACGCAAGCTGCTGATCAATTGCACACACGGCACAGTGCTGCGGCTGTTGCCCGCCCTCAACTTGACCGAGCAACAAGCCCACGACGCCTGCGACGTGCTGGGCGAAGTTTTGAAGCAGCAGCATCTCGGATAGTCATGCGAAACCTGATTACGCTGGCCGACCTGTCGAGCGCCGAAATCGAGCGGATTTTCGCCATCAGCGAAGACCTGAAAAGCAAACATGCCAAGGGGCTGCGCGAGGC
>DATFDL010000473.1:0-16342 GCA_035252155.1 Pirellulales bacterium | reverse complement strand
GGAAGTTTCAGGCGTATCGGCCAAGCCCGCGCGGATCGGATTGAGATCGATGTATACGCTGCAGGCCAGGGCGGCCGGTTCATCGAGAACCGCCTGAGAGCGGAACCGGCCCTCCCAAAAGCGGCCCGAAACGCGGTCCTCGCGGTTGGCGCGCCGTGCGATCGGCTCGCACACCGAGGCCATAAACCAGGAGAGGCTCGATAAGCGCTTTCGCCGCGTGGCGAGCGCCTCCGCATCGGCCAACAGCATGGCCAGTTCGTGCGGCTCGGGCTCGGCGGGCGTGCCATCGACGTTGCGTCGCCCGGGATGCAGCCGCCACCAGCGGCGGGCGACCTCTTCGTCGCTCCACGCGGCGGCGACATCGGGCCGGATACGCAGAAGTACGTGTAAATGATTCGAAAGCACCGCGAAACCAAGCACATCAACGGCCACGATGCCGGCTAACTCCTCCAAGCGTGGGCGGACCCAGACCTTGCGGTGATCGAAGTTCCGGCCGCTATAGCGGTCGAAGCCACAAAGAAACGCGCGCCGGACGCAGCGCGCCATACAGGGATAGACCCCAACGACCGACTCATCGACTTTTTTGACGGCGAGCATAGGCGGGCATGACAGCCTCCCTGGATTGAATCCGCCATAAGTATACATATGGTCACACGCGCGTCAAGTACCTTTTTTTCGGAGACTTTTTCCCCGCGAAAGGCTGGGTGTCTTCGTTCCCCTTCGTTCCCCCGTTTCCTCACGAGCGAGAAGGCGAACTGCCTCATGCCGCACGTATCCATTTCGATGAAAGCTCAAAAGACCCAAGACCGCCGCCCGACTACCGGCATCGACGAGCAGCGCAGAGACGCTCTCGGGCGCGAGCTTGTCCCAGTCGTCGGAAATGTACGAACCTGATGACCACCCAACCGCGTCGTCGAGATGGGTCAACTGGTCGGGTGAGACGAGGGACAGCAGGTGACGAATCGTTTGTGAGGCTGCGGTCTTAATTCGCTGGGATGGTTCAAAGAGGCACTGCGCAACCGCGCAGACCGCCGCAGGTTCCTCTCTGTCCTTGATGCGTTCAAGTAGAGCGACGATGTCGTTCTCACGCTGCCAGGGACGGGACCACGAAGTTGATGAGAGCAGCCCGTGAAGTTTCTGGACACACGCCTGTGCTCGCTCGGAAAGTCTCCACATCGGCAATGCCTGGCCTGCGGGGTAAATCACAACCTGAACAACGGTAGACAACCAGCCCTGCCGTCCGCCGATTTTTCCGGCCTCGGCCGATTGTTGCATTGAGGCTTCGGGAACGACAAGGGAGCGGAATTTCGTGGACGGTGAATTTCGCCACGGATTTTCGCCGTCCTTTCGTGGTGCAAAGCTCGCGTAACCAACCCCCGGCTGGTTACAATATCCCTGAAACAGATCCCTGGTCCCTCCAAGCGAGCGAGATCGCCCATGCCGCTGCAAAGCTCGGCCAATCCCCTCAAGACCGCCAACCCGCTCAAAGACAGCCCGGTCGAAGCGTCCGATCTGCGGGCGGCGGAACAACTTACGCATGCCTACCGGCACATGACCGAGCAACTGGGCCGGGTGATCGTGGGCCAGCAAGAAGTGCTCAAGCAAGTGCTGATCGCACTGTTCTGCCAGGGTCACTGCATTCTGGAAGGGGTGCCCGGCCTGGCCAAAACGCTGATGATTTCGAGCATCGCCGAGCTGCTCTCGCTCCGGTTTGGCCGGATTCAATTCACGCCCGACCTGATGCCTTCCGACATTACCGGCACCGAGATCCTCGACGAGGAAGAAGGCACCGGCAAGCGGCGGATGCGGTTCATCAAGGGGCCGATCTTCTCCAATGTGCTGTTGGGCGACGAAATCAACCGCACCCCGCCCAAGACGCAGGCCGCCCTGCTGCAGGCCATGCAGGAATATAAGGTCACGACCGCCGGGCAAGACTACCCGCTCGAACGGCCCTTCCTGGTGCTGGGCACGCAGAACCCGATCGAGCAAGAAGGCACCTATCCGCTGCCCGAGGCGCAGCTCGATCGGTTCATGTTCAAAATTCAGGTCGAGTATCCCAGCTTCGAAGAAGAGCTGGCCATCGCCGAAGGGACAACCAGCGGCGACCTGCCGAAGCTGCAGCCAATTCTCGACCGCGACGCCATTTTGCACCTGCAGCGGACGGTGCGCAAGGTACTGGTCGGCCGCAGCGTGTCGGCCTACGCGGTGAGCCTGGTTCGGGCGACGCGGCCCGGTTCGTCCGACGCTCCCGACTTTGTCAATAAATATCTGACGTGGGGCGCGGGCACGCGGGCCTGCCAGGCGTTGCTCTTGGGCGGAAAGGCTCACGCCCTGCTCGACGGCCGCGTACACGTGTCGACCGAAGACATTCGCTATGTCGCTCGACCCGTGATGCGGCACCGGTTGGTCACCAGCTTTACCGCCGAAAGCGACGGCGTGACGGCGGACCATATTGTGGAAAAGCTATTTGAAACGGTGCGGGAGCCGATGGAATAGTAATGGCCAACCGCTATTTCGATCCCGAAGGACTGGCGCGCGTCGGCCATATGGAAATTGTGGCCCGGCAGGTGGTCGAAGGCTTTTTGACTGGCCGGCACCGCAGCCCGTACCACGGCTTCTCGGTCGAGTACCTCGACCATCGCGCCTATACGCCCGGCGACGAGCTACGCACGCTCGATTGGAAAATTCTGGCCCGTAGCGACCGCTACTTCGTCAAGCTGTTCGAGGACGAAACCAACCTGCGGGCGTACATCCTGCTCGATTGCTCCAGCTCGATGAATTTTAAGAGCGGCAAGCTGAGCAAGCTCGAATACGGCAGCTATCTGGCGTCGGCCCTCACCTATTTGCTGCTGCGGCAGAACGACGCCGTGGGGCTGACGCTGTTCGACAGCAAAGTGCGGCTGCACATGCCCGCCAAGGCCCGGCCGACGCAGTTTCGCCGCGCGCTCGATTTGCTCGAAGGGGTCGAGTCGGGTGGCGACACCGACGTCGGCGCCGTATTGCACGAAGTGGCCGAGCGCATCAAGCGCCGCGGCCTGGTGATCGTGATCAGCGACCTCATCGACAACGAGTCTTCGATCGCCGCCGGGCTGCAACACTTTCGCCACAACAAACACGAAGTAATCGTCTATCACGTGATGGACGACGCCGAGCTGACGTTCCCTTACGAGCGGCTCACGCGCTTCAAAGACATGGAGGGGGCCGGCCGCGTCACGGCCAACCCCAAAAGCCTCCGGGCACGATACCTGGCTCGCATCAACGCCTTCACCGACCGCGTGAAGCAAGACTGCCTGCAGCGAAATATCGACTATAATCTGGTCAACACCAAGCAGCCGTACGACGTGGCGTTGGCGGCCTGCCTCGACAAACGATCGCGGATGGGGTGAAGTGGGATGCCATTCGTCAATCCATACCTGCTGGCTTTTCTGCCGCTGGCGGCGATCCCGATCGTTCTGCACCTGCTGACGCTGCACCGGCTGCGGACGGTCGAGCTGAGCACGTTTCGGTTTTTGTTCGACAGCTACGTGCAGCAGCGGCGGCGGATGAAATTCTTAGAGGCCCTGTTGGCGTTTTTGCGCACGCTGTTCTTGTTTCTGTTGGTGATGATTTGCAGCCGGCCCGTGGTGCGGCACTGGCAAGCGCTATTTGGCGGCGGCGGCGGCGGTCAGGAGGTGGTGATGCTGGTCGATTGCTCGGCCAGCATGAACGCCCAGACCGCCGGGCTCTCATCGTTGGAGCGGGCCAAGTCGGCGGCGCGGAATATCGTCGAGCAATTGGCTGGCGACGACCGGCTGACCCTGGTGCGAGTGGCCGCCAAGCCCGACGAGGTCTTTAGCCGGTTCAGCGGCGATACGCAGACTATCGAAGAGCACCTCGACGATCTGAAGACGAGTCCCTCGCGGGCAAACTGGCTGGCCGCGCTCTCGCACATCTTCGCGCCTCACGCGCCCGAACGGTCGAAGGCCACTGTCTATCTGCTCACCGACTGCCAGGCCAGCGGCTGGAACGAATTGGCCACGCAAGGCGTCGAGCGGCTGGTGCCGAAAGACGCGCGGCTGGTGGTGGTCAATGTGGGGTCGAAGCAGCCGCTGGAGAATCGGGCGGTGGTGGGCACGCCGCCGCGCGAGCATCGCAGCGTGGTGGGTCTGCCGATGGTGCTGCGACCCCGTGTGGCGAACTACTCGGCCGGCGATCGCGCCGACGTGACACTCAGCGTGTTCATCGACGATCAGGAAGTGGCCCGCGCCCCGCTTTCGATCAAGCCCGGCGATACCGCCGACAAGGAAATCGTGTTCGTGCCCACTCAGTCAGGCACGCTGCGCGGGCGATTTGCCATCAGCAGCGACCGCTTTCCGGACGACGATGAATATCTCTTCACGCTGTCGGTGGCGCCGCCCATCAAGGTGCTGTTGGTCAACGGCAATCCGTCGAACGACCCCTTCGAGAACGAATGCCTCTATCTGCGCACCGCCCTGACGGCGCATGGCGAAGAGAACGACCGGCCCATGCCCGAGGCACCCGGCACAAGGCCGGTGGCTACCGATGCGGGAGCTGGGGCTAACGGCGCGGTAGCCCCGGCCCTTGTGGCCGGCCCGGATGGCAAATCGAGCAGGGAATACGTCCGCTCGCTGGACGTCCAAGAGATCCCCGAGGGCAACCTGAATCCAGAAACGCTGCGCGATGCGGCGGTGGTGATCTTGGCCAATTGCGGGCAGTTGAACCAACAGCATTTCACGTGGCTGCGCGACTATGTGTCGTCGGGCGGCGGCCTGATGATCTTTCCGGGCGACCGCGTGAACCCCGATGTTTACAATCAGCAGTTCTTTCCGGTGCCCGGCCCGCTGAAGGAGCAGCTTATCGCCGCTCGGTTGAACCCGCCGGTTGGCGACGTCCAGAAGTTCGAGACGTTCGTTTCGCTCAGCGGATTCAACGATTCACATGCCATCCTCAGCGTGTTCAGCGATCCCGAAGCCCGCTACTTGACGACAGCCAGTTTTTATCGCCACTTTCCCTTGGCGCTGGCCGAACAGGCGGCCGACGCCTTGCCGTTGGCCCGCTTCTCGGCCAAAGAGCCGGCCCTGGTCGAAGGCCGCTTTCGCGAGGGCCTGGTGTTGCTGGCCGGCTTCCCCGCCAGCGCCAAGTGGTCGAACTTGCCGCTCAAGCCCGAATTCGTCCCTTTGCTGCTGCGGATGGTAAACTACGTCGAGCACCGCGCCGACGTCGAGTCGAACTCGGTGGTGGCGGCCGACGGCCCGGCGCGAATCGCCGTGGCGGCGAACTGGACTCCCGTGGAGGGCGAGGTGACCGACGCCGAGCGGCACGTCACCCAGATCGATTTCAAGCGGTCCGGCTCGCGCTGGGTCGGCGGGTTCGAGAAGACTGCCCTGCGGGGCTATTACACGGTCGAGGTCAAGGGCGGCCGCGTCGAACAGCCCAAGCGCGGGGCCGCGGCCTTTGCCGTCAATCTTTCGCCCGAAGAATCGCAGTTCAAGCTGGCCGACGAAGACCAGTTTCGCGATTGGCTGCCGGGCGTCGATCTGAAGCTGATCGACGCCTCGGCCGAAGCGCAACAGCAACTCGGCTCGATCGGTGAAAGCCACGAGGTTTGGCGGTACTTGTTGATCTTCGTGTTTCTCGTGATCGGCGTCGAGTTCATGCTGGCCACGATCGGCGGCAAACGTCCCGACCAGGGCGAAGACCTGACAATTGGCGAGCGGATTCGCGAATACAACCCCGGCACTTGGGTCGGGCGGATGACCGGGGCGGAGGAAGTGCGGAATGCGGTTTAAGTGCGGAATGCGGAGCGCGGAATGGGGGTCAACGCAAAGAACGAGGGTGCCACGGCATCCGCCGCGGCGCTCACGGCGTCGACTACATTACCATGCATTTCGCCGCGGCGGACGCCGTGCCAAGGCGGGATCGAAGGCTACCCTGGGGCGCAGTCTGGCACGGCGTCCATCGCGGCGGCGGTGCGTCGAGCACGATCGCGCCACGCGCGCCGCGATGGATGCCGTGGCACCCCGCGCGTGGCACCCCGCGATGCGACGGCTTGCTTCGCATGTACCATATTATCTAACCGGTCGCGGATTACGACGTTCGGAGGCTCACGATGACTAACCAAACCACCCCCCACGACCCTTCACCGATCTTCCGGCTCATTCGCCAGGTCAGACAGTTGCTGCGCGGAAGTTGGGTGGCGACGGGCACGGCCCTGGCCCTGGCCATCTATCTGGGCGCGCTGCTGGTGCTGGCCCTGGTCGATCTGCTCGTGCCGCTCTGGCCGGTGATGCGGTGGGTGGCGCTGGTGTTAGTGGTCGTGCCTACGGTGTGGGCGGTTTTTTCGGGCGTGCTGCGGCCCTTGTTTCGCCGGCTGGGCAACACGCAGGTCGCCCGCCGGATCGAACGGCACTTGCCCGGCATCCACAACCGGCTGGTGAGCTGCGTCGATCTGAGCGATGAGAAGCGACGCAACGGCCACTCGCCCGAGTTCTACCGCCGGCTGGTAAGCGAAGCGATCGACCGCATCCGCGCGTTTCGAGCGTCGACGGTGGTCGATCGCCGCAACCTGCGCCGGGCGAGCACTGCGCTCGGCTTTGCCTTGGCGGCGTTCGTCATCTGCTGGTTCTTGATGTCCGATCGCTTGCCCACCGCCATGGCCCGCATCTTTCAGCCCTGGGCCGATATTCCGCCGGCGACGGGCGTGGCTTACACGGTGTCGCCGGGCGACGCCAAGCTGCTCCGCGGCGACCCGATCGAGTTCGCGGCCCAAGTCACCAGGGGCGAGCCGAACGACTTGCGCATCGAGATCGTGCCCGACGACGGCGGCGAGCACCTCTGGCACGACCTGTCGCCCGGCGAACTCGGCCGTTGGACGCGGACGCTCGAAGGCATCGAGACGTCGTTTCACTACCGCGTTCACGGGGGCGGCACCTGGAGCAAGCAACACCACATCACGATGGTCGATCGCCCACGAATCGTCGATGTGCGCACGGTGCTCCACTACCCGGAGTATTTTGGCTTGGGCGAAGACGGCGTCATTCCGCAGCCGACGCCCGACGTTACCGGTCCGGAGACGAGCGCCGTCGAGCTGCACGTGAAAAGCGAGGGCGACGTGGCCGAAGCCGAAATCCAGCTTCTCGAAGTCGCCTGGGAAAAATCGCCGGTCGCCGAGCGCGACGAGCGCGTCTGGTTCGAGACCAAAATCCCCGAGGGGGCCGTGGCCGAGGGCAACTGGCAGTGGGACAACGAAAAGCTGAAATGCCCCGCCCACACCGAACCGCCGGCCGCGGGCGTTCACGGGCATCGCTTTCACACCGCGCCCGTCGGGTTTCAGATCGAGCCGGGCGAGTATTTGTTTACTTGGGTCTACATCGTGCCCGACCAGCGGCCCGAGACCATCATGCTCGAGTGGCACGATGGGCAAAACTGGGAACACCGCGCCTACTGGGGCGACGACAAGATCGGCGTCGGTCAGCCGAACACCACCAGCCGCCAGCCGATGGGGCCGCTGCCCAAAGCCGGCGAGTGGGTGCGGCTCGAGGTGCCCGCCCGGCAAGTGGGCCTCGATGGCAAGGCCATCAAAGGCATGAGCTTTACGCTCAGCGGCGGACAATGTTATTGGAACAAGGCCGGCACACTGCCGCCCCCCACGCGCGACCAACGGCGATTGGTCGTCAAGAAGACGTTTCCGTTATCCCCTTCAGTAGCCCCGGCACTCCGTGACGGGGATCCCGTCGCCAAGGGCGACGGCGAGTCTCCGCCACGGAGTGTCGGAGCTACTTGGTCAGGCAGTTTTCCTCTGTTGGGCGAAGGGCTCTATCGCGTGGAGTTGCGCAACGAGTTGAAGTATCCCAATCAGACCATGAAAGAGGCCAAGTATGCGGCGATTCCTGATACTCCGCCGCAAGTCACCATCGAGCGGCCCGGCGCCGATGTCGTGCTCTCGCAGCCCAAAAAGCTGCCGCTGACGATTGCGGCCTATGATGATTTCGCGCTGAAGCACCTGCGGGTGCTCGTGCAGCGCGGCGACTCGGGCGGGTTCCGCGAAAAATTCCACAAAACGTTCGACAAGCAGGT
This sequence comes from Pirellulales bacterium, assembly GCA_035252155.1. Lineage (GTDB taxonomy): Bacteria > Planctomycetota > Planctomycetia > Pirellulales > JAICIG01 > JAICLL01. The sequence continues at coordinate 8,266 of DATFDL010000473.1, read as the reverse complement.
GCGCGGCGAAACCGTGCTTGTGCCGCTCGATTTGGCTTCGTTCGATCTGAAGGCGGGCGAATACGTCCGCTACCGGGCGCAAGTCGAAGACCGCAAAGGCCAGGTGGCCGAGACGCAAGATTACTCCGTGCGGATCGCGGCCGACGGCAACTCGGCCGATCAGCAGCTTGCCCGGTTTGAGCAGACGCAAGACACGTTCACCCAAAAGCTGGCGCAATTGATCGCCGAGCAAGCCAAGGTCAAAGAGACCGTCGAAAAGTTGCAGGGCGAATACGCGCCGCTCGAGAAGACCATCGAGGACGCCGAGGCGAAGGCCCGCGAACAGGCCCGGCAGCAGGCCGCGGCCAATCCACAAGCTCCGCCGCCCAATCCGCAGGTGCAGCTCGACCTCGCAGCCACGCAGAAGTTGAACGAGCTGCGGCAGAAGCTGGCCGAGGCGGCCGGCAAGGAAGAGCAAAATGCCAATGTGGGCAAGCAGCTTGCCAACGAGCTGGCCCAAGCGGCTCAGCAGGCCGACAAGCTGCAGATGCTGCCGCCCGAGCTGGTGGCCGAGATGAACGCGGCGCAGCAGGCTTTCGATCAACTGGCGGCCAAGCCGATGGAAGAGCTGGCCAAGCAGTTGCGGCAAGCTTCGACGCCGGCTCAGAACGACCCGAACCTGGGCGAGATGGCTGACGCGAGCGACCGCCTGCAAGAAGAGCTCGAAGCGCTGGCTGAGCGCCTCAAGGCGTTGGAAAAGGCCCGCGACAATCTCGACAAGGGCGTGGAAGAAGCGCTGGCCCAGATGCGCGAAGAGCTGCTCAAGCAGCAGGCGGCCGGCGCGCAGCGCGGCTTGGACGATCTGCGCGAGATGTTGGCCGCCCTGCGCGAGCAATTGCAAAAGTTCGAGGGCCAGCAAGCCGAGATGCTCGACGCCACGAACGTCGTGCCCGACATGCTCTTGCCCGATCTCGAAAAGCGGCAAGCCTCGTTGGAAGACGAGAGCGATCCCCCGCTCGACGAAGCTCGTGAGTTGGTCGGTAAAGACCAGATGGCGCGGGCCGATCGTCGGCCGCGATTTCCGCGGGCACCCGCGATGGGCGAAGAAGACGAAATGATGACGTCGCCTGAAGAAGAAGACACGCCGGAGGACCCGGATCAAGGCGAGCAACAAAATCAGCAGCCGAACAAAGATCAACAAGAGATGGGTGACGAAGAGCCGCTGTTTGAGCCGGCGCTCGGCGGCCCGCGGCCGAAGCTCGATCCGCGGTTTGCCGATAAACGGCCGCGGCCCCGCAAGGACAACGACGAGCAGCCGCCCACGCCGGCCCAGGCCGAGCGCGATCAGCTTGCCAGTCGTCAGTTCGAGCGGCTGGAAGAGCTGAACCTCAGCCAGCAGAGTTTGGCCACCGACGAGCGTGCCTTGCAGGAGCTGATGCGAGAGCTGGCGCAGGCGCTGGGCAGGCCGCAGCAGCCCATGGACGAAAATGGCGAGATGCCGAACCCCGGCGCGCCGCACGAGCGGCAAAGCCCCGAGCCCGGCGCCCCGCAGGCGGGCAATCAGCCGGAACCCGAACGCGAGATGAACGGCCAAAGCGAATCGGAGCTCGACTCGGAGACCGCCCAGCAGCTTGCCGAGCTGCTGCAATCGCCCGCCTTGCGCGAAGCGATGGCGATGGCCCAGCGTCTGCGTCAAATGCAAAATGCCATGGCCCAGGCCCAGCAGGCCGCCAAGGCCCAAGGCAAACCGCAGAAGGGACCGGCACATACTTCGCGCGGGTTATCGCTGGGCAATCTCGATCCGACCTCCTCGCGCGGCGAGATCGTGCAGGTCGAGCTGGCTCAGCTCGATCCGCAGACCCGGGCGATCGTGCTCAAGATGCAGCCCCGGCTGCGTGAAGAATTGTTGCAGGGCATGCGCGAGCAAGGCCCCGAAGGTTATCGCAAATTCATCCAAGATTATTTTAAGCGGCTCACGGAAGTGAAGGGGCAATGAGGAACTTCGACGAAAGCGTCTGTAGGGAACGCCCTCCGTGGCGTTCCGCGATTTACGGGCGACGTCGACCCGCCCCACTCGGAACGCCACAGAGGGCGTTCCCTACAGCTCGTAAGGTGGGCCGAGCGAAGCTACCTGAAAGATAAGTAGATGCTTGAATCGTTATTAAAGTCGATCGGCGTCAGCGACGAAGTGCGCGTACACTTCGAGCAAGCAACGCTCGAGTGGCAGCGGCAGTTGTGGCTTTGGATCGGCCTGGCGCTGATCGTGCCGATCGGCTGGTACATCTACCAGCGACAGCGACAAAACCTGGCCAGTGTGCCGCCTTCGCTGCGCATCGCGCTCACGGTCACGCGCGTGGCTATTCTCGTGCTGCTGGTGCTGGTGCTGGCCGCCCCGTATCTGAAGCTCGATCTAACCCTGGAAAAACTGCCGATCGTCGCTCTGCTGTTCGATCAATCGCAGAGCATGGGGCTGCCGGCCGGACCGTTCGAGAGCGATGCCGACCTGTTGAAGGCGGCCGAGGCGACGGGCTATCCGGTGACCGACGGCAAGGTCGATCCGGCTTTGCGAAAAACACTGAACGACAAAACCCGCGCTCGCTTCGTGCAAGAAGCGGTGGGCCACCGCGCGGCGGAGTGGCTTAAACCCCTGGCCGACAAGTACGAACTGCGGCTCTACGCGCTCGACGGCGGCATCAAGCGTCTGGCCGTCGACGATCCGACGACAGTGCCGGAGCTTTCGACGCAGGGCGCCAAGACGCACCTGGGCGACGGCGTGGCGCGGGTGATCGATGAAGCGGCCGGCCGGCCGATCGCCGGTGTCGTCGTTTTTTCGGACGGCCAAAACACCGGAGGAATCTCGCCCGGCGAGGCGGCCCGGATCGCCGACGAAGCGGAGACGCACATCTTCGCCGTGCCCGCCGGCAGCGACGCCCCGCTGCGCGACGTGTCGATCGTCGATGTCTTCGCTCCCGACCTGGTATCGAAGGGCGACACCGTTCACGTTTCGGTCACGCTGCAAGTGCAGGGCTATCCCGAGCAACCGGTCAAAGTGCAGTTGTTCGAGGACGGCAAGCCCAGTCCGATCGACAGCAAAGATCTGGTGCTGCGCAACACCGAGCAGCAGCACGTCGATCTTACGTTCGAGGCCAAGGAGAAAGGCACGAAGACGCTTAGCGTCAAACTGTCGCCCAACATCGAGCTGCCCGAAGACCTGAAAGAGAACAACACCGACGAAGTAGTGGTCCGCGTCAGCGACGAAAAGCTGAAAGTGCTGTACGTCGAAGGGCTGCCGCGCTGGGACTTTCGGTTTCTGAAGAACGCCATGCGTCGAGATCACGGTCTGGGTGGACGCGGTCTGGTCGGCGCGGTGACCAGCGCCATGGCCGGAGCGGCCAGCGCCCCGGCGCTCTCGTCCGACGGCAAAACCACCGCCGAGCCCGACATCGTGCTCGAAGCCGAAGTCCGACGCCGCCCGCCCGCCGATCGTCAGGTGTTGCCCGCCACGGTCGAGGCGCTGGCGGAATATCACACGATCATCCTGGGCGACGTTTCGCCGACCTTGCTCGACAGCGGTTTTCGCAACCTGCTGGCCGAGGCGGTTCGCGAGAAAGGCGTGGGGCTGATCGTCGAAGCCGGGCCGGAAGCGATGCCGCACGCCTTCGACGCCCAGTTTCAAGACTTGCTGCCCGTCAAGCTGCGGCGGCGAACGGCGGGACTTGAGGCGCAGGCCTACAAGCCGTTTCACGTCGAGGTCAGCCCCGACGGCTCGCTGCACGAGGCCATGCGGCTGTACGACGAGGCGGGCCGCAACGGCAACGTCTGGGCGCAGATGCCGGCCTTCTTTTGGTGCGCGGCGGTCGCACGGGCGGCGCCGGCGGCCACCGTGCTGGCATACAACTCCAGCGTCGAGAACCGCTACGGCAAGCTGCCGTTGATCGCCCATCATTACGCAGGCGAGGGCAAGGTGCTCTTCATCGGCACCGACTCCACCTGGCTGTGGCGGCAAAACGTGGGCGACCGCTTCTTCTATAAGTTCTGGGGCCAGGCCATTCGCTTCGTCGCCCGCCGCGACGAAACCGCGAAAAAGAAAAGCTGGGTCGAAGTGCATCCCGTGCGCACCAGCCCCGGCGAGCCGGTCGAGATCGAGCTGTTGGCCTACCGGGCCGACGGCGCCCCGCGCACCGAATCGAAACTCTCGATGCGCCTGGAACGGCAAGGCGCGCCGACGGAGATGCTTGAGCTTTTGGCTGATCGAGCGACCGTCGGCCGTTACACCGCCCGATACGTGCCCAGCGAAAACGGCGGCTACCGCATGGTCTACGATCCCGGCGAAGGGCAAGAGTCGGTCGATGCGCATCTGCACGTGCGGCCCTCGGCCGAAGAGATGCGCCGTCCGAACGTCGATATCACCGCCTTGGCCCAGCTTGGCAAAGTGGTGAAGCTCAACGACCTGACGACCATCGGCAGTCAACTTGCGGGAAAACCGCGCACCACGAAACTTTACCGCGAAGTGCCGATCTGGGACAACTGGCTGGTGCTGAGCGTGCTGGTGTTTATTTACTCGGTGGACGTGGGACTGAGGCGGTTGGCCGGGCTGTCGTGACATAGGGAGCGTAAGATGAGACGGATGAAGTGCGGAGTGCGGAGTGCGGAGTGCGGAGTTGCGCTCGTGAACGCCGCGCGGTTGTTCAATTCCACACTCCGCATTCCGCACTCCGCATTCGTTACCTTCTTCGCGCTTTGCCTTTCCTCTCCCACCCTCGCTGCCGACGACCGCCCCGAGCCTCTCACCGAAACGCGCATCATCGAACGCGTGACTTCGTCCGTCGACCGGTCGATCAACTACCTGACCGACAAGCAGCGACCCGACGGCGGCTGGCACGACAATCACGCGGCCAATGCCCTGTCGCTGTTGGCGATGATGGGCCGGGGCCACGTGCCCGGCCGCGGGCCGTACCGCGAAGTGCTCGAACGGGCCAAAAAATTCGTCTTGGCCACGCAGCAGCCCAACGGGCTGTTTGCCTCGGCACGCCCGTCGAACGGCCCGATGTACGAACACGCCCTGACCACGCTGGCGATGTCGGAAATGTACGGCATGGATGCCGATCCCGCGCTCGAAGACGGCGTGCGTCGGGCGGTGAACCTGATCGTGGCCTCGCAGTCGCCCACCGGCGGCTGGCGCTATCAGCCGCAGCCGGCCGACGCCGATCTGAGCGTCACGGTGATGCAGATCGTGGCGCTGCGGGCGGCGAACAACGCCGAGGTGCCCGTGCCCGCCGCCACCATCGAAAAGGCGATCGCCTACGTCAAGTCGTGCGCCCATGCCAACGGTGGCTTTGGCTACCAGCCCGGCAACGGGCCGAACTTGCAGATGAGCGCCGCCGGCACGCTCTCGCTGCAATTGCTCGGGAAGTATGACGATGCCACGGTAAACAAGGCGCTCGACTTCATGGCGCCGGCCGAGGTGAAGTGGCAGACGGGCGGCGCGCCGTACTTTTACTATTTTCATTACTACGCGATCCAGGGTCACTATCAGGCGGGCGGCAAGTATTGGAACGACTGGCACCCCAAGGTGCGCGAGCTTTTGCTGAGCAAGCAGAACGCCGACGGCAGTTGGGACGTTCCGCCCGGCGGCGCCGAGAACGAGGGCATCGTCGGGCCGAACAAAGTCTATTGGACGGCGATGGCCTCGCTGGTGTTGGAGATTTACATGCACTTTTTGCCGGCATACCAGAGGTGAATGCGGAGTGCGGAATTCGGAATGCGGAGTGTTCGATGGTTGTGCGAATACCGATTCCAATGATCGTTGCTTTCATACTGGCGTGTTGCGCGCCGCTCGATGCGCAAACCGGCATCATTGCGGGCAACGCCTCGCCAGCCGATGACCTGAGAGCCGTAACCGCCCTCGACCGCACGAGCGGCAAGCGCTTCGTCGGAACGATCGACCGTGGCGGCCATTTTCAAATCGAGCAACTGCCGTTGAACGCCAGCTACGACTGCATCCTCGATTACGGCGGCGCGCGACTGGAAGGAATCAATCTACGTGTGCCACCGTCGGACTATGAAGAAGAGCAACCGCTGACTGACGATGATCGGGCGGTCATCCAACAAGAGATCGCCGCGCTCAACAAGTTTGAAGACCTCGTCGAGGTGCTTGCCATCGAAGGCAATATTCAACATGCGGCGGTGCTGGTCCACAAGTTGCGTACCAGGCCGTTCGTCAACTCCCAACCCGGCGAAGTGGTATGGCGGGTCGAGCTGTGGCACTTCGAGCGTCCCGACGAGACTTGGCTCAAAGTGCAGGACGAATTGTTTGTGACGCTGTACCGCGAACGCTTGCAACGATCGGAGTTCGAGAAAAAAGCAATAGGATTTACACCCACCTTGGGCGGCATCAGGCCCTCGGCCGAATCGCCGAAGGCGGATTTAGGCGTCATTCATCTGCCGCAGGGCAAACACGGAATTCGCTATTTAGAAATCGATCGCGATGAAACGTCTGTAGGGAACGCGCTGCGTGGCGTTCCGAGGAGGGGCGGACCGACGTCAATTCGCAGTTCACGGAACGCCACAGAGGGCGTTCCCTACAGAGCCGCAAGTCAATAAACCTTATAGCCCGTAGGGTGGGACGAGCTTGCGAGTCCCACCATCGGCCTGAACCAACGCGCAATCTTAAAACAAACGTTACCGGGCATGATCCAAAGGTAGGGCTCGCAAGCTCGTCACCACCCTACGTTGCTCGTCACACTTACGCTGAAAAACAACCGGAGGTTAGGCCCATGTTCCACCCCATCCGTCGGCGTAAATTCCTCACCCAAACTTCGGCCCTTGCTGCTACCGCTTTAGGTCCAACACTTCCAAGCTGGGCGGCCGACGCCCCGGCCCGGCGGTTGGGCACCTGCGGCCCGCCGCCGCGAAAGAACCCGCAACGCCAGACGGCCGCCGAGGGCATGCCGCCGCTGCCGCTGCCCGTCACGCCGCTGCGGCGCAGCGAACCGAAGGCCGAGCCGACGCCGCCGATCATGATCGCCAAGCTCGAATACGGCACGACGCAAGATTGGAACACCGATCCCGGCGATGTCGATAACCTCATGCGTCACTGCCGCGAAGGCTTGGGGCTCTGGTATGGCTGGAAACAGCTCAATCTGGCCGAAGTGGTGGCCGCGCACCAGGCCGGCCGCCGCACGCGCGTGCCGCTCTTATATATCAGCGGACACGAGGCGTTTGAGTTTTCGGCCGATGAGCGCCAGGCGCTGCAAAAATATCTATTCGATGGCGGCACGCTGCTGGGCGACGCCTGCTGCGGCCGCGCGGAATTCGCCGAGTCGTTCCGCCGCGAAGTCGAAACCATCTTGCCCAACCGGGCCTTCGAGCGGCTGCAAATCGACCACCCCGTGTTTCGGGCGTTCTATCGTTATTCGACGGTCCACTGCCGCACGTTCAAAGGCGGCGTGAAGAATGAGTTTGAAACGTCGCCGGAGATCTACGGCGCCAACGTGGGCACCCGCACGGCCGTGCTCTTCACGCCGCTCGATATGAGCTGCGGCTGGGACGAGCACACGCACGACCACGGCTCGCGGCTCATCCCCGGCGACGCGATCCGGCTGGGGCTGAATATCGTCAGCTATGTGGCGGCGCTGCGGCAATTGGCCGACGTCGAGGCGGTGACCCAAGAGATTCACGCCGCCGCCGATCGTCCGCGGCAGCAGTTCGTACTGGCCCAAGTCAAGCACCACGGCGATTGGAACCCCGACCCCAATAGCACCTACCAGTGGTTGCGGCATCTCTCGAGCGAGTCGTCGCTGGCCGTCTCGTTCGATCTCAAATACGTCGAGCCGAAGGAAGGCCAGATTGCCGCGTATCCGTTTCTTTATCTCACCGGCTTCCGCGACCCGCGGCTCACCGACGACGACCTGACGGCCCTGCGGCGGCATCTGCAGGCCGGCGGGTTTTTGTTCATCAACAATTGTTCGGGCTATCACGAGTTCGACCGGCATGTGCGGAGCTTGGTCAAAGCAATGTTTCCCGACCAGCCCTTGCAGCCGGTGCTGGCCGACCATCCGCTCTTCAGCTCGCTGATGACCGTCAAAGAAGTCCGCGACCGGCAGATCGGCGAGCCACGGCCGGCGGAGCTCGAGGCGATCGCCATTCGTGATCGGCTGGTGCTGGTCTACTCGAAGAACGACGCGGTCTCGCAACTCAAGCAGGTGAGCGACCCATACGGCAACGGGTACGACGCCGATAGCTGCCGCGAACTGCTGCTAAATGTTGTCGCGTACGCGATGCAATC
>DATFDL010000472.1:0-3092 GCA_035252155.1 Pirellulales bacterium | reverse complement strand
GCCAGGGGTACTTTACCTCGTCAGTCAGTACGTCATTTATTTGCCCGGTCATGCCTGAAAAAACGCACCACCGCCCGACCTAACGGCGTTACCCCCGCCCACCGATCCTGCGGACGAGGCACGATGTGTAGATACCGATGCTCCCAGAGGGAGGGGAATGAGCACCCTCACCTGGCCTCTCGCGGAAGGAGAGGAACTGTGAGCCGAGAGTCGTCGGCGGTCGGTCGTATTGTCAGCCTCACAAGCATTCGGCGATTGTCCGATCCAAGAAGATCCCGGAGCGCTCGCGAGCTAAGTGAACCATATATTAATCGGCTATGAGCATCTGTCAAGAAAATCTTTGCGAACCAAGCTCATGCACCGCTTCGACCAATGCGATGACGTTCTCGACCGGCGTTTGCGGCAAGACGCCGTGGCCGAGATTAAAGATGTGGCCCGGTCGTCCGCCCGCTTGCTGCAATACCTCTTTGGAGCGGCGGCGGATTTCGGTGGGCGTCGCCAACAACACCAGCGGATCGAGATTGCCCTGAATGCCCCTGTCGGGGCCGATCATTCGCCAGGCGTCGTCGAGCCGCGTGCGCCAATCAACGCCGATCACCGAACCGCCGGCTTCGGCCTGCAGCGGTATCAGCGCCGGGTTGCCGGTGGCGAAGTTGATCGCCGGGGCGTCGGGCGGCAGGCCGTCGAGCACCGCCTTGGTGTGCGGCAGCACATAGCGGCGATAATCGTCTGGACCCAGACAGCCGACCCAACTATCGAACAGTTGCACGGCCTGGCCGCCGGCCGCGAGCTGAGCGTTCAGATAGCGCGTCACGGCGCGGGCCAGCCGGCCCATCAACGCGTTCCAGCCGGCTTCGTCGCGGTACATCAGCGTTTTGGTGTGCAAGTAGCTACGGCTGGCGCCCCCTTCGATCACGTAACTGGCCAACGTAAAGGGTGCGCCTGCAAAGCCGATGACGGGAATCTCGGCCGCGATGCCCGACCGGGTGAGACGCACTGTTTGCATTACGAAATCGAGCGACTCGACGCTGTCGAGCTCGGCCACGCGATCGACATCGCGGGCTTCACGCACCGGATTATGAATGACCGGCCCTTCGCCATGGGCAAACTCCAGCTCCAGGCCCATCGGCTCCAAGATCGGCAACAGATCGGAAAAGATGATCGCCGCGTCGACGCCCAGCCGCTCGACGGCCGTAATCATCACCTCGGCGCACAAGGCCGGGTTTTTGCACAGTTCGAGGAAGGTCGTTTTTGCCCGGACTTCGCGATATTCGGGCATATATCGGCCGGCCTGCCGCATGAGCCAAATCGGCACGCGGTCGTTCGGCTCGCGGCGACAGGCTTTCATGAAGGGGCTGTCGTACCAGGGCGGAGGTTGGGCGGTGCCGGACAAGGCCTCGGGCCGGCCAGGGCCGGGGCTACCGGAAGCTGGGCCGAGGTCTTGCCGGCCACGAGGGCCGGGGCTACCGGGGGCGGATGATTCACGCACCTCAACGCTGGGTCGCCGGCGTTTGCGGGCCAGCACTTCGGCGGCGCGCTCGGCGGCGATCTGCACCAACTGGCCCATCTTGGAGTGTTCGGGTTCGAGATCGACCGGCAGCTCGCACTCGTGCAGCATCTCGCTGGTGGTCGGTCCGATCGAGGCGACCACCAACCGAGCCATCGCCTGCCGCAGGTCGTCGGCCAGGCCGATTTTTTCGGCCATTCGCAGCAGGTTGACCGCCTGGTGAGCCGAGGTGAACAACGCGACGTCGATTTGACCGTCGGCCAGCGCGCGGACGTTCGCTTCGAGCGGGCCGGTGTCTTCGGGAAAATCGTAGCTGTAAAGCTTTACGCGGCAGACCGTCGCGCCGCGCGCCTCGAGCCCGGCGACCAGGCTCGTGTTCGGCAGGCCATATTCTTGCAAGCCCACGGTTTGGTTGGCGATCGGCACGTGCTGGTCGAGCGTTTGCAGCACTTCGCGCCACGTGTTCGGTTCGGGCACGCGATACGTCGGCTCAAGCCCGAATTCCTTCAAGGCGGCCTGCGGCTTCGGCCCGCGCACCACGGTCACTACGTCGGCCAGCGCGTTGAGCAACCGCGTGCGATCGACGCGGCGTTCGGCCTGGGCCACCAGTTGCCGCGTGCCGTAGCCGGTGAGCAGCAGCACCACGTCGATCTGGCCGCTGATCAAGCGATGGGCGAAATCGACCGCCTCGCGATGGTCGTCGACGGCGACCTCTCGCATCGACGGGCTGACGGCCGGCACGCCGTGAAATTTTTCGATGAGCCGTGTCATTTCGAGCGCGCGGCGGCTCTCGAAGGCGGCCACGCGCAGCCCGGCAAAATCGTTCGCGGCGTCTGTGGGCAAGTGCTGGCTCCGGGGCTTTCTGAACGTGGCGAAAGGCTATCCGCCGTCTATGCTACCGATTTGCAGCGCGATGTCGATGCCCACCTCGTCGCTCCACGCGGCAATCAGGCGCTGAAACGCTTTCCCGGGGCGGCCGTCGCCGATCTGCTTGCTGTTGATTCGCGTGACGGGTAGCAGACAGTAGGGCGTGCCGCTAAGCATCGCCTCGTCGGCTTGCAGGACATCATCCACCGTCAAGTCGACTTCCGAGAAGCCGATACCGAGCCGGGCGGCCAACTGCAGGACGGTCGCTCGACTGACGCCGGCGAGCGTCTTAGCAGACGGTGGCGAAACCAGCCCGCCGCCGCGAACCATCAAGAAGTTTGCCCCGTTAGTTTCGGTAACGTGCCCATCGAGATCGAGCAGCAGCGCCACGGCCTCGGGATCGACGGCACGAGCTTGTCGGTCGGCCAGGTAATAGTGCATGCGGCTGCGGCACTTGATCCGCGGATCGACGCACTGGGGCGGAATCTGTCGGACCGCCGGCGTGACCACGTGGACTCCCTCGCGGAATTGTTTGGCCCATCTCTCGAACCGCAACGGAAAGGTATGGGCACAAGCCGTCGGGCCAGGGCGGGCCGGCCGCGCAGCGTACATCGCGTGCTCGCCCGCACTGACGAAATGGACCAAGGCCAGCTCGCCGCCATCGCCGGCGACAGCGGCGTTGTGCTCGACCAACTCTTGCGAGATGCGGGACATCTCG
>DATFDL010000471.1:0-3261 GCA_035252155.1 Pirellulales bacterium | reverse complement strand
CACGCAGTTGGCGATCGTATTCGGCTTTCTTCGCTGGATTGAGCAGGCAGAGCTTGGCGGCGCTCAGCTCGTTGAGAATGCGCTGGGAGGCGGCGGAGTTTTGCCCGGTTTGAAACGTCCGAACATGGGCCATCTGCCGATCGGCGGCGCCTTCGATCACGTCGAGGTCGCTCTCGAACAACTCGATCGCCAGCAGCCGATAGTGATTCGGCGGCTGGTCCTTGGGCGAGATGCCCAACCACTTGTGATACGGATCGAACGAATCGGCCATGGCCTCACCAATTCTGCCACGAAACGCCCTTCTTTCGGAGGATGACCTTCCAGGCCGTCGCCCAAAAAGCTTGACGGTCTGAAACGGCATCCTCCCCACGGCGAAGCGGCCATTTTACCGCCGGCACGGTTGCGTGTCTGCCCGCGCACCGCCAAGTGGACTGCTAACAGTATGTGGCCCACCCACACTAACCCGAAGCGCTAGCGAGGAAACGAGTTGTTTCCTTCCGCCACGCTTGCGCCTTTTGATGTTGCACTTTTCGGACCCCATCCGCCTTGTGCGGATCGGTGAACGAGATGGTGAGCTAGAAACCACCGCGAATACCGCCAAAAGACCCCATCCAGCTTGTCTGGATGGTGAATCAGGTCTCGTCGGAGAGCACCGGCGGCCGAAGATCTCCTTCACCATCCAGACAAGCTGGATGGGGTCGTGCAAACGCTGGAATTTGCGGCTAGCACACCATCTTCTTCACCATCGAGACAAGCTCGATGGGGTCGAAACGCAACACCAAAACTTGGACTTCGGGTTCGTATTTCTTTGGCCGTGGCCAACTCAACGTTAGGGCATCGCCACCCGGTGCGTTTGCCGACGCGGCTGGCCGGCCGCACGGGCTCCGCCGCGCGGCTAAGGTTTAGCGACCTTTACCCGTTCTAGCCTGACAACGTGGCCGCTGGTTCCCGGCGGGACTTGCGTGAACTCTCCCTGTACAAATCCCTCAGCCGTAACCTCGATCGACCACGCTCCCTGATAGAGTTTGTCCAGTACAAATTCGCCCTGCTCGTCGGTGACGGCATCACCGACGGGCAGCGAGCCGCGTTTGTAGACGCCGAGGTTCTCGCGGTCGAAGTGCCAATCGCGCGGATGCACTTGGGCGGCGGCCACTGGCTGGCCCGCTTCGTCAACCACGCGGCCCGAAATGCCGTCGTCCTGATCGAGCACCACGTCGAGCGTCTCGGCCGCCAAGTCGGGCTTGATGACTACACGCCGCTCGACCCGCGCCTTGCCGGGCGCCGCGAACGTGACCTCGTAAATGCCCTTGGGCAGGCCGCCTAGCTCGTACGCGCCGCTCGCATCGGAAGCGGCACGGAAGTCATTCTCGGCCTTGAAGGTGTAGGTCGCCAACGCGTTTGGCGTTGCGAGAACGAGCAAGCGTAATTTGGCGACGGCTTCGGCCCCGGCGATGGCGACGCGGCCGTCGGAGACGCGTCCGGATATCTTACCTTGCGCCTTCGCACGCCGCACCATTTCTGGCCATACCGCTTTCACCTCGCCCTTGACCTGATTGGGAAGTTGAGGCGGATTTTGAGTGTCGAGTTGTGGAAGGTCTTCGGCGCCCGCTTCCTTGAGCAAACGACCCAAAAAGGCCGGCACCATGTCTCGCAATACATGGTGCAGCTTGCCATGACGATCGATGAGAAAAGTCGCCGGGCTCGTTTCCAGCCCAAAGGCCCGAAACGTTTTGCCCGGTCCCTTTTCGACCGGCGCATCGATGGCGATGGGAAATCGCAGATCAAGCTCGGCCGCCAATTGCTCGAGGCGCTCGGGCCGGTCGGTGCTGGGAGCGATGGCGACTATCTCCAGTCCCGCGCGATAATAAAGCTCGTGCAGTCGCCGCAGTGCGGCAAGCTGCCGCGGCGTCGGCAGCGTTAGCCGCCCGTCAAAAAAATGAACCACAATCACCTGCCCCGCGAGTTGTTGCCATTCGATCGGCTTGCTATTGAGCCACCGCGCGGCGGCTAGCGCGGGAGGAGGCTGGTTCTCAAGTTTGGGTAAGTGCTGCGAGGCGAGCTCGTTCAGCGGCCACAGGTCTGGTGGAGGCCAATCGTGCCTGGCGAGCACCGGCGCGATCTCCGGCCACCAGGGATCGTTGAACCACGACTTGCCCGTGGTGTAATTCTGCACCGGCTGACCGAAGGTAGGCTGAAACTCAAAATCAGCGTCGCTAAACTTGCGCTCCGGATCAAAAGTGGTGATACGGATGTCGCGTCGGATGATCGGCACTCTTACGCCTTCATTGTTCTCGCTCCCCCAATCCATCACGATGCGGCCCGGATACCAAAGGCCGTCATCGGCCGGCCGCAAGTCGTCGAGCAAGTGCGACCAATTCACTGCCTCGTCGTAAAACTGCTCGACACGCACGGCCAGATGCGACTGCCGTGGCGAAACGACGATCTTATGACGCCACTTGCGGTCGGGCGTCGCGGATTCGGCCACATAGCAGCGGAAGCCACCGTGTAGCTCCTGCCCAAGCATGCTCGTTTTCGGATCGGCCAGTGTGGAGAGCAGCGATTCACTGCCGTTCATTGAGGACCAAAAGAGGTCTGCGGGGCATAGGCGCGATACCTCCACGTTTTCTTCGCCGACGACCCAGCCGCCGAAGCGGCTAGTCGCATAATGTCGCTCGCCGTCAAAACCGGCAACGTCGCGGCGGGGAGATATCTTCACCCGTGGTTTTCCGCCGGGCTGGTCGGTCGTGAAAGAGATCGATTTCGAGTCGAGTTCGGCCCGCCAGCGCCCGCCATCGCCGGCATACCTCATTTTGCCCGACCAGCGCACGATTTCGGGCGGACCGTTATCGCGTGCATTTCGCTCTTCGTCGAATTCGGCCTCCAGATAAGCCGCCGAGTAGCGGTCCAATTCCTTGCGCACATCGTCGGCGAGTTGCCGCGCCGTGACTTCCGGCAAGGGCGCATCGGGCTGCTCCGCCGCAAATATCCGCGGGGCAAAGAAAGCGTTTTGCCAAAGCGCCACAACGAGCAGCGCGGCCGCGGCTGGATAGGGCAATGTTCGGTACATGCCGCCCATCATACACACTTTCGCCACGCGATTCCTATAACGCCGGCATTTACCTTCATCCGGTGGCTGGGGCAGAGGCTTGCCGATGCCCCGGCTGGACGCTCGGTCGATCACGGCAGCCACGCTTATCTGACAGAAAAATTGGTGACAGAAAAATGAGGAAGCATGATTTCGCCCTGCCCTAGCGGTGAGCA
>DATFDL010000470.1:0-3455 GCA_035252155.1 Pirellulales bacterium | reverse complement strand
TTGCTTCGTCTTTCGCTCCGCGAAAGACCTGGGTGCCACGGCATCCGTCGCGGCGCGAGTGGCGATCGACTGCAGATGTGCGCGGCCGCCGCGACGGACGCCGTGGCACCCCGTTTGTGGCCTGACCGAGCAAACGGAATGAATTCCGTTCTACAAGAGCGCCGGATACGAAAGCCGGCCGTCCCGCCACCGGGCAAACTCGGTCATCGCGTGCGGCTTGGCCGGGCCGGGGCCGATGATGTCGTAGACCGACCAGCCGCGCACGATTAACGCGTCGGCGATCAAGCGGCGATGGCAGCGCCAGGGCACCGCCTCGGAACACATGATCGCCGTGCGCTGCCGCTCGGCCAGCTCGATCAATTCCGCAAGTGCCTCACCGAACTCCGGCGTGTTCATGTAGTCGGCATAGCGATTGAACGAGTCGACGCGCCAGGCCGTATTGGGCGAATCGGCCAGCCGCGTCGAGCGCCGACCGCCCAGCCCTTCCAGATGGCGATAGGCGACGCCCTGCTCGGTCAACGATCGTTCCAACGCATCGCGGTTGAAGTGCGGGTGAGTGCGCGAGCCGGGATAGCGCCGCACATCGACGAGTAGCTCGATCTTGCCGCCCGTCAGCAAGGCAAGCAGCTCGTCGATCGAGCGATTCGAATGGCCGATGGTCCAAATATCGTGCGGCATGACTCGTTTCTTTGCAATTCTAGGGCCGGTCACCCGATTACTTTTGGATTTTGACTTTTTCATTTTGCATTTTGACTTCCTTTCGCACTCGCCAACGGTCTGCGGTGGCGAGGTCTCTGGCAAGGTAGAAAGTCAAAAGGCAAAATGCAAAAGTCAAAACATGGAAATGACTTGGCATTGACCTTGGACCGGACAGTGCCAACGACTTAGAATGGGGTTTGGTTTGACGAATCCGCCTTTCGACGGGCTGCGGCATGTCGTATCGATCGATTAAGCGCCGACTGGGCGAGACGCACCTGCAGCGCAAGTTCCTGGCGATGTTCTTCACGTCGTTCTTGGCGTTGATCGGCGTCAGCTTCTACTTTTACATGCGTCTCAATGACGCGATGGTCGCGCGGCAAAACCCCGCAAAAGGAAAGCTGCTGGCCGACACGAGCCTGATCGAGGTCCATTGGCGCAAATTCGACGAGGATTCAACGTCGCCGTTGCACACTCCCGATCCGGCATGGAAGAAAACAATCGATGACTTGAGCGACGGCGTGCGCGGTAAGGACTACGACTGGAGCTTCCTGCGGCCGCCCGACGCTTTCGATCCCAAAGAGCGGAGCGACGGGGGCGGATCGGAAGTCGTCAAACCTACCGATCCGTTCGAGGTCGCGGTCGTCGAAAAGTTTCTCAATCAGCCGAGTGAGGGCGAAGACGTCCGCGAGTTTATCCCGCGATCGATGAACAACGGCGCGCAGTATATTTATTACCGGCCAAGCTATGCTCAAGCTTGGTGCGTCGGCTGCCATGCGCCTGTCACCGGACCGATCACTCTGGCAGAGGGCGATTTGATTGCAGTGATCAAGGTGACCATTTCCAACGCCGACACGCTCCGCGAGCAAGCGTACAACCGCGCCTATCTTTGGACGGGCGCGATCGGCATCACGTTCCTCGCGGTGCTCATGGTTTATCTGATTGTGCGGTATGTGATCGTCAAACCGCTCCGGCACCTCCGCGACGTGAGCGACGCCGTCAGCCACGGCAATCTCGATCAACGGGCCGAGATTCACACGGCCGACGAGTTCGAAGAGCTGGCCGTGGCCTTCAATCGCATGCTCGCCCACCTGGTGACCGCTCAGGAAGAGCTGCGCCGGCTCAATAGCAGCCTCGACCTGAACGTCGACGAACTGGCCCAGGCCAATATGCGGCTGTTCGAGCTCAACCGCCTCAAAAGCGACTTTTTGGCTACCATGAGCCACGAGCTGCGCACCCCGCTCAACAGCATCATCGGCTTTAGCGACGTGCTCGGCTCGATCAAATCGCTCGACGACAAGCAACGCCGCTACGTGCAAAACATCCAGAAGTCGGGCAAGATGCTGCTCGACATGATCAACGACATTCTCGACCTGGCCAAGATCGAGAGCGGCAAGATGGATGTGCGGCCCAGCGAATTTCGGATCGAGCAGGTCATTTCGGCGCAGTGCGACATGGCGCGGCCGCTGACCGAGCGCAAAAACCTCGACCTGGAAACCGAGATCGAGCCGTCATTGCCCGAGCTTTATCAAGACCGTGGCAAAGTGCAGCAGGTGCTGAACAACCTGCTCTCGAACGCCATCAAGTTCACGCCCGACGGCGGGCGGATCGTCGTCGCGGCGCGGCGCGGTCCGGCTGACGAACTGCTTTTGACGGTGGCTGATACGGGCGTGGGTATCTCGGAGGAGGACCAGGCCCACATTTTCGAGAAATTCCGGCAGGGGTACACGGTAATGCCCAGCGGCGACGCGATGACGCGCGAATACTCGGGCACCGGTTTGGGGTTGTCGATCGTCAAGGAGTTGTGCAAATTACTGGGCGGCGACGTGGCCGTGCAGAGCGAGCTCGGCAAGGGAAGCACCTTTACGGTGCGGCTGCCGTGGCGAGTGGCCGAGCAAGTGCGAAGCGAACCGACGCTGGCCAGTCCGCTGAGCGAGCTGACCCGGCCCAGCCGCGACGAGTTCGACGCCAGCCGCTTGTCGGGCGCCGTGATCGCTGAGTCGTAGGCATTCAAAATCGGGAACAGCGGCAAGGGAATTGTGGCACAGCCGCCCTCGGCTGTGCATCGCCGACGCAGTCGGCGTCGCCGAACCAGCCGGGGGCGGTTGGTCCACATGCCGATCTTGATTGTCAACACCGATCAGAAACCACCACTTATTCGCTTTCCCACATGCCCGATCCCCATTCCGCGCCGCCCGAGGTTCAGCTCTTCACCGATGGCGCGTGCAGCGGCAATCCGGGGCCGGGCGGATGGGCGTTCATCTTGCGGCATCCCGCCACCGGCAAGGAGCTGGTCGCCAGCGGCGGCGAACCCGAGACCACCAACAACCGCATGGAGCTGACCGCCGTGGTCCGCGGGCTGGAATCGCTCAAGGCCCGCTCGATGGTCGAAATCCTCACCGACAGCGTCTATGTGGGCAAGGGGCTGAGCGAGTGGCTGCCCAAGTGGAAGGCCAACGGCTGGCGTCGTCGCGAGGGCAAGCGCTGGGCCGAGGTGAAAAACGAAGATCTTTGGCGGCGGCTCGACGAGTTGTTGGCCCAGCACGCGGTGAGCTACACCCGCGTGGCCGGCCACAGCGGCCACATCGAAAACGACCGCTGCGATGAGCTGGCCGTCGCCGCCTATCAGCAATACCTGCGGCGGGGACCCTGTGCTTGATTAAGCAGAGTTATAGTCACGCGGGCGTAAATGCGGCAATGTGAGACAGCAATGTGGGACAGCCGCCCTCGGCTGTCTCGCGGTCGACTTGGGCGACCGC
>DATFDL010000469.1:0-5393 GCA_035252155.1 Pirellulales bacterium | reverse complement strand
CCCGCAGTTCGCGGAACGCCACGGAGGGCGTTCCCTACAGACCCGAATGGAATTGCCGGCTTTGTTTGCCAAAACCGATCAATCTTCGTAGGGTGGGCACCGACCACCAGCGAATCGTTGGTGGGCGATGCCCACCCTACGGATTGCCTACGGCACGACCATCGGCGGGCCAGTAAGTCGCCGCGTGTTCTTGAGCAGAAATTGCGCCATTTCGCGGTCGGTTGCTTGCATCGCTTGCTGCGTAATCGCCCCAAACCGCAGGGCCGGCTTAAAGAGATCTTGATTGGCGTCGAGTCCCAATCCTTTGACTGCGTTCATGATTTCGGCCACTTGCGGGTCGGCGGCCAACCGCTCGTCGTCATCCTTGCTCGCGTCCGTGGCATCGGGCGTGGCCGACTGTTGCCAGATCCCTTGCCAAGAATCGTCCGGCATGCGGGCGAAGAAGCGGTCGTCGACCGTTACGCGTCGGTTTGCCAAGTCCTGATCGAGATAGGTGACGCGCACCCCGCGAAAGCCGTCGGCTGCCGCCGAGGCGAGCGCTTTGTCGATCGCCTCGCGATGGCGATCTTTGGGCGCGACACCGCCTGCACCGCCCAGCAAATCTCCTAAGGCGCCTCCCAGTTGATCTTGCAGAAGGCTGCCGACCAGATCGCCCACTTTCGGGCGATGCTGATCGTCGCCCGCGCGCACCAAGACTCCGCCTGTTCCCTCGTAATGCGGAACGCCCAAAATCTCGAACTCGACTACTGCCACCTTGGCCGCCCACTGTCGGTCGGTTTGTGGTTGAATGTCGAACCCGTCTGACAGATCTGGCTGCGCGCGCTGGACATCGACGCCGCGGGCCTTCAATTGCGCGCTGATTTCGTCGACCGCTAAGTCTTCGGCGTTTTCGAGCCGTTCTTGCCAGGCCAGACCAAGCAGCCGCCGCACTTCGGGCGGCTGCAGGTAAGAGTTGCGCACTTTGGCCTTTGGCAGTTCGAGCAGCAAAAGTTGCGAAGGCTCGACAGGCTTGTTCGGCGAGGCAAGCTGGGCCTCGACCTCGCGCAGGCTGCGGTCCAGGAAGCCGACAAAAACCCTCGGCTCCGTTCGCCGCTCGCGCCAGGCCAGCAGCCGTTGTTGCAATTCCTTCCAGGCTTGTTTGCGGCGCTCGTCCTCGCCGGCGGTGGCCGCGTGATAAAGCTCTCGCTGGTGCGTTTGCAGCCACTGTCGCTGGACAAGAAAGACGACCTTATCGTCGCCGGGCGGGCTGGCCAGCATTCCGAAGATGCGTTGCCCGCCCACGAGAGCCGCCATATCGACCGCCCGCTGTTGGACGGGGGGGTTCGGCCGGTCGGCGGCCGCTACGAGTGCCCCGACCGCCCACATCGACAAGCAGAAGGTGGCGAGTCGCATCACCCCAGCTTAACACCGCGAGACCGGAATGTCTGTAGGGAACGCCCTCTGTGGCGTTCCGCAATACTACGGAACCGTGTCGGCCGAACGAGCGTCAAAACCTTGGTTGCACGCTCCGGGGGGCGGCTGTCATAATCGAATCTACGGAACACGAACGGGGCAGACGGCAATAAACCCGCGCAGCGGGCAGAGGCACGCTTATGGCCGGAACTTTTGATCCCTATCGCGAGTGGCTGGCGATTACGTCGGGTGGGGAATCGCACAATTACTATGAGCTTTTGGGCGTTCGTCCCCTCGAGTCGGATATCGGCAAGATTAACGAGGCGTTTCGGCGGCAGTCGGACCGGCTAGCGCCTCACCTGTCGGGCGCCCAGGCGGCTATGGCGCAGCGGTTGATGACCGAGCTGACCGAAGCGCGGATGACGCTGTTGACGCCGACCACCAAACGGAACTACGACCAAGCCCTCGCCGGCGGCCGGTCAGCGATGGCGGATCAGCCGATGGCGGCCGCTCCCAAGTCGGCCCGCTGGCGCGGATCCCCCGCCCCCGAAAACGATGACGCGCTGCTGCCGCCCACAGCAATTCCAGCGTCGGCAAATGCCAGTGCGACGCCCATACAAGCTGCCGCCTCAGGAGCAGCGCCCTTGGCAAGCGGCAGTTCGGCGCCCGAACATCCCCAGGCCGTGCAAGCCACTGCATATCCCATGTCCCAGGCTGTCGCCTGGCCAGCGACGGCTGCGCCGACATATCCCGGTTGGCATGGAACAAACCCCGGCGTGGCGGGTCAAGCGCCGCCGTACGGAGGCTACGCGGTGCCGGCCGCGGGCTATCCCGCGGCGGTTCCCGGTTATTCAGCGCAGCCTTATCCCGCAGATGGTTATGCGGCCCAAGCCGGTCCGCAGGGATACCCGCCGCAGGGATACCCGCCGCATGGGCATGCCGCTCAGACTCCTTATGTGGCGGCGCCGACCGCCCTGGCCGAAGCGGCCCCGCAAGTGAGCACCTTTTCGGCGGCGAGCTATCGCGCCGGCCGCCGACGACGCTCTTCGTCGGCTCCCTTGGTCGCGGGCGTGCTGCTGGCCGCACTGGCGATCTTGGGCGGCGTCTACTGGAAGGTAAAATCGGACCGAACCGTGGCCGCCAACCCGGCGCCGCGCGACGCGGCGCCCGAGATCAAGAAGTCTCCGCCGCGCACAACGACACCGCCCAAACCGATGCCGGCCGCGCCGCGCAAAACGGAAGCCACAGCTCCCTCGCCGAAAGTTGTGCCGACTCCTCCCGAGCCTGAAAAAAAACCGGAGTTGCCGAAGGCCGAGACGCCGCAGCCAGAGATGCCCACCGTCGCTGCACCGCCGAAGCCGGTGCCCGAAACCACAGCAAAATCTGAATCTCCGCCCAAACCCGACGTGCCGGCGCCCGACGCCCGGGCGAGCGCGGAGGAAGCGGCGGCCGTATCACGGGCGTTGCGGGCGGCCCGTGCGGCATTGGCCGTGCGCGACACGGCGCTGGCCCAAGAGCAAGTCGATCAAGCCACTCTCGAAGCGACGGCGCCTGATACGCTGGCCCAAGTTGAACGACTCGAATTGCTCACCCGGTATGCGGAAGGTTTTTGGGAGGCGGCCCGCGGCACGCTGGGCAAACTGCAGGTGGCCGAAGAAATCAAAATCGACGACGAAGTCGCCAGCGTGGTCGAAGTGAGCCAAGACGGGCTGACGCTGCGCGTGGGCGGACGGAACCGTGAATACACGATGACCACTCTGCCCACGAAGATCGCGCTTTATCTGGCCCGGCGATGGCTGGCCCCCGACGACCCGGGCTCCGACGTGGCCGTGGCGGCCTTTTTGATGACTGATCCCAAGGGCGACCGGCAAGAGGCTCGGCGGCTGCTGCAATCGGCCGCGGCACGCGGCATCGACGTCAAGCCGCTGCTGGCGGAGCTCGACGCCGAGAAGAAATAGCCGCGGGCTTTAAAACTTTCGCCGCAGCAATTTGGCGGCGCTTCATGCTTCATGCGGGCGATCATGAGACGTTCCGGTGGCTGGGGCAGAAGCGGGCCGAGTTAAGCTTGATGTCTGCCCCACGCTGTTTCGGCCAGCGATGCCCCGGTGGTGACGCACCGGGGCATCGCCGCGGCCGAGTTTTTCCCAGGATCCGCGCATCTCGCGCGGCTCTGCCCCAGCCACCGCATTTACGCAGCAACCACCACGTCTAGTATCTGCCGATGCCACGTGCGCTGCGACGGATGCCGTGGCAACCCATGATTGGTCCTCCGCGTGCCGCTTTACTCGCGCGGCGGCCCGGCGGTGATCTTGCGTAACGCACGCCGGGCATGCGACGAAAGCCGGTCGCCATTGCCAAAGTTTATCCGCTGGCAAACGGTCCTGAAAAGCTCCGAACCCAAACCGATGGCGTGCTCGTCGGCCGCGAACCTTGCGGCGTGGGGCGCTGGCAAGGTACAACCGAAGTTACGGGCGATTAGCTCAGTTGGTTAGAGCGCCACGTTTACACCGTGGATGTCGGGGGTTCGAGTCCCTCATCGCCCACTTGCATCGGCATCTCGCCTCGGTGGAACCGGAACGAGGTCAAAGACGTCAAGACTCGTTTTCTTGAGCAAGAATCCGGCGCCCGGCGGCGCGTTGGCCGCATTGAGAAGCTTCGGCCAGACGGAAAAGATCGCTCGGAGCTTGTCAAACTGGCTCAAGCTGTGAACCGCGGCGCTCAACATCACGTGCCGCATGCCGTTTCTTTGGCAGAGAACAGGCAGCTTGCTTCCGCGGCTTTTCTTCTTGGCTCGATCGGTCGTTATCAGCAAATATCCGCCGCCGGCTAGGAGCGGAACCCACTCATCGTCAAGCTTGCCCTCGCAATTGAGAGTGGCCAAATGCGATATCTCGACGGCGCCACGACTGAATTGTGCAATTTCACGTAGCGAATTCACCGCGTGCTTGCTCAGGCAGTCGTCGAAGAGCAGTCGAAGTGGGGCGCTCACGCGGCATCGCGGCCCGTCAGATAGTCGAAGTATTCGCAGGCAAGTTCGACATCGTCGGCATCCACGCCGTAAGCCTTGGCCGCGTTCTCAACTCCCCCTTCGGCAACATATGCTTCCCAGAGCGCCTGAGCGGTGTAGCCTGTCGACGGAAAAAACGGCTCTCCGAACCGTTTGTGCGGGTTCATCACAATGTGCCGGTCGCCTCGTTCCCAGGCAACATATTCTTCGGCAAACGGGCTTTCGCCGAAGCGGAGCTTGCTCATGAAAGGCTCTGCCACGGCTGACAGAACAAAGTTGCCCGCCTTCTTTCCCGTGAGCTGCAGGTAAAGGTCTTCACCGGCCTCATCCTGCCCAAACAGAACGACCATCTCGCAGGCGGCCAGGTTGTCTTTCGGGCCAAAGAGGTAAATCTTGTGTTCCTTGGCGGCCAGAGGATACTCCAGGCCGTAGTGCGCCGACGCGACTTCGCAGGCTTTCCTGATTTTCTGCAAAGGAAACCGCTTTTCGCGAATTCGGACTTGCCGAACTGCCAAAACTTGAACGAAATCGACGAAAGTCACGAGCCGTTCGGAGTCGCCCTCCGTGGCAAGTTGCGACTGAATTACCGGTTCGCCGAAAGAGTCGCCGAAGACCCAACGCTGCATCGTACGAGTCGTCACACGGGCATAACGCGCGGCCTCATCCGGCGAATAGATACCGACGCCTAGCAACGAACCAGCAGCACTAATCATTGTTTCGGCCCTGTCGCTCGTGCGAACCCTGGAATCCCCTTAAGAACTATCGGCAATCGCGCTTCATCGGTCAATGCCCCGGCACCCAATCGGTCCCCGCCAGCGGTAGCTTGGCCATGGCGGCGGCTTCGACGGTCAGAGCCACCAGGTCTTCGCGCTCCAGGTGATGCACGTTCGATTTGCCGCAGGCACGGGCAAGCGTGGTCAACTCCAGCGTCAAGACGTTCAGATAGTTCCGCAGCCGCCGCGCGCCGTCTTCGGGCGTCAGCCGCGTTTCGAGC
>DATFDL010000468.1:0-8795 GCA_035252155.1 Pirellulales bacterium | reverse complement strand
GGTTATGATCACAGGCAAGGTAGCGCATCGCGCGCCGCGGCGGATGCCGTGGCACCCTTCGTTCACCTAGTGGTTGAAGATAAACTCCGCACTATTCAGCAAGACCCAAAACACATCGGCCAAAGCTTCTTTTTCGTCGGCCGATTGTTGCACGTACTCGACGAGCAGCTTCGATTCTTCCGCATCGGGACGGCGGGTGAGCGTTGCCAGGCACAACGTCTCGATTCGGCCCGCCGTGTCGAGCACCGGCAACTCGATGATCGCCGACATGATCTGACTGCGTTCCAGGCTGGTGGCGTCGTTCATAAACACGCCGTTCATCAGCGACAAGGCCTGCGGGATTGAAGTCTGCGCTTCGCTGCGGCGGGCGCTTTGATCGGAAAACTTTGCCAAGAATTGGTTCCGCACACTGTCATCGCCGAATGGATTGAGCGGCTGCTGCGTGGTGTTGTTATCGCGGAAGCCGGTGGCTTGCACCAGGCTATCGTATAGTTGCTCGGGCGTCATTCGCTTCAACGGCATCCGTGCAAAATGGTCGAGCTCGCTTTGGCTGCCCCCTTCGGTGCGACTGGAAAGCTGATAGGCCCGCGTCAAGGCGATCGCCCGGATCAGATACTTCAAGTCGTAATCGTGCGCGACAAACTGCCGCGCGACTTCATCGAACAGTTCGGGGTGGGCTGGTGGGTTTCGTTCATCGAGATCATCGACCGGATCGACAAAGCCGCGGCCGAAGAAGTGGTCCCACAACCGGTTGACCGCGGCCCGCGCGAAATACGGGTTCTCGCGGCCTGTGATCCAGCGGCTGAGCGCCAGCCGCGGATCTTCGCCGGCCCGCAACCGCGGTGGTGAACCGTCGAGAAACTTGGCTTCGACCACCAGCTCGGTTTCGGGCACTTTGATTTTCAGCGATCCGCCGGCGACGCTCACCTGAACCGCCGCGCCCGCAGCGTCGTCGTCGGGCGCGCTCGCTTGCAAATTGCCAAAGAACGCGGCCAGCGCCCAAAATTCGTCTCGCCGCCAATGCGAGAACGGGTGGTCGTGGCACTGGGCGCATTGCACTTGCATGCCCAGGAAGATGCGCGAGGTGTTGGCTGCCAGGTTCTCGGGCTTGTTTTCGTTCACTTGAAAGAAAGCGCCGGGGCTGGGCGCGGCCAACGTGCGCTGCAGCGGGTTGGGCTGGGCAGGCGCGGCCAACCGCGCCGTGATCAACTCGGCCACCAATTGATCGTACGGCACGTTCGCCGCGAACCGCACACGCAGCCACGTTTCGAAGGGTCCGGCCAACCCACGCGTTTCGAGATTCATGTTCGCGCCGGGCAGCAGCAGATCGCGCCAGACATTGGCAAAATGCGCGGCGAAGCTGCCGCGGTTCACCAGGTCTTCGATCAGCCGGCGTCGCTTGTCGGGCCGGGTGTCGTCGAGAAACGCCCGGGCCTCGGCCACGCTGGGAATCTTTCCGGCCACGTCGAGATAAACGCGCCGCAGAAATTCGGCGTCATCGGCCGGCGGCGTAACGTTCACTTGCGATGCTTGCCAATCGTTCGAGAAGACTTCGTCGATTTTGGCCGCCAGCGCCGCCGGGTCGAGCCGCTCGCGAGCCGCCGCCGGCGCCGACGCGGCGGGTCGACAAGAATCTTGCGCGAGGCCGGCCGCCGAAAAGAAAACCGTAGAAAAGAACAGCACGGCGACGAGTGCTGGCGGAACCGCGGGGCCTGCCGACCGCCGCCCATCAATGAACCACGCCCGAGCTGACATACGGACGCCTCCTGTAGAACGGAATTCATTCCGTTTGCACGTGGAACGGAATTCATTCCGTTTGCAACATGTTGAAACGGCAGTGACAGAAGAACGGAATGAATTCCGTTCTACGGTGCCGCGCCGTCGCCCTTACTGTAGCAACTGCGACGCAGGTTCTACAAGCTTTTTGCGCCAACAAAAACCCATCGGCTACGGCACATATGTCGTGTCGCTTTTCCGATTTTTTTTGATTTTCCAAGCAGCGGCCGAAATTGCTTGAATTCCGCGCGCCGGTCGCGTCTAATCGGCTAGAGATCAATCCGAGGTGTGGCCCGTAGAACGGAATTCATTCCGCGTCCGCGCTCACCAACTCGTCTGCTGGACGGAGCCGAGTTCGATGGGAATCACTGAAGTGGCCGATTGCCGACAAACGCCCGTGCGCGCCGATGCTGCCATCAGCTCCGGCCAGGTAGCTCCTGGCCTTGTGCCGGGCGGTTCCGACGTCGATCGCGAAATGCCGGCCACAAGGGCCGGGGCTATCTCGCGTGAAGAAAGTTGCAAGGTCAATCGTAGCGTGCCGGCCACAAGGGCCGGGGCCACCGTCCTAATTCTTTGCATGCTGCTGCTCCGCTCGTCGCCTGCTCGCGGGCAGATCATGATCGCGGCGCCGGTCGCTGTGGAAGCGACTGACAAAGACGCCGAAGAAAAGAAAAAACGCCCCTTTTCGCTGCCCGCCCAGAAAAGCGAAGTAACCGAAGCCCTGGCCGAGTTCCGCCGCCTCAGCGAAAAAGGCACCTGGGAGCGGGCCTTCAAAGAGCTGGAAAAGGTCCAGCAGGCCGACGCCAACGCGCTCACGCCCGCCGACGACGGACTCTACATGCCCACCCGCCTGGTGATTCGCCAGGCGCTGGCCGAGTTGCCCGCGGCCGGCAAGCAAGCCTATCGGCTGTTCCACGACGCCGAAGCCAAAGTGCTGCTAGAGCAAGCGCAGGGCAAAGACGAAGTCGACAAGTTGCGCAAGATCTTTTCTGACTATTTTATTACCTCGGTGGGTGATGCGGCGGCCGATCGTCTGGGCGACATCTATTTTGAGCAGGGCGACATGGACAAGGCGGCCGAGTGCTGGCAGGCGGTGCTGCGGTGGCAGCCCGAAACCGCTCTGCCGCGCGTGCGGCTGCTGGTCAAGACGGCCATCGCCCGTGCTCGCGGTGGGCATTGGGACGAGTTTGCCGAGCTGGAGCGAGAAGTGCGTCAGCGGCATGCCGGCGAGGCCGTGGTGCTCGGCGGCAAGACCGTGCCGGCCGAAGAACATTTGCGGGCGTTGGCCGAACAGCGAGACGCCGAACCGGCGGTCGACTTGGCCGAAGCGGGCGCCGTTCGGGCCGATGTCGAGTTGCCCGGCGCGCCAGAGCCGCTCTGGCAGTTCCGCATCTTTGGCGTCCGCGAGGCCCAGTCGCTGGCACAAGTCGGGCAGAACTGGGGTTGGCAAATCCGCTTTCCCGTCACTGAGATGGTGCCCGCAGTCGCACTCGACGCACAGCGCGTCTATCTGAATTACATGGGCTATCTGCTGGCGCTAGACCAAAAAACCGGCAAGCTGCTCTGGCGCACCGGCCGACTTACCGACCTGCCGCAAAAGGTGCAGAACAATCAGTTTCATTTTCCCGAGCAATATAGTGTGGTGGTGTCGGGCGATACGCTTTGGTGCGTCTATCGCGACGTGGCTCAGATTGGCCAGCAAGGCCAGCCATTCCGCATCGGTCGCTGGGAAGCCGCCACCGGCAAGCCGGGCTGGAGCTCGCAAACCATCAACGATCTGCAGCAGTGGAACATGCAGGGCCGCGCGCTGCCAGTCGGCGACCGTGTCTATGTGGCCGCTTCGAAAAATGGCCAAGGCGCCGAATCGCACGTGCTGTGCCTGCAAGCTTCCGACGGCAAGCTGCTCTGGTCGACGCTGCTGGGCACGCACCAAGTCGACCAAACGCAGATGTGGCACCGCCGCTCGGCACAGCCTTCGTTGGCGCTCAGCGGCGGCAAGCTGTATGTCGATACTCACGCGGGCGGCTTGCTGGCGCTCGATGCTCAAGGCGGGGCGATCGAGTGGGGTTTTGCCTACGACTCGTCGACGCCCGACCCCAACTATTGGTACAACCAGGCCGCCACGCTGGCCACGGCCGGGCCGCCGTGCATTGTGGGCGGCACGATGTATTTGAAAGGCATGCGCTCCGACCGCCTCTACGCCCTCGATTTGGCGGGACCCAAGGTTCTGTGGAAGCGGCCAGTCAGCGAATCGGCCATGATCGTGGGCGTCGATGGCGACCGCCTCTACCTGACCGGCGAAGACGTGATGGCAATCGACCTGGCCGACCGGCAGTTGAAATGGGCCGCCACGTTGCCGACGGCCACCGGCTGGATTCGACCGTTGCTGACGGCGGATCGGATTTATCAGTTTACGTCGCGCGGCATTTTCGAGCTCGACAAGTCCAATGGAGATACAGTGCGGCTTTTCCGCGGCAGCGATCTCGATTCGTTAGGCGGAGTGTTGCTGGCCACCAAGGACCAACTGCTGAGTATTTCCAATCTGTCGGTGACGGCCTATCCGTTGAGCGCTCCGCCGAAGTCGGGCGAGGCGACGGCGGCGACGCGCAAGTAGCAATTTTGGATTTTAGATTTTGGATTCAGGTGGCTGGGGCAGAGCCTTGGCGATGCCCCGGTGCATTACGATTGGGGGCTGGAGTGCGGAATGAGTGGGTTATTACGGCAAATGAATCCGATTGAGGTCAGGACTAAGTACACTTCCTCTTCTCTCTGTTCCGCATTGCGCGCCGAACAGAGAAGAGGAAGCGTACTTGCCCGGCTTGCATGCCGATTGGGCTTGGTCGCTGGCTGCGGCGGCATGTTTACCCCGGAGGCGCAGATGTCGCGCAGCGCAGGCAACGCCTTGGTGACACCCCAGCGCGACTCGAACCGGGGCATCGCCGCGGCGGCATTGCCTCATCACACATACCGGCCCACTGCGCCGCGGCTCTGCCCCAGCCACCGATATATTGCTTGCGCCGCTGTGCTCCTACTGTTCGTCTACGCCGACCTGCAGGCCGACGACCGCTCAATCACCGTCGCCGGCAATGGCGAGGCAAAAGCCCGGCCCAATCGGCTCGAAATCGACGTGCAGGCCGCCGGGGCCGCGGAACTCACCAGCGACGCCATCGTCAAATATGACGATGCCTTGCGGCGAATTACCGAGGCGTTCGAAAAACTCGGCATCGAAAAACTGGCGATCGAACAAGGTGATCTGGTTTTTGCCAGCACCGTCGCCAATCAAAACGCTCGTGTCATCGGAGTCGCGGCGCGCGCCCAGGCCCATAAGGCCCATGTGGCGATCGGCCGCTCGTTGCAGTTAAAGTTGCAAGACATCGACCAAATGTCCGACAAACAGTTGATCGACACCGTCGGCAAGATTATCGACACGGCGCAAGACGCTGGGGCGACGTTGGGCATGAGCCCCGTGCGCAATGTGGCGTTCAATGCCTTTGGCAACATGGTGGTACACAATCAGAACGCGCAGCCGGTGGTGGCATTTTTTATCAACGATCCGCAGCCGCTGCACGATCAGGCGTATGAAAAAGCGTTTGAAGACGCCACATCCCGCGGCCAGAAGTTGGCCAAGCTGGCTCATGCCAGGCTCGGCCCGGTGTTGGCGATCGATGAGATCGGCTCGCCGCAGGCCAATCCGTACGCGATGCAACAGCCGTATGGAATGCAGCAGCAATCGCTGGCTTCGGTACGGCTGGCCGAGATTCCCGTGCACGTTTCGCTGCGGGTTCGGTTTGCCCTGGAGGAGATGGAGCCATGATGGATTCGGCGCGCAGCGTTGTGACCGAAACGATCTGTAGGGAACGCCCTCTGTGGCGTTCCGCGAGGGGCGATTCGACCTCGACTCGTAGATCGCGGAACGCCGCAGAGGGCATTCCCTACAGATGCCGAAGGTTGGTCCCGCTCATTGCCATCATGCTCATTGCTTTGATCGGGGGCCCAATCTCGGCAGCCGATGATGCGTCGCCGGGCATCGTCGTCAACGGCGCCGGCGAGGCATTAGCCAAGCCGGATACGCTGGAGATCGACATCGTTGCCACGGCCGACGCCGAGCTGATGTCTGACGCCACCACAATGTACGACGGGGCGCTGCGGCGGATCAACGGCGCCTTAAAAGGCCTTGACCTGGATGGGCTCAAGGTCGAGCAACGCGGCATTCGGATCACCAATCGCACGCCCGGTGGAGGCGGAGGCGGCGTGGCCGCGTTGGTCGCCGCGGCTGGCAATCAGCCGGCCACGAAGACTCACACCGGCATCTCGCGCTCGTTGCGGTTGGTGCTCCCGAAAATCGACCAACAGAGCGAAACGCAAGTCATGAGTGCGATCGGCAAGATGCTCGACGCCGCCAAGGACGCGGGCGCCTCGGTCGGCGGCGGATCGAGCGCCGGAGGCATCATGGCGATGATGCAGCAGGGGCAGTCCGATTCGCCGGTCGTCACGTTCGTGGTGCAGAATCCCCAAGCGGCGCGCGAGCAGGCATATCGTCAGGCATTCGACGACGCCAGCCGGCGCGCCGCGCGGTTGGCCTCGCTGGCTGGCGCCAATCTCGGCCGCGTGCTGGCGATCGATGAATCGGCCCCGCCGCCGGCCGATGAAAAAGGCCTGCAAGAAATAATGCTCGCCGAAGTCTACGGCATCGGCAAGACGAAGTCGGCCGAAGGCAGGCTGACCTCAAACACTTTGGAAGACATCCCGGTGCGCGTCTCGCTGCGCGTCCGGTTCGCCCTTGAAGAACAACCCGCCCACGCGACCCTCAAAGAGGCTGCTGAAAAATGAAAACGCACTATCACGCGTACTCGCTCGGCGATCGCTGGACCGAGGCACTGATCGACTTGAAATGGATCGCCTGCGCGGCTGCGGCCGTCGGATGGCTGCTGGTGGCCGGCACGCCCGGCTCGGCGCAAATCATCATGGGCGATCAAAGCCACACGCCGGGCATCTCGGTCTATGGCAACGGCGAAATGGTGGCCAAGCCCAACGTGGTCGAAATCAGCCTGCGGGCCACCGCGGCCGCGGAGTTGACCGCCGACGCCATTGTGAAATATCGCGATACCAAGCGCCGCACGCTCGAAGCCTTCGACAAACTGAACCTGGGCAAGCTCGAAGTGCAAGAGCTGGGCGTCTCGCTCACCGATCAGACCTCGGCCGAGCAAATGCAAAACATGTGGCGCGGCATGGGTAATGTGACCACCGGAAAAACCAAGGTCGAGATTTCCAGCGCGTTGCAGTTGCGGCTGTCGGGCATCCGCGAGCTTTCGGCCGAACAGGTGATGGAGAACGTGGGCAAGCTGCTCGACACGGCCAAAGACAGCGGGGCGAGCATCGGCCCCACCGCCGCCGAGATGAACATGGCCTGGCGCTACGGCCAGCAGCCCAACAGCACCCTGGTGCGGTTTATTCTCACCGACCTGAACAAAATGCGCGAAGAAGCGTATCAAAACGCGGTGAACGACGCGCGGACCCGGGCCGAGCGGCTGGCCAAGCTCAACGGCGTCAAGCTGGGAAGCGTGCTGGGAGTCCAGGAAATCTTGGTGTCTGGCGACGATCAGCAAACGACCACCACGCCTTGGGGCCAGGTAATTCCCGCCGGCGGAAAATCGAAGAACCGCGAACCGGAAGTCTCGTCGGAGCAATTCACCGAGATTCCCTTTCACGTGAAGTTGCAAGTGCGGTTCGCCATCGAGCCGGGCGAAGCCAAAACGGCGCGGAACTAGATGAGCTGCGCGGCTGGTACGCGAAGAGAGGAGGAAGAGATGTCAAGCGAGCGGATTTCGTGCGCCCATCGTAGAACGGAATTTATTCCGTTTGCTCAACTCGTTACGCCGTGTCGAACGGAAGGGAATGAATTCCGTTCTACTTTCAAACGGAATAAATTCCGTTCTACGTTGCTGCTTTTCCCCTTTCTGGTTTCGTTCTGTCTGGCGGCCGCTCGGGCCGAAGAAGTGTTGCCCAAGCACGTCACTCCCGAAACGCTGAAGGCCGTCAAGCTGGGACTCGATTTTCTCGCCCGTACCCAAGGTCCCGATGGCGGCTGGCACGAAGGCGGGGGCGGTCGGGCCTACCCGGTGGCCATGACTTCGCTGGGCGGCATGGCGTTTCTCGCTCACGGCAACACACCGACTCGCGGGCATTACGCGCCGCAGGTCAAGCTCACGCTCGATTATCTGCTGACCTGCTCGACCCCCTCGGGTTTGCTCACGGGGCCGGGCGAAGACTCGGGCCAGCCGATGCACGGCCACGGCTTCGCCTTGCTCTTCTTAGCCAGCGTCTATGGCATGGAGACCAACGAAGCCCACCGCGCCCGCAGCCGCGAAGTGATCGAGAACGCCGTGCAGCTCACCGCCCGCGGCCAGAGCGGCGCCGGCGGCTGGACCTACATTCCCGGCGGCGGCGACGAAGGCTCGGTGACGGTCACGCAGGTGCAAGCGCTGCGGGCCTCGCACAACTCCGGCTTTGTCGTGCCCAAGGGAACGATTGAAGAGGCCGTGCGATACATCGAGCGGTGCAGCACGCCCGAGGGCGGCATCTGTTATTCGCTGGGTTCGGGCGGCGGGGCGCGGCTGGCCATTTCGGCGGCGGCCGTGGCCACGCTCTACAACGCGGGCGAATACGACGCGCCGGTGGCAGAGCGCTGTCTCGATTATGTGTGGACGCAGTTCAAAGGGCAGAACGGCTGGAGCAAAGGCGGCGGCCACGATTTTTATACGCACCTCTATGCCTCGCAGGCTTACTACATGGCCGGCGACAAGTATTGGGACGAATATTTCCCCGCCGCCCGCGATCAGTTGCTGTCGATGCAAGACAAGAGCGATGGTTCGTGGAACGGCGATTTCATCGGCAAAACCTATGGCACCGCCATTGCGCTGATTATCTTGCAACTGCCGTACAAGTATCTGCCGGTGTACCAACGATAGCCGGGCATCGCCAAAGCTCTGTCTCAGCCATCTGCCTTAAATCGGAAACCC
>DATFDL010000467.1:0-3324 GCA_035252155.1 Pirellulales bacterium | reverse complement strand
CCCAGCCCGACGCAGCCGCCGCCCGATATGGTGTCGGGCGCGTTCGAGCATATGCTGGCGTATGGCAGCCTGCGCGAATTGACCG
Source organism: Pirellulales bacterium (assembly GCA_035252155.1). Classification (GTDB taxonomy): domain Bacteria; phylum Planctomycetota; class Planctomycetia; order Pirellulales; family JAICIG01; genus JAICLL01. The sequence goes on along the minus strand of DATFDL010000467.1, from coordinate 3,239 downwards.
AAGAAGAGCTGGTCCGGGCCATTCATCTCGATCCCAGCCAGATCGCCGGGCTTGGCCCAAGCCTTGATGCCTTGCGCGAAATGCTCTTGGAGCGCAAGCGGCGGATCTTGGAAAAATACGAAACGAAGCAGGTGCGCGAAACCGCGCGGCGTCAATACCGCGAATCGGGCGAGCACATTCAGCCCCCCAAACCGTTGCGGAAGCAGTTCGAACGGGCCTTCGAGCAGGAGCAGTTGCGCGAGCTGGAGCAACTCTGGTATCGGGCCGGGGGTGAACGCTCGCCGTTCGCCGCACAACTGCTGCCGCTGGTCGAACGGCTGGGCGAAAAATATCAGGTCGATGAGCTAGCCGCCAAATACGAATTTACCGGCCGCACGCCGCTCACTATTCCGCAGGCCTTGGCCGTCAAAGAAGAGCTGGAGACCATCGACCGCCTGCTCAAGCAACTCGAAGAGGCGGCCAAGACGGCCCAGATCGCCGTGATCGACATCGAAGAGCTGGCCAAATACGCCGAGCCGGGCCAGATCGATGAGCTGAATGCTTTGCAGCAGCAGATCGAAGACTATGTGCGTGAAATGGCCGAGCGTCAGGGACTCGAACGCACCCGCCGCGGCTTCCAGCTTACGCCCAAGGCCTACCGAATCTTTCAAGCCAAGCTGCTCGAACGAATCTTCAGCCAATTGCAAGCGTCGCGCAGCGGCAGGCATCAGGTGCCGGTGACGGGGGAAGGCGCTGTCGAGCTGGAACGCACCAAAGGGTATGAGTTCGGCGATTCGGTGGCCAACATGGATATTCCCGCTTCGTTTACCAACGCACTGATTCGCGGCGGTCCGGGGTTGCCCGTGCGGATGAAGCCCGGCGACATCGTGATCCACCGCACCCGCAACACGCCCAAGTGCGCCACGGTGGTGGTGATGGACATGAGCGGCTCAATGCGTTATGGCGGGCTCTACGTGAACGTCAAGCGCATGGGGTTGGCGCTCGAAGGCCTGATCCGCCGCGAATACCCCGGCGACTTTCTGCGGTTCGTCGAGATGTACACTTTTGCAAAACTACGGCCCGCCGGCGACCTGGTGCACTTGATGCCCAAGCCGGTGACCGTCTACGACCCCGTGGTGCGGCTCAAGGCCGACATGAGCCGCGACGATCTGAGCGAGCTGCACATTCCTCCGCACTTCACGAACATTCAGCATGGCCTGCAGCTTGCCCGCAAACTGCTGGCTACGCAGGACACGCCGAACCGGCAGATCGTGTTGATCACCGACGGTCTGCCGACGGCGCATTTCGACGGCCCGTGGCTGTATCTGCTTTATCCGCCCGACCCGGCCACCGAGGCGGCCACGCTGCGCGAAGGTCAGCTTTGCCGCCGCGACGGGATCACGATCAATTTGTTTTTGCTGCAGAGCTGGTCGCAATCGATCGAGGATGTGCGGTTTGCTCATCGGCTAGCCGAATCGACCAGCGGCCGCGTGTTTTTCACCGCGGGACGCGATCTCGACCGCTACGTCGTCTGGGACTACGTCGAGCGCCGCAAGTCGATCGTGGCTTAAGGTGCCTTGCCGTCGCAGCACTCGCCGGCCAGCGACTCGCCCAGAAGCTCCTGGCAGCAGCGTTTCCAGGCAGCGGCGCGGCGGTGGGCGATCATGGACCGCTCGCGCTCGATTTCAGTGACGCGAGCTTGCAGCCAGGCCGACACCTGGCCCAGCAGGGCGGCCGCCTGCAAATGTCGCTGGTAATCGCGGTCGGCATGAAAGAGCGCTTCGGCCAGCGCCGACTCCAGCCCGTAGCGTTGGAGCCAGCCGTAAGGGGCGGCGGGCAACATCGCGCCGGGCTCGCTGCGCAACAACGAAGCGAGCGACATCGCCGCCGTGGCGAACGCCGCCTGCCCGGCATAGGACACCGCCGATAGTTCGCTGCGAAGCTGAGGCTCGCGCCCTTCGATCGCTGTGATCTGCTGATTGGCATTTTGAAGCTGCGTTCGGGCAGTGGTGAGCGCCGCACGGGCTTGCTCGGCTTCACGCCGCGCCGCGTCGGCCGCCGCCGATTGTTCTCGAAACGTCGCCTGAGCGGCCTCGAACGCGGCCTGGGCCGCGCGCTGGCGAGCGCCCGAGGGCGAATCGTCCGGTTCCGCTTCGACCATTTGCGGCATGCTTTTGTCGGCCAACCGCTCCGCACGGTGCGCAGCTTCGGCCTGTTTGGCCTCGTCCAGCGCTCGCTGCGCCTGGTCGAGCGCTCGCCGGGCGTCTTCGCAGCGAGTACGTCGTTCGTCGGCGATGGCGGTTGCGCGCGCCTCGGCCACCGCGGCATCGGCCTGCTGTCGCTCGAAGCGTTGCCGCCCGTCGCGGAGTTGCAACATCTGGCCCGGCAACCCCGCAAGTTCCTTAGCCAGTCCGCCGATGCGCCCCACTACTTCTGTAAGCTGCCCGCACGACTGAAGCGTGTTTTTCCATTGCGCCGCCGACGCCGCCAAGCGCTCGATCTGGTGAGCGTCGTTGCGAAAGGCGGCGTCACCCGCGGTCAATTCATCCGTAACGAGGCGGCCCAAGCGCCCCAGCGCCTCGTGCTTCAGGGCATCTTCCTGAGTTACCTCGCGCTGTAAGTCGGCCAGCTCTTGTCGAGCAACGGCCAGCTCGGCGTCGCGCCGCCGCCGATCGTCATCCGCGGCGAACGCGGCGCCGGCGAACGCCTCGATCTCTAGGTGCAACTGCTTTAAGAAGTCCCGTGATTGCGCGGTCTCCGCAGCCAGCCCCCTGATGGCGTTCGCTAAGTCGGGCAATTGGGCGACGGCTTGCAGCATCGCCAGTTCGGCCTGCCACTGGGGCGGACGGCGGCCCAGCTTGCGATCGGCCGGCTTGAGAAACCGCTCCTTGAGCATTTGCGCCCGCGCGATTACCAGGTTGTCGGCCAGAATCTCGGCTTCTTGATCGGCCACCTCGGTGCGGTGCTGCCGATCCTGCCGCCGCGTCTCGGTGAACGGCATGTGCCGCTTGAACCAGCCGGTGAGCCCGCGGTTCTCCTGCTGGAACGAGGCGTAGCGCTCTTGGATTTCGCTCAGCTCGCGCTCGTCGGAGGCGCGTTCTTGTTCGATGCGCCGCACCGCCTCGTCGATGGCCTGGGCTAGCTGGGGATCGTCGCCGTCGGTTTGCGCGCGGGCCGCGATCTCGGAAAACGCCTGCTGTAGGGCCTGGTAATCGAGAGCGTCGTTGACCAGATGTAACCAATCGCTGGTGGCCGGCATG
>DATFDL010000466.1:0-3936 GCA_035252155.1 Pirellulales bacterium | reverse complement strand
ACGAAAATGGGCGGACTGGATTAGAACTTGACGGCCAAGCGATCGCTTCTGCGGCCAGTTACCACGACCGCGGCCTGCGGTTGCGCGATCTCGATGGCGACGGCGTGAGCGAATGCTTGATCGCCGGCGTCGAGCGGCGGGGAGTTTTTCGTTGGGATGAATCGGAGCAAAGCTGGCGACGGCTGCCGTTCGACTTGCCCGACGCGGTGACGATCGTCGATGAACAAGGCCGCGACGCCGGCCTGCGGTTTGTCGATCTCGATGAAGATGGCTACGACGACGTCGTCTTCTCGAATGAGTCGGGCTATTCGATCGATCTGTTCGAGTCGCCGCAGAAAGGTTGGTCGCGCCACGTCGTCTCGGGCAAGCGGCCCGACGACCAGCTCGTTCCACCGTTTGCCACCGCCGGCACGAACGCCGGGGCCTGGTTCGCCTCGCGGCATCTCTGGCTGCAAAACGAAGCGACCGATCGACTGAAGGATCTGGTCGATCGGCGTGAGTCGGGCGAGTTGCTCAAGGGTGTCGAGCCGCGGGCCAAATCGCCGGCAGCGTCGCTCGCCTCGATCGTGACGCGGCCGGGCTTTCAAGTGGAGTTAGTGGCCTGTGAGCCGCTGACCATGGATCCCGTGGCCTTCGCCTGGGGCGCAGACGGCAAGCTGTGGGTCGTCGAGATGGCCGACTATCCACTGGGCTGCGAGAGCGGCGGCCGCGTGCGCTATTTGGAAGACCGCGACGGCGACGGCCAATACGACGCCTCGACGCTGTTTCTCGATGGGTTGAGTTATCCCAACGGCGTGATGCCGTGGCGCAAAGGCGTGCTCGTTACGTGCGCGCCGGAGATCTTTTATGCCGAAGACAGCGACGGCGATGGCCGGGCCGACGTGCGGCGGTCGATCTATCGAGGATTCGGCGAAGGCAATCCGCAACACCGCGTCAACGGCCTGCGCTGGGGCCTCGACAACTGGGTCTATTGCGCCAACGGCGACAGCGGCGGCGGCATTGAGTCGCTAATCACCGGCGAAAAAGTGAGCATCAACGGCCGCGACTTCCGCATCCGCCCCGACGAAGGGAGCATCGAACCGCAGACCGGCCAAAGCCAGTTTCAGCGCGAGCGCGACGACTGGGGCAACTGGTTTGGCAACAACAACTCGAACCCGATGTATCACTTCGTGCTCGACGATCATTATCTGCGGCGCAATCCGCATTTGGCCGCGGGCGAAACGCGGGTGCAGGTTTCGATGGCGCCGGGGGCCGCGCCGGTCTTTCCCGTCAGCCGCACGCTCGAACGATTCAATGACCAGAACGCCATCAACCGCTTCACCTCGGCGTGCAGCGCCATCATCTATCGCGACGACTTGTTCGGTCCGCACTTCGCCGGCAACTCGTTCGTCTCTGAGCCGGTGCACAACCTGGTGCATCGCGAGGTGGTTTATGCCGAGGGCACGACGTTCCACAGCCGCCGGGCCGAAGACGAACAACGCAGCGAGTTTCTGGCTTCGAGCGACAATTGGTTTCGGCCCGCGATGATCCGCGTCGGGCCGGACGGGGCACTGTGGATCGCCGACATGTATCGCCAGGTGATCGAGCACCCCGAATGGATCCCCAAGGACTGGCAAGCCCGGCTCGATCTCCGGGCGGGGCACGACAAAGGGCGGATTTATCGGGTGTTTCCGGTCGGCTCGCGGCCGCGCGCCATGCCGCGGCTCGATCGGCTTTCAACCAATGATCTGGTCGCCGCGCTCGACAGCCCCAGCGGCTGGCAGCGCGACTTGGTGCAACAACTGTTGATCGAGCGCGGCGATGAAGCAGCACTTGCGCCGCTGAAGGCGCTGTTGCACGACGCTCAGAAGCCGCGGCTTGCCCGACTTCATGCGCTTTGCACGCTCGATGGTCTGAAGGCCCTCGATGCCAAGCTGCTGCGTGAATCGCTCGGCGTTGATCCGGGCATTGATCGCCACGTGATCCGGCTGTCGGAGCCGTTTTTGGACAATTCGCCTGAGTTAGCGACTGCCGTTGCGCAACTGGTCGAGTCTAAAGATCCACAGTTACTGATGCAGTTGACGTATTCGCTGGGCGAGTGGCATTCGTCGGATTCCGGTCTGGTACTCGGGCAACTTGCGCTACGGCTAGGCGAGGTAGCTCCCGGCCTTGTGCCGGGCAGTTCGGGCGTTGATCCGACGGCCGCCGGCCACCAGGACCGGGGTCTCGCCGGCCACGAGGGCCGGGGCTACCTGACGGCCGCAATACTAAGTTCGGCGACCAACGAGAATTTAGCCGCTCTCGTTGAAACCGTCTTCGCCGGGGACGGCAGCCTCGATCCGTTGGATGATTTCGTGCGACGGCTCGCCGAGCTAACGGTCGCGATGGAAAACGACGACGCACAGCTCGCCTTGTTGCAAGCTATCGGCCGGCCGCGCGAGACAGGCATCGCCCGTTGGCAGCTCACCGCCTTCGACGGCTTTCTCAACGGCGTGACTCGTAGGGTGGGCACAGCCCACCGCAACGATCCACTCGGGGCGTTCGCCGAAAACGCGCCGCAACCCATCAAGGACGCCTTCGCCGGCTTAAGCAGCCTCTTTGCATCCGCGCGCAAGACTGTCGGCGATGCCGACGCCCCCGAAGACGATCGCCTGCGGGCCATGCAGTTACTGGGACGAACCACCGGCGACCGAGACGCCGACATCGCGCTCTTGGCCGGACTGCTCGCGCCGCAAAGCTCCAGCCGGCTGCAATCGGCCGCCATCGCCGCGCTGGCCGCAATCGGCGATCCCAAGGTGCCGTCGGTTTTGCTTGGCGGTTGGCAGGCTTACGGTCCCGAGCTGCGCGGACAAGTGGTCGATGCGTTGCTCGCGCGCCAAGCGTGGGTCGAGCGGCTGCTTGAAGAGGTCCGAGAACAACGACTACCGGCTGTCGCACTTGATGCGGCGCGTCGGCAACGCTTGCTCGATCATCCCGACGAGAAAATCCGCGACCAAGCGCGCACGCTGCTGGCAGGCTCGACCGATCCGAACCGTGAAAAAGTCGTCGAGCAATATCGCGCCGCCACGCAACTTACGGGCGATGCCGCCCGCGGCGCCGCGGTCTTCAAAAAGAGCTGCGCTTCGTGCCACAAGCTCGACGGCGTCGGGCATGCGATCGGCGCCGATCTGTCGGCCTTGAGCAACCGCTCGCCCGAGGCGATGCTGGTGGCCATCTTCGACCCCAGCCGGGCGGTCGAGGCCAAGTTTCTCAGTTATACGGCCGTCACCGCCGATGGCCGCACGTTCAACGGCATCTTGGCCTCCGAAGCCGGCAACAGCGTCACGTTGCTGGCGGCCGACGGCAAGCAGATCAACCTGCTGCGCAGCGAGCTCGATGAGCTGGCCGGCTCGACCAAGTCGCTCATGCCCGAAGGGCTTGAAAAAGATCTCACGCCGCAAGACACCGCCGACCTGCTGGCGTATCTCGGCGGCTTCAAGCCGCCGCGTAAAACATTCGTCGGCAATCAACCCAAGGTGGTCGAGCCGGAGCAGTTGCGCGGCGAGTTTTGGTTGTTGGCCGATTCGTGCGAGATCTATGGCAAGACGCTGATCTTTGAGCCGAACTATCGCAATCTTGGTTACTGGCAGAGCGATGACGACCACGCCATCTGGTCGCTCGCCGTCACTCGACCGGGCAAGTTCGCTGTGTCGCTCGATTACGCCTGCGATAACGGCGCGGCGGGCCAGACAGTGCTGGTCGAAATCGCCGGTCAGCGACGCACGGCCACGGTGCCGGGCACCGGCAATTGGGACACCTATCGGCAGCTTGGTCTTGGCCAGGTGGAGCTGTCCGCCGGCAACACACAATTGACCGTCCGCCCCGAAGGCCCGCTCAACCGACCGCTGATCGACCTCAAGGCGGTTCGCCTCAGGCCGGTGAAATAGAGACTAGGGGCTGGGGGCTAGGGGCTAGGGA
>DATFDL010000465.1:0-4077 GCA_035252155.1 Pirellulales bacterium | reverse complement strand
CGGGCGCGGTGAGCGGCTCGCGGGCCGGCTACGCAGCCACACGCCGCCGAGGGCCAGCGTGGCGGCGGCGATCACCCCGCCCGCCGAGAGGCCGTATACCAAGCGACGCCGGCCGCGCGCCGCCGGGCGGCGCATGACGCGCGAAGACAGTTCGCTTTCGGCTGGTGTCAGCGCCGTGTCGGACATCGGCATGTTCTTCCAAAGGCAGGCGTGGGTGGCCCGGAGGCCGGCGGGTGACAATTGCTCCGCCAAGGGCAACTGCCATACCCGGATGTTGACCTAAACAGGTTCCGAGGTCAACCCTACAGTGTGGCATTCAAGACCGGCGATGGCCTCTGATCGGTTTTGGCATTCGGAACCGGTCGTGGCCTCTGTAGGGAACGGACTCCGTGCCGTTCCGTGCGCTGCGATTCGGCCCGGCACCGCCCCTCGCGGAACGGCACGGAGTCCGTTCCCTACAGACGTCGAATGCAAGAACTGCCGGTTTCGAGTGTCAACACCAATTAGAAGTGCCGCCTTACCCCACTTGCGTTACTGCACTCGGCCGGAAAAGCGGCAGCCGATGCGGTACATCGGAGCGGGGTCGTCGGCCACCTGGGCACGATTCACGATCCGGGCGGTCATATAGGTCAGGTTGGGCGCCACGCCCAAGGCCACCACCAGCGCATCGAAATCGGGCAACTGCGAGGAATAAAACGAAAAGCCCGTGGCCGAGATGTCTTGGCACGCCACCTCGCGAAACGTGGCCTTGTTGGGCAGCGAGCCGCCGTTGTAGGGGGCCACGAACTGCCGAAAGTCGAACGAGCGCCGCGCCGCGCCGCGACGATTCGCACCGTCGGCGGCGTCACCCGCGTCCGGAGCAGCCGACTCCGTCTCATCGCCTTCTCGAACCGAACGATCCTCGGTCAAGTCGCGCGGTGGAATCAATTGGCAGGTGTCGCCGTTGTGGAAGTGGCCGCAGTTGCGGTCGCCGAGCTTCGACGCCCGCAAGGCCCGCTCGGCGCGGCTTACTAATTCCTCGCCGCGTTCGCCAGAGCGGAGCGTGGCGGCGCCGACGCTGACGGTTGTGCGCAATTCCTGCTCGCCGAATTTAATGATGCGGGCCTCGACGGCCGTCCGCATTCGTTCGGCGACGTGTTGCGATTGTTCGACGTCGGCGCCGGGCAGGGTGACGGCGAATTGATCGTCGGCGAAGCGCACCACCAGGTCGAAGCCGCGGGCACATTCGCAGAGCGCGCCAGCGATCTCTTTGAGCACCCGGTCGCCGGCCTCGCGTCCATGCTGCGAATTAAGCTCTTCCAGCCGGTCGACATCGAGCATCAGCAGCGAGAGCGGCTTTTTACGGCGAACTGCGTCGTTGAGCCGGCGTGACAGCTCATCGTCGAAGGGCAAACGGTTGGGCAAGCCGGTCAGCACGTCGAACCGCACGTCGGCCAGACGTTCTTCGATCTGAATGGCCTGCAACTCCAGTTGAACCTGGGCCGAGGCCAGTTCTTCTTGCAGTTGGTGGTTGGCCTTCAGCAGCTCGGTGGCGGGACCGATGGCCTGGGCGTCGTCGGGCAGCGCCGCCAACTCCCGGCCGGCTTGCTCGACGCGGGCTGTGTGCTGGGCCACGTCGTGTACCAGGTCGTGGGCCGCGGTGCGCAGCCCGCCCATCGCCTGCCGCTCTTGGCTGAGTGGAGCCGCCTGCGAGCCGGGCCGATCGCGACGGAGCCAAACGCCCAGCGCCACGCCGACCATAATCTGGACGGCGGAAACAATGATCGCGGTGAAGGTAAAAAACACGGCTCTTTGTCAGCAAGGCCGAAGTACAACGCGCGCAGGTCAGGCCTTCCCCGAACGCCGTCAGGCTGGAAAGCCTGACCTACAGGCAATCCACGGTATGAAATGCATAGGACGCGATAACGCCTGTGGCAAATTCGCCACATCCGGCGGCAACGATTGCACCGCCTTTGACTCGTAGAACGGAATTCATTCCGTTCCCGTCCTAAACGGAGTTTATTCCGTTTCCGCACAAACGGCTGTAGCGATGGTTCAAACACGGTAATTCAGCTAAACTAGAACAGCCGGGAGGTCGAAATTCTAACTTTCCGACGCCACTGTTTTTGCAGCCGGAGACTACCCGAGACATGAACATCTTGCTGGCTGCCAGCGAAGCGGTTCCCTTTGCCAAGACCGGTGGATTGGCCGACGTGGTGGCCGCGCTGCCCGTCGAGCTCGAGCGGCTGGGGCATCGTCCGATCGTCTTTTTGCCCGGCTACCGGGGGGCCCTGGGCGGCGGACAGCCGGTCGAGCCGACCAACGTGCGCGTCAGCGTGCCCATCGGCAGCAAGACGGTTGAAGGAACCTTGCTCAAAAGCCGTCTGCCCGACAGCCGAGTGGATGTCTATTTTATTCAGCAGGACGAGTATTACCTGCGCGACGAGCTGTATGGCGTCAACGGCTCGGATTACGTCGACAACTGCGAACGGTTTGTCTTCTTTTGCCGGGCCGTGCTCGAAGCGATTCGGCAGTTGTCGTTGCGGATCGACGTGGTGCATGCCCACGATTGGCAGACGGGCCTGATTCCCGCGTACCTGAAGACCGTTTACCGCGGCGTGCCTGGTTATGAGCAGGTCGCCTCGCTCTTCACCGTTCACAACCTGGCGTATCAGGGCACATTTTGGCACTGGGACATGCTGCTCACCGGGCTCGACTGGAAATATTTCAACTGGCACCAGATGGAGTTCTACGGCAAGCTCAACCTGATGAAGACCGGGCTGGTCTTTGCCGACGCCATCAACACGGTCAGCCCGCGGTACGCCGAGGAGATTCAAAACGCCCCGTTGGGCTGCGGCCTGGAAGGCGTGCTGCAACAGCGGCGCGACGTGCTGTCGGGCATTGTCAACGGCGTCGACTATCGCATTTGGGATCCGGCCACCGATCCGCATCTGCCCAAGAGCTACGACGCGCGCAGCGTCGTCGAAGGCAAGGCCGCGTGCAAGGCGGCGCTGCAAGCCGAGCTAGGGTTGCCGACGGCGCCTGATGCTCCGCTAGTGGGGCTTATCGGTCGGCTGGTCGATCAAAAGGGCATCGACCTGGTGGCCGAAGTCGTGCAAGACTGGGTCCGCAGCAGCGACGTGCAGTGGGTGATTTTGGGCACCGGCGAGGCCCGCTATCACCAGCTCTTTGCCACGCTGGCCGAGCGGTTCCCACAAAAGGTGGCGGCCCGACTCGCGTTTTCCGAGCCGCTGGCCCATCGCATCGAGGCGGGGTCGGACATCTTTTTGATGCCCAGCCGCTTCGAGCCTTGCGGGCTGAATCAGCTCTATAGCCTTAAGTACGGCACGGTGCCGGTGGTCCGCGCCACCGGCGGGCTGGCCGACACCGTGACCGACACCACTCCGCAGACTCTGGCCGATGGCACGGCCACCGGCTTCGGCTTTCGCGAGACCGAGGTTTTGGCGCTCGCCGAAACATTGCGCCGGGCAATCGAAACGTATCGGCAGCCGCAAACTTGGCGGCAGATTGTCGCGGGCGGCATGCGGCAAGACTGGAGCTGGGGCCGCAGCGCGCGGCAGTACGTGCAACTTTACCAGAGCACGCTGGAACGCATCCGGGCGCCGCATGTGGCTGAGCGTGTGTAACGCTTGATGCGTTTGCTAAAATGGTCAGGGGCATGGTCGATGCGATGGCGATAGGTCTCGCGGAAAGGCTAGCGATCTGTGCTGACGGATGAGGAGCTTGGCGCCTTGATGTCCGATCTCGAGTCGGATCGGACCGAGCGGAAAGCGTCCATCGCCGATCGCGATCGGATCCGACAGGCAATCTGCGCTTTCGCCAACGACTTGCCCGATCACCGCTTGCCTGGCGTTCTGCTGATCGGCGCAAACGATGACGGCACTTGCGCGCATCTTCCGATAACAGATCAATTGTTGCAGACCTTGGCTGACATGCGTTCTGACGGCATTATCCTGCCGTTTCCCGCCATGACAGTCCAAAAACGCACCATTCGCGGGTGCGACCTGGCAGTCATCGAAGTCCAGCCGGCCTACACGCCGCCGGTGCGCTTCAACGGGCGTGTTTGGATTAGGGTCG
>DATFDL010000464.1:0-3541 GCA_035252155.1 Pirellulales bacterium | reverse complement strand
TTCGCCATCATTTGCTCCGCGAAAGGGCGTTTTGTCGTCTTTCGCTCCGAGAAACAACGTGCTTTCGCGGAGCGAAAGCCGACAAAACGCATCGCCAGCCGCCATACTGCGCATCGGAGGCGCGAAGTATGACCTCGTGCCCGAACAATATACCGACTGGGTGCAGGTCCGTTTCCGCGTCGTGCCGGGTATGAACGTCTACGGAGTGTGCAAATTCTTGCTGCTGCGAACGTCGCCGGAGTTCGAGCTGTATGTGACGCCGGTCAACATCGATCCCGAGAATCCGGCGATGCCGATCGGCTATCCGGCGGTTTATCCGGTTTACCTGGCGAAGCGGCAGGGAGCGTATGCCACACTCGGCCTGGCCGAAGACACCTGGGCCTTGAATGAGCACGTGCTGCGCGACGAGCATTTTCTGCGGCAGTGTGTCGACTTCGATCGCGAGCGCGAGGCGATGTTTTTCGACAGTCTCGACAAGGTGCGGCAGGGCGTCTGCGTCTGCGTGTTCGACGGCACCGACCGGATGCAGCACATGTTTTGGCGATACCTCGACGAGCAGCATCCGGCTCGGCCCAAAGAGATTCCGCCGGCGTTTCGCGAGGTGATCGAAGACCTCTACCGGCGGATGGACGATCTGGTCGGCCGCACCGTGGCCAAGTGCGGCGACGACGGCACGATGCTGATGGTGCTTTCCGATCACGGCTTCAACACGTTCCGCCGCGGCATCGACCTGAACCGTTGGCTGGAGGAGAACGGTTACCTGGTGGTTGATGACCAGCGGCGCAACCTCGAGCATCTGGGCGGCGTCGATTGGTCGCGGACCCGCGCCTTCGCCTTGGGCCTGACCGGCATCTTTTTGAACATCAAAGACAAATACGCGCAAGGCATCGTCTCGGCGGACGGCGAGGCCCAGGCCCTGCGGCAAGAAATCGCCCAGCGACTAGGCGAACTGTTCGATCCACAGACCGGCGTAAAAGCCGTCAAGCGGGCGTACATCGCCCAGCACGCTTATCGCGGTCCCTACACTGACCAAGCGCCCGACATCATCGTGGGATATGAGCGGGGTTATCGCGTCTCGTGGGAGGCGGCGATCGGCCGCACCACGCGAGACGTGTTTCACGACAACACCAAGGCTTGGAGCGGAGACCATTGCGTCGATCCCTCGGTGGTGCCCGGCGTGCTGTTTTGCGACCGACCGATCGAGACCGAGAAGCCGCGGCTGTTGGACATTGGTCCCACGGTGCTCGATCTGTTCGGTATCGACGTGCCGGAATATATGGATGGCAAGCCGCTGGCGGTGGGGGAGAAGCGTGGGAGCGCGGGAGCAAGGGAGCGGGGGAGCAGGGGAGCGGATTGAATGAAAATTGCTCCCCTGCTCCCGTGCTCCCCCGCTCCCCATCAGGTGAAGTCTAGACACTCTGCGTAGCGATCTATGGCAGGCTCGATTCACAAACCAGACCGCCGAACCTTCCTCAAGCGCTCGGCGCTGGCCGGCGCGGCGGCGGGCGTGGGGGCCGGTGGTTATTGGCTCGGCGGCCGGAAGCGCGCCTCGCGCAGCTTGGGCAAAAAGGTCATCGTCATCGGCATCGACGGCATGGATCCGCGGCTGTGCGAAAGCATGCTGAGCCAGGGCCTGCTGCCAAACCTTGCCCGGCTACGGGCCAGCGGCGGCTTCAGCGACCTGGGCACGAGCATTCCGCCGCAAAGTCCCGTGGCCTGGGCCAACTTCATCAACGGCGCCGGACCTGGCTCGCACGGCATCTTCGACTTCGTGCACCGGCATCCGCACGAGCAATGCGCGATGTTTTATTCCGCCGCCGAAACCGTCGACGGCAAGGCGGTGAACCGCCGTCAGGGCGTGCCCTTTTGGAATTTTCTGGACGCGGCCGGCATTCCGTCGACGTTTTACGATCTGCCGTCGAACTACCCGCCCAGCCCTTCGCATCATGGGCATCACCGCGCCATCGCCGGCATGGGCACGCCCGACATGCTGGGCACCTATGGCACCTATCAGCACTTCGCCGAAAACAATCCGCTGGAATCGGCCGAAGAGAGCGTCGGCAAGCGGTTCGTGCTGTCATTTGCCGACGATAAGGCCGAGGCCACGATCGTGGGGCCGATCAACACTCTGCTCGACCAGCCGCAGCCGATCGCGGTGCCGATACAGATCTACCGAGACCGCCATGCCGACGCGGCCCTGATCGAAGTGCAAGGGCAGCGCATGCTGCTGAAGGCGGGCGATTGGAGCCGCTGGACTAGACTGAAGTTCGAGCTCGCCTGGTATGTGCCCGGCGTCAGCGGCATCTGTCGCTTTTATTTGCAAGAGGTTTCGCCGAACTTCAAGCTCTATGTGACACCGCTGAACGTCGACCCCAGCGCCCCGGCGACGCAGCTCTCGGAGCCGGCCTCGTTCATCAAAGACGTATCGCACCATCTGGGTCTGTTTTACACCACGGGCTTCCAAGAGGATTACAACGCCCGCAAGGACGAAGTGTTTCGCGACGATGAATTTCTGCATCAGGCCAACCTGGTGCTCGAAGAGCGGCTGGCGCTGTTCGACTACGCGATCGACGACTATGAAGACGGCCTGCTGTTCTTCTATTTCTCCAGCAGCGATCTGCAATCGCACATCTTTTGGTGGAACTCCGACGACAAGCATCCGATCCGTTCCGACGGCGAAGCGAAGAAGTATTTCGGCCACGTCCATCGGCTCTATCAGCGGCTCGACCGGGTCGTGGGCGACCTTTACGACCGCTATGGCGACCGCGCGACGATCATCGTGATGAGCGACCACGGCTTCGCCAATTTCGCCACGCAGTTCAACCTGAATTCATGGCTGCGGGCCATGGGTTATCTCGGCCCGCCCGAATGCACGTCGATCATGAAAGACGTCGATTGGTCGCAGACGGTGGCCTACGGGCTGGGTATCAACGGCCTCTACCTGAACCTGAAGGGCCGCGAGCGCGACGGCATCGTCGAACCGGGCGAGGATCAAGAGGCCCTGCTGACCGAGATCGCCACTCGCCTGGGAGCGGTGACCGACTTTAACGGGCAGCCGGTGGTTCGCAATGCCTACCGCGCCGACCGCATCTATACTGGCGATGCGACCGCCCTGGCCCCCGACTTGATCGTGGGCTATCGCCGCGGCTATCGTGCCTCATGGGCGACGTCGCGCGGCGATTTGACTGACGACGTGTTGCTGCCCAATGACAACGCCTGGAGCGCCGACCACTGCGCCGACGCCTTGGAAGTGCCCGGCGTGCTGTTTTGCAACCGCCCGCTGCGCGGCAAGAATCCCAAGTTGATCGACATCGCGCCCTCGATTTTGGGCGAGTTTGGCTTGAGCGTACCGTCAACAATGACCGGAAAGAATGTTTTTACTCTGTAGGGAACGCCCTCCGTGGCAATCCCGTTCGGCACGACATTTTATCCGTTCCCTAGGAGGTAGGGTACGGCGACATGATAGCTTGTTTTGAGATCTCTGGAGGTTCGAGGCGCCGTCTGGTGGCCGCTGCACGTCGTCCAGTGCGCAGCGTCAAGG
>DATFDL010000463.1:0-14290 GCA_035252155.1 Pirellulales bacterium | reverse complement strand
ATCCACTCTGTCGCATTTACCTGGATAGAAGATACGAACGGAATGAATTCCGTTCTACTATTCTCCCAACATCTTCACGAACTCGAATCGCCCGTTGCGCACGATGCTGCCGCTGAGCGTGCGCAGCGTGCTGTCGCCATTGGCGTCGAACGACCAGGTGCCCAAGGCGCCGCGATCGAAGTCGCGAATCGCTAGACAGGCCGCGATGATCGCCGCCCGGTCTTTGCGGCCGGCCCGCTCGATGGCCGCCAGCGCCACTTTGCCCGCCTCGTAGCCGTAGATGGCATACGCCTCGGGCGTCACGCCGTAGCGGCGGCGATAGGTTTCGACAAACTCGCGCCCCTTGCCGGTAAGGTGCTCCGACGGCAGGCCGCCGAACGTCACGTAGCAGCGGTCATTCAAGTTCGCGGCGCCGGCCGAACGGATAAACGCCTCTTCGAGGCAGGCGTCGGGCGCCATCAGCCGGCACGTCAGCCCCACCGCCACCATATCTTTGGCGATCTGGCCCGCTTTGCTCTGCGTGGTGCCGCCGAAATAAACCAGGTCGGGCCGCAGCCCTTTGATCGTCGTCATCAGCGACTTGAATTCCTGAGCCTTGGCGTCGATGCTTTCATGCCCGAGCACCGTCAGCCCAATCTCGCGCGAGCGCTGCTCGAACAATGTGGCGATGCCCCGGCCATAGACCTCCATGTCGTCGAGCACGTACACCCGCCGCGCGCCCAGCTCTTTGGCCCACTCGGCGCCCAGCGGGCCTTGCAGGTCGTCGGTGGGCGCAACTCGGGCAAAGGTCACTCGCCCGGTCGGGCGATAGATTTCGGGCTCGCCCGGATCGCCGCGATCGGGCTTGGTCAGTCCCGGCCAGGTATTGACCGGGCTGAGCATGAGCAACCCCGCGCGGTTGAGCGTGGGCATCGCGATCTTGGCGGCGCCCGAGTTGTACGTGCCCAGGTAGATCATCACGTCGGGGTCGAGCACGGCTTGCTGGGCGTTGGCGATCTCGGCTTCGGCGGTCCACGCTCCCGCGGCGGCGGTGGCGTCGTCCCAGTCGGCATAGACAATCTGAAAGCCGCCGGCCCGCCATTGTGCTTCTTCCAGCGCCAGGCGGAGGCCACCGACGATCGAATCGGTCTGGGCCTTAACGCTGCCGGTGCGTGGCAGGCTCGAGACGATTCTGATGACGCCCGGCGTACCGTGCGCGTCGCGCCTTCCGCGGGCCAGCGGCGCTAACGCCACGGCCGCCAGCACGATCAGCCAAAATGCACGCTCATGATTCATATTGGCATTGTCAACTTACGCCGCCCGGCCGGTGGCTGGGGCAGAGCCTTGGCGATGCCCCGGCTTGGCAGGTTTCTCCATTATGTTTGACAACCACGAATCACACGAATGGCACGAATTATAAAAAGATTCGTGTGATTCGTGTCATTCGTGGTTCCCCTGATTCCGGCCCGATTTTTCTTGCAGCGCCAAAAAGCAGGGGTAAAATCATGCCCATCGCTGCATCATCACGTCTTTCCAACGGAGGCTTTGTCATGCGGTACATCAAGTCGCTTGCGTTCGGGCTGGCTGGTGGGTTGATTGGCGTCGCCGTATGGGTCGCGGTCGGTTATGGAACCGGTTATGAGGTCGGCTACATCGCCTGGGGCTTGGGGTTGCTCGCCGGCCTTGGCGTAAGGCTCGGCTCCGACGATCACGATGGTCCGGTGTACGGAGTGCTGGCCGTGTTGATCGCCGTGCCGTGCATTTTACTCGCGAAGTTTCTGGTGGTGCACCTTCTGGTCGGCAAGGAGATCGCCAAAGTCAATCTTACTGAGCCGAGCGTGATGATCGAGGAGATCGCCCAGGAAATTGCCGAAGAGCGCGAGGCGGCCGGCAAGCCCGTCGTCTGGCCGCCGGCGAAAGACGCCGAAAACGTGCCTGCTCATATGCGTTTCCCCGCCGACATTTGGGCCGAGGCCGAGCAGCGGTGGAACCAGCTTCCCGAAGACCAACGGCAGGCGAGAGTCGAAGCTCACAATAAGGTCATGGCCGAGCTCATGGGCGCCGTACACGGGGCGGTTAGGAAGGCGGCGTTTGAAAAGAGCTTTACCTTTTATGACCTGTTGTGGTTTGGCCTGGCGGCGTTCACCGCCTTCCGCCTCGGCTCTGGCTCTGTCAGCGAAGAGTAGGCCAGCCGGAGGTGGGACCGCCCAGCGTGATCTCAATCGTAGGCGAACCAGGAATCACACGAATGACACGAATAAGAAAAACATTCGTGTGATTCGTGTCATTCGTGGTTTCTTCGCTTCGTGCTGCCGGTTGCGTAGCCAGACCATGCTGCGTTACGATTCGCGAAGATCAATTTTCAGACGCAGCATATCAGGAGGCAGCTATGGCTTCGACCCAAACCCAGAACGTCTTGCTGGCCGGCCGTTGGCAGCAGTCCCAGGCCAGCGGCACGTTTCAGGCCGAAAATCCGGCCACCAAGACGCCGCTTGACGAGCTATATCCGATCAGCTCGTGGGCCGATTGCGAAAAGGCGCTGACCGCCGCCGAGCGCGCCGCGCGCGAGCTGCGGAGCACGTCGCCCGACAAGATCGCCGGCTTTTTAGACCGTTACGCCGCGCGGATCGAGGCCCGTTCGGCCGAGCTTTGCGAGACCGCCCACCTGGAGACCGGCTACCCGGTCAAGCCGCGGCTGGCCGACGTCGAGTTGCCGCGCACCACCGGGCAACTGCGGCAAGCCGCCGACGCCGCTCGCGACGGCTCGTGGCGGATGGCCACCATCGACACGCGTTCGGGCATCCGCTCATGCTATCTGCCACTGGGACCGGTCTGCGTCTTTGGCCCCAATAATTTTCCGCTGGCCTTTAACAGCGCCAGCGGCGGCGATTTCGCGGCTGCCATTGCGGCGGGCAATCCGGTGATCGCCAAGGCCAACACCTCGCACCCGGCCACCACTCGCATCTTTGCCGAAGAGGCGCAGCGGGCCGCCGACGAAAGCGGCTTGCCCGGCGGCACCGTTCAATTGATCTATCGCCTCAGCCATGCCGACGGCGAGCGGCTGGTGGCCGACCCGCGCGTCGGCGCCACCGGCTACACCGGCAGTCGCGCGGCCGGGCTGAAGCTCAAAGCCGCGGCCGACGCCGCCGGCAAGTCGATCTATTTGGAGCTGTCGAGCGTCAATCCTGTGGTGGTGCTGCCCGGTGCCCTGGCCGAGCGGGCCGACAAAATCGCCGACGAGTTCACCACAAGCTGCCTGATGGGCACAGGGCAGTTTTGCACGAACCCCGGCTTGGTGCTGCTGCTGGCGGGCGACGCGAGCGAGCGATTCATCGACTCGGTCGGCCGCCGCTTCGGCGAAGCCCCTGCGGGCGTGCTGCTGTCGAAAGGTGTGGCCGGCTCGCTCGAAAAGAACGTGGGCGAGCTGACCGCGGCCGGAGCGCGCGTGGTGGCCGGCGGTCGGGCGGCCGACGGCCCTGGCTATCGCTACGCCAATACCCTGTTGCGCATCGGCGGGCGAGAGTTTTTGGCCCAGCCGCATCGCTTGCAGACCGAAGCGTTTGGCAATGCCTCACTGATGGTTGTGGCCGACGACGCCCAGCAAGCCGCCGAGGTGCTCGACGCGCTCGAAGGCAATCTGACCGGCTGCGTCTATTCCGATACACGCGGCGGCGACGACCTGGTTTACGAGCGTCTCGTGCCGCACTTGCGGCCGCGCGTGGGCCGGTTGCTCAACGACAAGATGCCCACCGGCGTCGCGGTCAGCCCGGCGATGAACCACGGCGGCCCGTATCCCGCCACCGGGCATCCGGGCTTCACAGCGGTAGGCATTCCGGCTTCGCTCGTGCGGTTTGCGATGTTGGCCTGTTTCGACAACGTTCGTCCGCACCGTCTGCCCCCGGCCCTGGCCGATAAAAACCCCAACGGCCGCATGTGGCGTCTGATCGACGGCGCCTGGACCCAGGCCGACGTGCCACCATCAAAACCGTAATGCGGGGCCAAGCGTATAGCTTGTAGTGGCGGCAAGCGGTGCGCGCCCGGCAATCGTTGGCAGGCAAAAAAATGTAGGGCAAAAAATAACGGGAGAAATACGGGGTGAGTGTGGGGTGGGACGAGCTTGCGAGTCCCACCATCGAGGGCGACGAACGAAAGCGGTCGGCAACCGGCAAATGAGTAGAGGAAATACCGGCGAAGCGAAGGAGGTTTCGACGCTGGCTCGTTGCGGGTTGAGGCGATTTCCGGCGATCAAGCCAATGGTGGGACTCGCAAGCTCGTCCCACCCTACGCGATTTGACGCGATGCAGCCCGCGGTCGCGAACCAAAATCATGGACCCTCCATCGAACGAGCATAACGACCGGCCCACGCAGTTCAGCCTGCGGTGGATTTTCGGGGTCACAACCGGAATTGCTTTCTTGTTCGGTTCGATCCATTGGTTGGGCCTCGGGACGATCGTGACATTGGTTACGGTGTTGCTTTTGGTCGTTGCAGCGGTGAATGTGGCGATGCATTACAAACGCTTTGCCGCAACTGTCGGAATGACCTTGATGGGCCTGATGGCATTTGGTTGTTTGATGAGCATCCTCTCGGAGCGGGATGGCCGCAGTGCCGCGCGCCGCTCGCAATGCACGAACAACCTGAAGCAAATTGGCATCGCGTTGCATGGCTATGCCGATGATTACGGCTGCTTTCCGCCAGCCTACATCGCCGACGCTGAAGGCCGACAAATGCATAGCTGGCGGGTTTTGATTCTGCCGTACATGGGATACCAAGACCTTTATCGGCGTTACGACTTCGGCGAACCGTGGGACGGGCCGAACAACCAATTATTGCGGAAGGAAGTGCCGTTGGAGTTCCAATGCCCCAGCGATGCATTGCTGCCCCGCACCGCCGGCACCGGATATGTGGCGATCACCGGCCCGCAAACGATTTGGCCCGACGATGGCACGGTATCGTTCGGAGAAATCAGCGACGGCACGTACCAAACGTTGGCGGTGGTTGAAGTCGCCCATTCGGGCATCAACTGGATGGAGCCACGCGATCTGCCATTCAGCGCACTGAATCTCGGCGTTAATTCGCCAGCGGGCAGGGCCGTCTCCAGTGAGCACCCGGACATCGCGCAGGTGCTGTTCTGCGATGGGTCCGTCCGCGCATTAGAACCGACCCTCTTGGTGAAAACGCTCAAGGCCCTGGCCACCAAGTCGGGCTGCGAGAAGATCGACGAAGAATACTGATGTAGGGTGGCACGAGCTTGCGAGTCCCACCATTCAGGGCGGCGAGCAGACGCGATTGGCAGTCAGCAACAGGCGAAACCGCGGCGGACGCCGTGCGGGTCAGTCGCCAAATGGCGCCGCGAATTGTGAGCCACACGGCGTCCGTCGCGGCGATAACGCTTGCCCTGTAATGCAAACCGACGCGCGCCGCGACGGATGCCGTGGCACCCAACGGCGGCGACTACGTTCGCTTAAATCAGCGAGGGCCCAGCACCAGCCGGCTGCGGGCGATTGCTTCGATCCCGGATCGGGCGAGCGGCAGGCGGTGATACCGGCCGGCGATCCATTCGGGTAGTTGGTCGGCGTAGTGCGGGCTGCCGGGATGACCCGATTGACTGCCGGCGTCGATGGCCCATAGCTCGGCGGGCGTGGTAGCGATGTCGACCAGCATCCGGTAGCCGGCGCCGAGCGTGGCTTGCCAATCGGCATCGCTGCCCGTATTGCAGACCGTGAGCATGTTGCCACGCACCGGTAGCGAGGGCTGATCGAGCAGCGCCCCCAATTCGCCGCGGCCGGAGAGCACATGCCGAGCCTGAATGCGGTGAAGATTGCCCCATTGCCAATTGGCGGGATCGGGGCCGAGCCGCGTGGCCAAGGTATCGAGCGCGGCGGCCAAAGCTTCCCGCGCCGCCGGCAGGCGACGGCCAGCGGCGAACCAGCCGGCCTGGTCATCGTGAAGCAAGTTCAGGGCCAAGCCGCCCGCCGCGGCGGCGACAAGCTCGGCGGCCTCGCCCGAAAAATGTTCGCTCGCCACCGCGCGGCACCAATGGGCAAAGAAGACGTCAAAAATCGCCGCCGCCGCAGAGTCAGGGTCCATCACACTATTCCAGCGGCGCAATTCGCCGAGCGCGTCTTTCTCGCGCGGTTGCGATTCGTCGGCCAGCAGCTCCAGCAGCGCCGGCACGCCGACGACCGCCCGGAGCGAGAGCACATCGAGTTGCATGCGCCCTAAATCATCGAACGCCAGCTTTTCGCGGGCTTCGATCATTTGCCGGATCCGCTGGGCACGGTAGCCGCTCGACCAAACTCCCGCCAATGGATACGCGAAATCGTCGGGCGCCGGCCGGTTGTTGGCCGTGATCGCAAAACCTCGCGCCGGATCAGCCAACCGCGGCATGCCCTCGAAGGGAATCAAACCTTGCCACTCGTGCTCAGGGTCCCAGCCGGGGCGGAAACCACGTTCGTGCTGGTTGCGGACCGGAATGCGACCGACCGACTGATAGCCGATGTGCCCGGCGGCATCGCAAAACACCACGCTGAAGGTAGGCACGTGCCAGGTCCGCGTCGCTTCGCGGAATGCGTCGGCCGAGGTCGCGCGGTCCATCGCTAGCAGCGCTTCAAGCCAACGGCACGGCTCGGCGCCCAGCCAGCGCAGCGACACGGGCTCGCCCGAGCGCGTCGGTTCGGGCAGCAACTCGTCGACAATCGGTCCATGCCGCGACGAGCGAATCGTCGTGGCGACCGGTCCCGCGCCTTTGACCTGAATGATTTCTTCGCGGCGGGGGGCCGGCTCCCAGCGGCCGTCGAACAGAAAGCAATCGGGATGCGAGGCGTCGGTCCGCTCTTGATAGAGATCGCGCTGGGCGCAGATGTTGTTGGTGCAGCCCCAGGCCACGTGTTCGTTGCGGCCGAACATGACGGCGGGCATGCCGGCATAGGCCATGCCCGCCACATTGAACGAGCCGCCGCACAAATGCACTTCGTACCAGCACGAAACGGCCGCGAAGGCGATGTGCGGGTCGCTGGCCAGCAGCGGCTTGCCGGTGGCCGTGCGCGTGCCCGCGACGACCCAGTTGTTGCTTCCCTCGGCCGGCGTTGGATCGCCGCCCGTTCCGGCGAGCGGCTCCACGCCGCGGCGCGATGTCGGATAGGAGCCGGGCGGCAGAATGCTCTCTTCGTCGGCTTCGCCTTGCAAGAACGCCCGATAAAGCGGGCCATCGCCCAGTTTTCGCCGCACCATGTCGGGCACGGCGAACACCGGCATTCGACCCGTGAGATACCAGCGAAACTCACCTTCGATGGCCAGGCAATCTTCGGGCGACCACGGCTCGGGGCGGTAATCGAGCAGGTCGAACTCGATGGGCGGCCGATCGGCCGAGGCCGCGATCACGGCGTTCACGCCCGCGGTGAAGGCCGTGAGCAGTTCTTTCATTTCGTCGCCGGCGTCCGCCCACTCGGCACGCGCGATCCGGCCAAGACCGACGGTGCGAGCCGTGAGATCGAGTTCAAACGTTTCGCGCCCGAAAACTTCGCTCAGCCGGCCCCACGCGCGGCGGCGGAGATAATCGAGCTGAAACAGCCGGTCCTGGGCCATCGCGTAGCCGAAACCATAGAAGAGATCGGCATCGTTGGCGGCGATGATGTGCGGAATGCCCCAAGCGTCGCGGACGATCTCGACCGGGCCAGCGGTATCGCCGGAAAGATTTCCATCGATCGGCGGCACACGGCGCTTCATCTCGTCGTGCCACCAGCGATTGAATTCGCCTCGCTGAATTCCCGCCGCCGTGCAAACGTCGACGATCGTTTCACCCGCGCCCAACCGGCGCAATATTTCGGTGCTTGAAAGGTTCATCGATGAACCCGATCTGAGAATTTCACAAGGTAAGAACGAACGAGCCACTCTGCGTTCACTTGTATAACTTCCGAGTCCCTAGGGTACAATACACGGCATGCGGGTTGGTCTTAAACGCTTCGCGATTGAGGCGGCGAATGACAGAAAACCTAGTGGACAGAATTACTCGTCGGCGGTTCCTGAGATCTTCGGCAGGCGCTGCCCTGCTCACCGCGGCCTCGTACCGGCGAGTGCTGGGCGCCAATGAGCGGGTGGGTATCGGTTTTATCGGGTTTGGACTGATCGGCAAACGGCATGTGTTGGACTTTGTCGAGCAACCCGACGCCCAAGCCGTCGCCGTCTGCGATGCCCACCGAGGACGTGTCGCGGAAGGCTGCGAACTGATTGGTCGCGGGTGCCGGGGATATACGGATTTCCGACAATTGCTCGACAACCGCGAGATCGATGCTGTCGTAATTTCGACGCCCGACCATTGGCACGCCCTGATGACGATGATGGCTTGCGCGGCCGGCAAGGATGTCTATGTGGAGAAGCCGCTCACGCTCTTTGTGCGCGAAGGGCAGTGGATGATCGACGTCGCGCGGCGGACGGGGCGTGTCGTGCAAGTGGGCACGCAGCAGCGCTCCGGCCGGCACTATCAGCGAGCGCGCGAGTTGATCCGAGCGGGCTACATCGGCCGCGTTCATTCGGTGCGGATGCACGCCTATCGCAACATCATGCCGGGCTTCGGCGCGCCGGCCGACTGTCCACCGCCGCCGGAGCTCGATTGGGAGATGTTCACCGGACCCGCGCCGTTGCGGCCGTACAATCCCAATCGCGGCATTTATCACTTTCGCTGGTTCTGGGATTATGCGGGCGGCCAAATGACCAATCTGGGGCAGCATTCACTCGACATTATGCACTGGTTTTTGGGCGGCACGCTCGAAGCCGTCAGCAGCAGCGGCGGAAGATTTGCACTGCAAGACAACGGCGAAACTCCGGACACGCAAGACGCCCTGTTTGAAATCGCAGGTGCCGGCGACCCGAGCGCGGGCTGCGCGTATACTGCGGTCTGGTCGCATCGGGAGGCTGCCTCCGGCCCAGCCAATCCACACAGCATTGAGTTTTGCGGCACGAAGGGCGCACTCGCCATCAGCCGACGGGGTTTTAAAATCATTGGCGACCAGCGGCTTCCGCCGGCCAATCGCGTGCCGCAATTCACCGGCCCGCATCCCGTGGGCGGCCCGCAACGCGTCGTTGACGAAAACCCCACGCAAGCGTGGACCGAATCGCTCGAAGACAATTCGGGCGACACTGGTGAACAATTCACTGGGCACGTGCGCAACTTTCTCGATTGCATCAAGTCGCGCTCGACGCCGATTTCAGATCTGGAATCGGCCCATCGTGTGAGTACGATGTGCCACCTGGCGAATCTTTCGCTGCGGGTCGGGCGAAAGCTGCGCTGGAACGCGGCGGACCAAACCATCGTCGGCGACAGCGAAGCCGCCGCGCGTCTCGCGCGTTCGTATCGATCGCCCTGGAATGCCGAACTGCGGGCTTTGGGGATCGACGGATGAAGCGCCGCGATGCCCTGAAAACATTGGCAGCCCTTTCGCTGCCGCTGGCGCTGGCCGAAGCCGATGAAAAGCCCAACCAGCCGCTGGGGCTGGTGATCCATTCCTACGCAGTTCGGTCGTCCAAGCCGTTGCCGCCCGATTTTCGGCCGATCAACGACCCGCTGGCCTTTGTCGAGCATGCGGCCGGCCTGAGTGCGGCGGGCGTCCAGACTCGCATCGGCACGCCTGACGCCGCCGCGTTGGATCGGCTGAAAGATTCCGTGGCGCGCCACGGAATGTATCTGGAGGGCATCGTCACTTTGCCCAAGGATGACGCCGACCTGGCGCGATTCGAGGCGGAAGTGGTCGCCGCGGCCCGCGCGGGAGCAAACGTCGTGCGCACGGTCTGTCTCTCCGGCCGGCGCTATGAACAGTTCGCTACGCGGCGGCAATTCGACGAGTTCGCCGAGCGGTCGTGGAAGTCGCTGCTGTTGGCCGAACCGATCGTGGCCCGGCATCGGGTGCGGCTGGCGGTAGAGAACCATAAAGATTGGCGCGTCGACGAGATGCTCGGCTGGCTTGAGCGGCTCGACAGCCCGTGGGTGGGCGTCTGTCTCGACACCGGCAACAGCATCGCGCTCTTGGAGGAGCCGCACGCGGTGGTGGAAGCCTACGCACCCTGGACGATGACGACGCATTTGAAAGACATGGGTGTCGCCGAGTGCGAAGACGGTTTTTTACTTTCCGAAGTGCCGCTGGGCGAGGGGTTTCTAGATGTTCGCCGGATCGTGACACTGCTTCGTCAGCGCCGGCCCGAGGTGCGCCTGAACCTGGAAATGATCACTCGCGATCCGCTCCGCGTGCCTTGCCTGACGGAGACGTATTGGGCGACGATGAGTGAAGTTCGCGCAACCGCGTTGGCAGATGCTCTCTCGCGTGTGCGAAAACACCGATTTGCGGGCGAGCTGCCCGTGGTCAGCAGGCTGCCGCACCGGCAGCAGCTTCAAACGGAGGCCGACAACATCGACCGCTCGCTACGGTATGCAGAGACGAAGTTGACAGGCTAATGCGGATTTTTCCGCAATCAAATTGCAACCAACACCGGCCAACGAGATACTAGGTGCTGACCTGGAAACGCCATATACGCAGGCAACGCGATCCCCCTGGAGGTTCTCATGCCACGCATCTTGCTCTTTTTGGTTTCCATCGCGGCCGGGCTGGTTCTTGCCGCCACCGGCGGTCACGCATGGGCGGCCGACCCGCCGCATCGACCCAACATCGTCTTCATCTTGGCCGACGACTTAGGTGTGGGCGATCTCGGTTGCTATGGGCAGACCAAAATCAAAACGCCCCACATCGACCAGTTGGCCGCCGAGGGAATGCGATTCACCAACTTCTACGCCGGCTGCTCGGTGTGCGCTCCCAGCCGTTGCACGCTGATGACCGGCATGCACCTGGGCCATGCCACCGTCCGCGACAACATGCAACGCGCGCCGGGGCACGAGGGGCAGCACGCCATGGAGCCGCAGACCATCACCGTCGCGCAGCTCTTGAAGCACGTGGGGTACAACACCGCCATTGTCGGCAAATGGGGGCTGGGCATGCCCGACGACGGCAGCAGCCCGCTCGATTTTGGTTTCGATCATCACTACGGCTATCTCTGCCAGGGAATGGCGCACACGTACTATCCGCCGTATCTGTGGCGCGACAATCAGCAAGAACCGCTGGAAGGCAACCCGCCGTATTCTTACGGGCAGAAAGAACGCATCGAGCGATCGGGCAAAACCTACTCGCACGATCTGATGGCCGACGACGCCCTGCGCTGGGTGCGCGAGCACAAGGAGGGGCCGTTCTTTCTCTACCTGGCCTTCACCATTCCGCATGTTTCACTGCAAGTGCCCGACGATTCGCTCGATGAGTATCGCGGTCAGTGGCCCGAGACGCCGGTCACCGATTCGAAGCATTACGCCAATCACGATACGCCACGGGCAGCCTACGCGGCGATGATCAGCCGCATGGACCGTGACGTCGGACGGTTGATGGCGGAGCTGAAAGAGTTGGCCATCGACGATGAGACGCTCGTCTTCTTCGCCAGCGACAACGGCGCGGTGTTTTCACTGACGGGCACCGATCCCGAATTCTTTCAGAGCACCGCCGGGCTGCGCGGTTACAAGCAAGACCTTTATGAAGGCGGTATCCGCACGCCGTTCATAGCGCGTTGGCCCGGACACATCAAGGCCGGCACGACGAGCGACCTGCCCGGCGCTTTTTGGGACATGATGCCGACGCTTTGTGAAATCGCCGGCGCACAGGCGCCGGCCGGCATCGATGGCCTGAGCATCGCACCCACGCTGCTCGGCCGGCCGGGGCAAAAGAAGCACGAGTATCTCTATTGGGAATATCACAGCGGCGGGGGCGCGCAGGCCGTCCGCTTCGGAGATTGGAAGGCGATCCGCAACAAAGTGAAGCAGAACCCGGACAGCACTCCGGAGCTATATAATCTGGCCGACGATCCGAGCGAGCGGACCAACGTGGCTGCGAGCCATCCCGAGATCGCCGCCCAAGCGGCGGCCTATATGAAGGCGGCACACTCCCCAAGCTGGGAGCCGAAATGGAATTTTTGACGCAGTCGGACGGCTGCGCAAAGTAACGGACGCAGCCAGTTTGGGACCCATTTTGGCCCCAAAATGGGATTTCTCCCGCTAGCAAGAGGGGAGTCCGCTCGACTTTTTGAGTCTCGCGGCGAGGCTCATTCGTTCCCGCTTTGGCTGCGTCCTTATCTTGATCCTAAAAGGGCGGATCAGACAGACAAGACCCTATTGAGGGGTCCGCTGACCACGCGACATCGCACGCCGCATGCGCGGTGGCGTCGCGGCCGCGGGATGTACGTCGCGGACGCGGCTGCGAGGGCGGGCTGGCCGCGTCTCGACGGCGTCGGGCAGCTCGCCGACACTCACATTGCCCGCCTCGTCGCGGACCTCCAGTTGCAGATAGATTCGCTCAGGCAGGCGTTCATCGAGCCGCCACGCATACAGGCCGGTATTTTCCAAACCCGCGGCAATGGTCGTCCAGGGTCCGCTGGGGTTTTCGCTGTAGCGCAGCGCAACGGGCCGCGCGGCCAGCCGATCGTCGGCCGCCTCCCAAGTGATCACCATTTTTTCGGCATCGCCATTCGCTTCGAGTTCGGCCGACACCAACCTGGCTTCGGGCGGTGTCAGGTCGACGCCCACCCAGACATCGGGCGGTTCGCCCGACGCCGGCGTGGGACCGCGCAAACCCGAGGCCGTGGTCGCCACCACACGAAAGCCATACAAACCTTCGCCCTCAACATTCACCCGCATCGGACTGAGGCAGTCGTCGTCGGCAGCCAGCACGTTCCACGTTTGTCCGCCGTCGCGCGTATACCACAGGTCGACTTTGGCGATTTTCGCCGAGCCAACCCCATCGATATCGTAATCCAGTTCGAGTTGCTTCTTATTCGACATACGCGGGTGAAACTCGGCGTCCGTGGGCTGCGTGGCGTCGGGGTCGGCAAACGACTCGTTCTCTCGCGTGACGGGCGGGTGGACCGTCTCGGTGACGAACGGCTGCCGATTAGGCGGACCGATCGCTGGTCCTTGAGGTTCCGCGTCGGCCTCGGAACCAACGGGCGGTCGTTCTCTTCCCAGCGGCCCCTGCGACGAATCGAGCACCGGATACGAGCGGTCCTCGCCGTGGCTGGCCGCCGTGGCCGAAGGATGGCCGAACGCCGGCTTCATCTCGGGCGGGGCGTCTTCATCGGTTTGGCCGTCGTCGTTATTGGCCGCGCGGGCCAGCGACAACCGCAAGGGTTGCTCGCGGGCAGTATGATTTTTGGCTTTGTCGGCAATGTCCGCTCGCACGATCAGCGAACGCTCGACGCCGTCGCTCGAAGGCACGATCGTGGTTTCGCCGCTGTACTCGGTTTGCCCCGGCTGGATTGCGGCGCGATCCAGGGCCACGCGCTGCCACGTGCTTGCCAGGTCGGTCGATTTGTATTCGAGCTGAAAGGTGTCGGCGTCGAGATTGGGGTCCGACACCTGCCAGCGGAGATGGACTTCACCGCCTTCGCCCTCGCACACGTCGAGCGCGAGCGTGGGCGGCACGGTATCGACGATGACTTTCTGTTCAGGTACCGGTCGGCCGTCGGGCAGGTATCGGCCCGAGGCGAACTTGGTGCGAAGCATGAACCAATATTCGCCGTCGCCCGGAGCTTTGAAGGCGAATCGTCCCTTGCCCGGCGGCGACTGGGCATAACGGTCCCAAGTTTTGCCACGGTCGGTCGAGACATGTAGATGAACTTCGCGGGGAGCGTCGGTGCCGTGCCGCGGCTCGCTGAAGACCAGGGCAAACGCCGTTTTGCGCGTAAACTCGGGCTCAAGCTTTTCCGCGGTCGGTGACTTGTCCGCCGCCGTCGCTGCGGCGAGACAGAGCACCGCGCGCAGCGCCCAGAGCGGTCCAGCTTCCATGCCAAAAACCTCAGTCCAGCGGCCTCAATCGACGGGCGGCGGTTCGCCACTCTTATCGGCAGTCAGACCGCGCGGCTTGAGGCAGAATTTCCGCGGGCGCAGACTGGGCAACTGAGCGAGGTGGGTTTAGGTCATAGGCGTCAGCAGAGGGACCAGAGGTCGGAGGCCAGAGACCAGGGATCTTACTCTTCCCTGCCCCCTGACCTCCGGCCCCTGACCCCTTTTTCTGCACCCTGAACCCTCCGGTAATAAAACACCGCTCCGCTCAAAATCAACGCCGTGCCGGCCGCCGGCTGCATCCACCCTTGATACACCATGCTGGCCAGCGCCGCCGACACGCCCAGCAGATAAATGGCCGGTGTGATTGGATAGCCGGTCACTCGATAGGGCCGGGGCCACTCGGGATGGCTGCGGCGAAATACAAAAACGGCCGCCACCACCAAAGC
>DATFDL010000462.1:0-4429 GCA_035252155.1 Pirellulales bacterium | reverse complement strand
GGCGTTCCGCAGGGGGCAGTGCGACGTCGAATCGCAGTTCGCGGAACGCCACGGAGGGCGTTCCCTACAGACGTCGGCGGAGATTATACCGGTGTCCCATGAATTGGAGAACGATATGGATGGCGACACGTCAAATGCCGGCGGCCGCACGCTGGTGACCGGAGGCGCGGGATTTGTAGGACAACATGTCATTACCGCGCTCCTCCAGCGCGGCGACCAGGTCGTGGCGCTCGAACACCGCCGTAAGCTACCTGCGGAGGTCGCCACACAGTGCTGCGAGGTGATCGCCGGCGACCTGGTCGACGAGCTTGTGCAAAGGCGCGCAGTGCAACAGGTCGATCGCGTCTGCCATCTGGCGGCGTACATACCGCGAAACATGGACGACGCGGCCGAGGCCGAAGCCTGCCATCGCGTGAACGCCTTGGCGACGCTGGGCCTGGCGCGGGCCGCCATCGAGCGGGGCGTCGAGCGGTTCGTTTACCTCTCGGCCGCGAATTCCTATCGCCGCGGCGACGAGCCGGCCACTGAAAACGATCCCGTGTTTCCGTCGGAATTTGCGCCGTACTACCTGACGAGCAAGCTGGCGGGCGAAATCTACTTGCACCATGCCTGCCGGCGTTCAGCCACCCAGGCCATCACGTTGCGTGTCGGCACGCCCTACGGGCCGGGCGAACCCTCGGCGAAGGTCATCCCCAGCTTGCTTGCCCGAGCCGCGCGGGGCGAGCCGCTGCGGCTGCGACAAGGCGGCAGGCCGACGTACAATTTCGTCGATGTCGAAGACGTCGCTCGCTGTGTGGCAGCGGCCCTCGAGAGTGGCGAGAGCGGCGTCTATAACTTCGCATCGGGCGAAAACACCAGCTTGCTCGAACTGGCGCAGACCATTGCCGAGTTCCACGCCGAGCGCCCGCCGCCGATTAGCGTCGAACCGGCCGACGAGGATGGCTTCCGCGGTTTTCCCGCGATTTCGGTTGAAAAAGCCCGCCGCACATGGGGCCTGACGCCCCTGACGCTGCAGGAAGGGCTGCGTCGATACCGATCGGCGACCGCTTATACTGCACGCGGTCGCCAATGAGACGTTTTTGGCCGTCGCCGCGCTCGGAACTCTGTAGGGAACGGACTCTGTGCCGTTCCGCCGAGGGGCGGCGCGACGTCGTCCCGTCCGACACGGAACGGCACGGAGTCCGTTCCCTATAGGGGCCGATGTCTGATTGCGGGCCGCGTGATGTATAAATACTCCCGCCAAAGAGGGCGTTCCCTCACTTTTCAGGCTCGAAATCCAAGCTTACCCGGCTTGTCACGCTGAACGTGCGTCCCGTAAAATCGAGGATTCGCTTCCCACCGACCTCGAAACGGATTTCTCGCATCTCCGGCCTGCTCAATGCCCGCTGCTGATATCGTCATCAAAGGCGCCCGTGAACATAACCTACGCGACGTCCAGCTTACGCTGCCCCGCAACCGGCTGATTTGTCTGACCGGCGTCAGCGGTTCGGGCAAGAGCTCGCTGGCGTTCGATACGCTCTACGCCGAAGGGCAGCGGCGCTACGTCGAAAGCCTGTCGAGCTTTGCCCGGCAGTTTTTGGGGCAGATGCCCAAGCCCGATGTCGACCTGATTTCGGGGCTTAGCCCGTCGATTTCGATCTCGCAAAAGACCAGCGGGCAGAACCCACGTTCGACCGTCGGCACGATTACCGAAATCTACGACTATCTGCGGGTGCTCTATGCCCGCTGCGGCCAGGGCCACTGCCCCAAATGCCGCCGGCCGATCACCGCTCAGACGCGCGACCAGATCATCGACCGCATTGGCACGCTGCCGGCCGGCGCCAAGTTTCTGGTTCTCGCTCCGATCATCAAGGCCCAAAAGGGCGAATACCGCGATCTGTTCGAGGATCTGCTGAAGCAAGGCTTTGTGCGGGCAAGGGTCGACGGCACCGTGGTGGCGCTCAGCGACGATCTGCGGCTCGATCGCCAGATGCGGCACAACATCGAAGTGGTCATCGACCGGTTGACATCCGGGCCGGGCTTGCGCCCGCGGCTGGCCGAAGCGGTCGAGCTGGCCCTGCGCGTCGGCAAGGGCAATTTGATGGTGGCCATCGAAGGCGGTTCGGCGGCGTCGCGTCCAATGCCAATCGACGAAGCCGACGATGTTGGAGGATGGCCTTCTAGGCCGTCCCGGACAGACGGCCTGGAAGGCCATCCTCCGAGCGCACAATCGGGCGAGGAGCAGAATGAATCTCGCGCGGGTCGCAAGCGCGCTCGGCAGAAAAGCGACGACCTGCATTTCTCCGCCGACTACGCCTGCACTGCCTGCGGCCTCAGCTTCGAGCCGCCTAGCCCGCAATTGTTCAGCTTCAATAGCCCGCAGGGCATGTGCCTGACGTGCGACGGCCTGGGGCATGTTTACAGCTTCGACGCGGAGCTGCTAATTCCCGATGCCAGCCGGTCGTTCAAAGAGGGTTGCTTTGAATTGATCCCGCCGTGGACCGACTTGGGGCGGTGGAAACGGCACATCTACGACGGCGTCGCCGAAACCATCGAGCGCCAACAGGGCCTTGAGCCGGGCACGCTGCTCGAAACGCCCTGGAACAAGCTCGCCCCTGAGCTTGCGCACCAATTGCTCTGGGGCACCGGCGATCTACACATCACGTATAGCTGGAAGCACGGGGCCGGTACGCACAAGTACGGCGGCAAGTTCGAGGGCATCATTCCCGAGCTGCTCTCGCGCTATCGCAACACGCACAGCGGCATGCAACGCCGGCAGTTGGAAAAATACATGCGGGTTATCGGCTGCGGCGTCTGCCACGGCGCCCGGCTGAACGAACAGGCCCGCGCGGTGACGCTCATCTCGCGGCAGGCACAGTTTGCCGGGCAGGCCAAGTCGCTGCCCGAAGTTTGCAGCCTGGCCGTCTCCGAAGCGGCTGATTTCTTCGCCGAGCTGGAGCTCGACGCCACGCGGCAGGTCGTCGCCACCGAAGTGCTCAAGGAAATTCGCGGCCGGCTCGGATTCTTGACCAATGTGGGGCTGAACTACCTGACGCTCGACCGCACGGCGCCCACGCTCTCGGGCGGCGAGTCGCAACGCATTCGCCTGGCCGGCCAGATCGGTTGCGGGCTGGTGGGCGTGCTCTACATTCTCGACGAGCCGTCGATCGGTCTGCACCCGCGCGACAACGATCGGCTGTTGGCCACGCTCACCCGGCTGCGCGACCTGGGCAACACCGTGGTCGTCGTCGAGCACGACGAAGACACGATGCTCGCCGCCGATCATCTCATCGACTTCGGTCCCGGCCCCGGCGTGCGCGGCGGCGAAGTCGTGGCCTCGGGCGACGTCACGGAAATCTGCAACTCGAGCCGCAGTCTCACCGGGCAATATCTTTCGGGTAAGCTGCGCATCGACGTGCCTCCGCAACGCCGCCCCACCAACCACAAGTGGCTCAAGGTGATCGGCGCAGCTCAGAACAACCTGAAGCAGGTCGACGTGGAAATCCCGCTCGGCACGTTCGTGTGCGTGACCGGCGTATCGGGCTCCGGCAAAAGCTCGCTGGTCAACGGCATTTTGGTCGAGGCATTGCGGCGCGATCTTAACGGCGGCGAAGGCGAGCCAGGTCGGCATGAGCGCATCGAGGGGCTGGAACATCTCGACAAGCTAATCGCCATTGACCAATCGCCTATCGGCCGCACGCCGCGCTCGAACCCCGGCACTTATATCAAGGTCTTTGACGAAATCCGCCGGCTCTATGCCCAACTGCCCGAATCGAAGGCCCGCGGCTATCAAGAGGGGCGGTTCAGCTTCAACGTCGAAGGCGGCCGCTGCGAAGCCTGCCAGGGCAACGGCTCGAACCGGCTCGAGATGGATTTTCTGGCCGACGTCTGGGTCACCTGTCCGGTGTGCGAAGGGCACCGCTTCAACCGCGAGACGCTCCAAGTGCGGTTCAAGGGCAAGTCGATCGCCGACGTGCTCGAAATGGACGTGCAGCAGGCGTTGGAACACTTTGAAAACATTCCGAAGATCCGACACAAGCTCCAAACGCTGCACGACGTGGGGCTCGATTATTTGAAGATCGGCCAGCCGTCGCCCACGCTGTCGGGCGGCGAGGCCCAGCGCATCAAGCTGGCCCGCGAACTGGTGAAGAAGAGCACCGGCCGCACGCTCTACTTGCTCGACGAGCCGACCACCGGCCTGCACTTTGCCGACATCCGCATGCTGCTTAAGGTGCTGCACGACTTTGCCGACGCCGGCAACACCGTGCTGGTGGTCGAACACAATCTCGACGTCATCAAGACGGCCGACTGGATCATCGACTTGGGGCCGGAAGGCGGCGACCGTGGCGGCTGCATCGTCGCCGCCGGCACGCCGGAGGACGTCGCTGGAGTCGAGGCCTCGCACACCGGCCGCTATTTGCGCGCGCAAGGTTGAACCCGCGCACACCGG
>DATFDL010000461.1:0-3176 GCA_035252155.1 Pirellulales bacterium | reverse complement strand
ATCGCTGGCCGCCTCCGGCGGCCAGCGATGCGACGCCGGACGGGGTCTTGACGGGCGTCATGGTTCCCAGGCATAAATGCCTGGGCTACAAAAAAAGGTGCCACCCCTCCCGCGTACGGCGAGTCCGTCTAGGAATCCATCGCGAGTCTTCGCCACCGCGTTATCCCGGTCTCGCCAGCGACATGCCGAGCGGCCCGGCCAACCTTCGGGTCAGGCGATCAAGGCTCGCCCTCCTCTTCGATCCGCTCCAGCAATTCCGAGATGCGGCCGCCGCGGTGGTGCTTTTCTTGATTATCAATGTAACGGATGACGCTGGGCGTTTCATCCTTCCGCAACGTCAATACTCCATATCCTTCTTGCCAGCGAAGCTTGAATTTCGGCTTGATTTCGCGGCCTACCCGAAAAGCAACGGCGCCCTTCAACTGCCCGATGAAGTCAGCGACCGCTACCGTTGGCGGTAGGCGGACCAGGAGATGAACGTGGTCGGGCATCGCATTGTGTCGGATCGGCCAGCCGCCAAGTTTCGTCGCTTCTTCATGAACGATCGTCAGCAACTTTGGACGCCACGAGCGGTGGATGTGCGGATCGCGGGCATGTGTGGCCCACACGAAATGGTAGTAGAGCTGGTGGAATGCGCGCGCCATAGTTAGACCTCGCGTTACTGGATCGGGGTGATGGAGATACGCGCCAGAATAAATTGCCCGAGAGTCAAGAACCACGTGGACGGATTAGGTGTAAGTTGTTCAACGCGAGCCTCGTACCCACTGCGTTTCCTGTGCGCCCCAGGAGCTTGTGGTGCGACCGTCGATATGCGGTGGACCTGGTTTGGAATGCAGTGTTCTGTATCCACGGCCCTAGCTAGGAGCTGCGGCAGACGCCGCCCGTCAATCCAAAATCCGGCAATCGTTTCACGCCAACTCCAGTCCCCGGAACGTCCCTCGCCCGGTCGAAAACTCGTCGGTTTCGACGCCCAGCCGCTGCAACATCGAGACGAAAAGGTTGGTCAACGGATAGTTGTTCTGGGCGTCGAAGGCCAGGTGCTGGCCATGCCGGAAGCCGCCGCCCGCCAAAAGCACCGGCAGGTTGAGATTCGAGTGCGAATTGGCGCTGCCCATGCACGTGCCGTAGAGCACCATCGTGCGGTCGAGCAGCGATTCGTCTTCTTCCTTCGCCTCGCTCAACGAGCGGAGAAAATCGTTCAGCGCGTCGAACTGCCCCTCTTCGTGGCGGCGCAGCTCGGTCAGCGCTTCGGGCCGGTTGCCGTGATGCGTGATGTTGTGAATCACCGTGGTGTCGATGAACAGCGAAACCACCCGCGACGAATCCGTTTCGAGGGCCAACTTGATCACATCGAACATCAGCCGCGTGCGCTGCACGAACGCCCGGGCGTCGTCGATGTCTTCGGGCGGCTGAGCGCTGACGACGGGCTTGGGCCGGTGCTCCCACGACTCGGCGCTTTCGAGCCGCCCTTCAAGATCGCGGACGGCGGTGAAATACTGGTCCATCCGCCGCTGGTCGGCCTGTGAGAGCGAGCGATTCAGTCGCCGCGACTGCTCGCCCACAAAGTCGAGCAGGCTGCGGCCCTGCCGCAGTGCCTCGACATTGGCCGCAACTTCTTCGGGCTTGCCTTGCACGAAGAGCTTTTGAAACAGCTTTTTGGGGCTGCGTTCGGCGGGAATCGGGGCGCCGCTGCGCGTGAAGCTGAGCGTCGGCGACTCGTTGCTTATCGCCAGCACCAGCGAGGGGTAGCGTGTCTGATTGCCAATCAGCTCGGCGGCATATTGATCGAGCGAGACGCCGTTGCGAAAGCCGCCTCGTTCGGGGTGCGGCGTGCCGGTCAAGAAGCATTTTTCGGCCGCATGGCCGCCGGTCACGCCCGGATGGCTCGTGCCCGAAAAGACCGTCATCTGCTCGCGGAAGTCCGCCAGCCGGGCGAGATATGGGGAGGCGGCGTAGTCGCGACCCGCGCCTTCGGGAAAGTAGAACTGCGGCAGAATGCCCATGTTGGTCTCGACGGCCACCATCCGCCGCGGTTTGGCCACGGCCGAATTCGCCGCCAATGTCGGCCGCATGGCGTCGAGCAGCGGCAAGGCCATCGCCACGCCTGCGCCTCGCAACAACGCCCGACGAGAGAGCACTTTTTGCCGGCAACATCCGCTCGATCTGGTCATCAGTTCCTCCGCTTTTTGGCAGACAGCGTCCTGATCTTAATTCGGATTGCACGAGCTTGGAAGGTTGCTGGCATGGCCCGACTTCTCACGAAGTCGGCTACAGGCTGGAGCGTAATGCTGCTAAAAGAGCAGCCGCTCGGCCGGCTGCGGCGGCGAGTTGGCAAGCGGCTCAACGCAGCGCGGATCGTCGGTCGAGGGACTGTTGACCAACGGACTCACGGCGTGCATCGTCAGGCCATCATCCGCGGAGGGCACGAGCAACTTCTGCAAGACGGCCGTGTCTTCCGCGGCCGCATCGAGCCAGGTGGCCCACGTCGCCCGCGGCAAGATCACGGGCATTCGATCATGCAGAGTACGCAGATGCTCGTTCGCGGTGGTGGTGATGACGGTGCATGACTCCACCGGCGTGGGCCGCCCGGTGCCGGCGTTCGGCGCGTCGGTCGGTTCCCAGCGCTCCCACAGTCCGGCGAAGGCCAGGGGCGCGCCGTCAGCGGCGGTGATGTAAAACGGCTGCTTGCGCTTGCCTTGCCGCTGCCATTCGTAAAAACCGTCGGCCGCCACCAGGCAGCGCCGCCGGCGGAAGGCGTGGCGAAAGGCCGGCTTCGTTGCCAATGTTTCGCAACGGGCGTTGATCAGTTGATTGCCGATCGCCAGGTCCTTGGCCCACGAGGGAACCAGCCCCCAGCGAAGGCCGTTGAGCACCCGCCGGCCGGACTGATCGAGCCGGATGACCGGGGCCGGCTGGGTAGGCGCGATGTTGTATCGCGGCTGGAAAAGCGGCAGTTCGGCCAGCTCGAAATGCTTGGCGACTTGTTGCGGCTCGGTGCGTAAGGTGAAACGTCCACACATGGGAGCGACGTTCCTTTCGTATGGCAAGAACTTGGGGTTCTGACAAACAACGCCGGCAATACCATTCGGGTCTGATCGGTTTTGACGAACAAAACCGGAAACGGCCTCTGTAGGGAACGCCCTCCGTGGCGTTCCGCTGAGGGGCGGCGCGACGTC
>DATFDL010000460.1:0-6522 GCA_035252155.1 Pirellulales bacterium | reverse complement strand
TGTAGGGAACGCCCTCCGTGGCGTTCCGTGAGGGCGAATTGACGTCGAATCGCAGTTCGCGGAACGCCACGGAGGGCGTTCCCTACAGAGCAAACACGCGGAACGGAATGAATTCCGTTCTACGGCTTACGAATCTCCAGCGTGTAGTCCCAGCCGCCCGAACGATCGCGCTCACGCCGCAATCGAAACTCGCGTTCGAAAACCTTCGAACGATGCCAACCGCGGCGAGGTCGCACGGCAACGTATCCGCTTCGCCGATAGGCAAGAATCTGAAACGAAACCACCGCGCGGCGCGCGTCGATCAGCCAGTACTCGGGCACGCCCGCACGATGATAGGCTTCGCGAAGCTTTTTGGTGTCTTTGGCAACGGACGTCTCGCTGACGATCTCCATCACCCAGTCGGGCGTGCCCAAGAGCGTCATGAAGCGGTCGTCTCTCTTGCGACTCGCGACCCGCCGCACCCGCTTGCTCTCGAAGCTTTCCCAGCGGACGAATGTGCCGTCGGGTTCGGTCGATAGGCCGGCGGCGCGGTTCGCGATGAGCGTCCGATCTGGGTAGAACGCTCCCAGGTCGAAGGTTTTCACCAAGGTGTGGATTTGCCGGCTGATCTCGGCATTGAGCCGTGCGTGGGTCTCAAGCTCTTCGGGGCTTATGTCGAGAAAGATTTCATTGTCGATAAAGGAAGCCGACCACTGCTTCGGAAAACGCTCGGAACAGGCCCAGTCGATAAAACCGTCCAGCGTAGCTGCCGAGAGGGGCACCGAAAGGGCGGGCGCGTCATCCAGAAGCGCGTCGTCCGGCTTGGAGGGCGTTTTGCGATGAGGCGTTTTGGCAGTTAGCGGCATGATCGCATGAACTTTTGCATTTTGACTTTTGCATTTTACATTTTGACTTTCCCCTTTGCCGGACGAGCGGCGAAGGACCGCCGCTCGCGTGGAAAGACAAAATGCAAAATGAAAAAGTCAAAACCGGAAAACGAGGCCGGTCGAGCGGGCCGAGCGAAGCGAGTACGACCATTGGCCACATCGCCGCTGTTGGTTCGTGCCTGGCGATGGTGGGACTCGTTTCACTCGTCCTACCCTACGGCCCTACGTCGCATTCTCGGCCAGCTCAAACAGCTCCTTCTGCATTGTATCCAGCCGGTGAGTGAGCTGGGTCTTGGTTTCTTCCAAATCGGCCAGCAGCTCGGGCGGTTCGTAGGCAAAAAGATAGAACTTCACTTTCGGCTCGGTGCCCGAGGGGCGGATGGCTACGTAGTTGCCCTCGGCGGCCAGGTCGAAAATGACCATGTCGCCCTTCGGGCCATCGAGCGGCGATGCGCCGTGAGAGGTGATCGTCTTCAGGTTCAGATAGTCGCGCGTTTGCCGCACTTTGCCACCAGCCAGCGTCGTGGGCGGGGACGAGCGAAAGCGGGCCATCAGCTTTTGCATGCGGGCCATGCCTTCGCTGCCGGGCATGGTCTTGCTCACCGTGCGTTCGGCATGGCAACCATGCTGCCAGAAGAGCGCGTCAAGCTTTTGATGCAGCGTCTGGCCGGCGGCCGTGACGCGCGCGGCCAGCTCGGCCAGCAACAGCGCCGCCACGGCAGCGTCCTTATCGCGCACATAAGTGCCGGCCAAAAATCCGTGCGATTCTTCGACGCCGATCACGAAGTGCTTCGGGCCTTGCTGGTCGATCAAGCCGCCGATCCACTTAAAACCCACTTGCAGATCGCCAAAGGTTTTTGCCCGGTACGAGTCGGCGATCCGCCGCACCATCTCGCTGGTGACGAGCGTCTTGACCACATAACACTGCGGCGAAAGATTGCCCGAATATTTGCGGCCCTGCAACAAATGGTCGGTGAGCAACGCGCCGATCTGGTTGCCGGTGAAGGTTTGCCAATGGCCGCCGGGCACGAGCGGCGCGGCGCAGCCCAGCCGGTCGGCGTCGGGATCGGTCGAGATCACCAGGTCGGCCCCAATCTGCTGGGCACGGGCGATCATCGTGTCGAACGTGGCGGGGTTTTCGGGGTTGGCCACGTGGTCGGGCACGTTGGGAAAATCGCCGTCGGGCTGCGCGTGTGGAGCAAATAGTTCGACGTCGTGAAATCCTTCGGCTTCGAGCACCGGCAGGACGCTCGAAGCCCCCACACCGTGCATCGGCGAATAGATGATTTTCAACTGCCGCGGGCCGGGCAGCCCCTGCTCGCGCACGCAGCGCTGATATTCTTTGTCGCATTCTTCCTGGCAGAAGACGACGCGCCCGTCGGCCACCGCCTGATCGAACGGCACTCGGGCGATCTGGTCGACCGACATCACACGCTCGATGACGCCGCGGTCGTGGGGCGGCAGCAGTTGCCCGCCGGTCGACCAATAGGCTTTGACGGCATTGTCGCTGGGTGGATTGTGGCTGGCCGTGACCATAATGCCGCACGAGCACTGCGTGTGCCGCACCGTGAACGACAGCTCCGGCGTGCTGCGGAAGCCGTCGAGAAAAAACACCTGAAAGCCGTTGGCCACCATCACCTCGCTGCACAGTTCGGCGAAGTGCCGCGAGCGGTGGCGGGTGTCATAAGCGATGGCGCATGAGAGCGGCCCCTCGGCGTGCTGGCGCACGTAGTCGGCCAGGCCCTGGGCGCTTTCGCCGATGGTGCGATCATTGATGGCGTTGCTGCCGATGGGGTACATCTCTCCGCGCCTGCCGCCGGTGCCAAAGGGGATGACGGTCCAAAAGACGTCATCGAGTTGCTTCCACTTTTGCGCGGTGATGTGCTCGACGACTTGCCCGGCGTACTCGGCGTAACGCGGCTCGGTGAGCCAGGCTTTGATATTCTTGGCGGCGGAGGGCGAAAGCTGTTTTCGCTCGACCGCGGCTGCCACCTCACGCAGGGCGCTGTCGGTGCTGGGGGCGGAAGAAGTTGGCATGGCACCCACCTTGGTATGGGGAATCCTTTGTAGGGTGGGCCGAGCGCCGCGAGTCCCACCTTAGCCCAGCGCCACGCATCGGTCACAATTTGATTGTAGCGTCGAATTCCTTATCGCCGAGTCCAAATCAGCGAATGCCATGCGAGGCGTGAGCCGCTGCCAATAATTGCGTGCGCAACCACAGACACCTAAGCTACAATGGCGACTCTGACCTCCGATCCCCGGCCCCCGACCCCTGCTTTTGACCTCTGACCCCCGACCTCTGACCCCCGACCCCTGCTTTTGACCCCTGACCCCCGACCTCCGACCCCTGACCCCTGCCGGCCCATCATCAGCGTCTCCGGGCTGCGCGGCATCGTCGGCCGCAGCTTGACGCCCGAAATCGCCCTGCGCTATGTGTGCGCCTTCGCCGAACCGCTGCCGCCGGGACCGATTGTGGTCACGCGCGACGGCCGGGCGACCGGCCCGTGGCTGGCCGATGTGATTCGCGGCGGACTGGCCGCCGCGGGCCGCGACGTGCTCGATGCCGGTGTGGCCGCCACGCCCACTACCGGCGTGCTGGTGCGCCAGCATCGCGCGGCGGGCGGTGTGCAAATCTCGGCCAGTCACAACCCGCCGGAGTACAACGGGCTGAAGCTGTTCGCCGGCTCCGGGCAGATTATTTCGGCAGCCGAGGGCGGCGAAGTCATCCGCCGCTATCAAGCCGCCCACGCGCGCTGGGCCACGCACGACCGCATCGGGCGGGTCGAGCGGTGCGCCGATACCACGTCGCGGCACATCGAGCTGGTGCTGGCCGTCATCGACCCCGCGGCGATCCGCCGTCGCCGTTTTAAGGTCGTGCTCGATTCGAATCACGGTTCCGGCAGCGTCGTGGGAAGGCGGCTGCTGGAGGCGCTGGGCTGTCAATTGACGGTGCTGGGCGAGCAGTCGGATGGCTTCTTCGAGCATCCGCCCGAGCCGACCGCCGAAAATCTGTCGGGCGTGGCGCGGCGGGCCGCCGAGGCGGGCGCCGATGTCGTCTTTTGCCAAGACCCCGACGCCGACCGGCTGGCGATCGTCGACGAGCGCGGCCGCTATCTGGGCGAAGAATACACGCTGGCAATCTGCGTCGATCATCTGCTGCGGCGAAGCCCCGGCCCGATCGTGACCAACTGCTCAACCAGCCGCATGAGCGAAGACCTGGCGAGCCGTTATGGCGTGCCGTTCTACCGCTCGGCGGTGGGCGAGGCCAACGTGGTGGAAGTCATGCAGCGGCAAGGCGCGGCGTTGGGGGGCGAAGGCAACGGCGGCGTCATTCATCCGCGCGTCGGCTTTGTGCGCGACAGTTTTGTCGGCATGGCGATGGTGCTCGATGCGATGGCCGCGCGCGGCGTGACCGTCGGCCAATTGGCCGATGAACTGCCGAGATACGAAATCGTGAAGACCAAAATCTCTCTCGCGCCGCAGCGCGTGGCCGCCGGGCTGGAGGCGCTTGCCCGGCATTTTGGTGATGCTGCTCTCGACCGGCTCGACGGGCTGCGGCTTGACTGGCCCGGCCGCTGGCTGCTGGTGCGAGCGAGCAACACCGAACCCATCGTGCGGGCGATCGCCGAAGCCCCCACCGCCGCCGAAGCGCAGCGGCTTTGCGATGAAGCGAACGCGGTCTTGACGACTATATAAACTTTCTCGCGGTGGCTGGGGCAGAGCCTGAGCGATGCCCCGGCGGTGAGAGCAGGGGAGCATGGGAGCGCGGGAGCGCGGGAGCGGGGGAGATGAGCGAATGTGACCTCGAACATGTATTGTAAGCACTAGCTTGAAGTGTCAGCGTCAGGTCGAACAAACCGATGAAAGTAATCGCTAGCGCCGCCAAATCATCGCCATCCGCCGCGCCGCCCGACTCACAAAATCACGCACGCGCGAGGATGCTGATCGCCGCCGCCGTGGCGCTGGCGGGGTGTCGCCTGCTGGGGGCCTGGCATAGCATCGTGGGCACGTCGGCGGCCGGCGTCGTCATGGTGGCCCTGGCCATTGGCATCGTCAGCGTGTCGCCTCGGCTGCGCCGGGTGCTTTTCTTTCTGGCCCTGCCGTTGGCTGTCTTGGCCAATGCCGCCATGTTGGGCAGGGGTTCCATTCTGGCGTGGATGGGAACTCAAGGACTGCTTGAGGACGGCCTGCTGGCGATGAACCTGCCGTGGACGCCACTGTTTTGGTGTGTGCCGATCGCCGCCGCCGTAAACCTGTGGGCGTTTGCAAAACCCAGCGGCAGCGGTTTCCGCAATCAGCGTGGCGGGGCCATGGTGGCAAATGCCATGATTTCGCTCCTGGCAGTTTATTGGATGATCCACGGGGCGCAGCTTTACCGTACTGGCTCGCCGCCACTTGGAGCGCTGCTGCCCCTCGCCGTGGCCGCGATTTCGTTCGCCGTGCTCGTCTGGGACGCGCCGCCGCCAGATCTGGGAACGACGCCCGGCCGGCGAAGCGCGCCTTGGCGGATTGCCTTCGTTACGGCCGTTTCGCTTGCGATCGTGACGGCGATTCTGGTCGCCTCGGCGCCTGTTTATCGTCAACGGAAAACCATCACCGAATTGGAATCGTTCGGCTTTCGTTTGATGCCGGGCTGGGTCTCGCATTTGGAACTGCCGCCTGGCGCGAGCATCGATGCCGACGAATCTGAGCGACTTGGACAACTTTTGACTCGGTTGCCGGAATTGTCATCGCTTTCGATCAGTAATCTGCGTCCAGGCGCCGGACGGCTGCTGCGGCCACTGGCGGGGCGCCGCTTGACACATCTTGAGTTGATCGGGCCGGGGGTTACCGACGAAACATTGGCCGACCTCGCCGCCCTGCCGGCCCTAGCATATTTGAATATTTCGCAGTCAAACATCACCGATGCCGGGCTGGCGGACCTTGCCAAATTGCCCGGCCTGCAAACACTCGATTTGTCGGACACGACGATTTCCGGTGAAGGCTTGTCGAAACTTGCCTCGTTGCCGCGGCTCTGGGGAGTTGAGCTGCGGAACGTGCCCTTGGACGACGGCGATCTTTCGGCATTGAAGCAGTTTCCGGCAATCAGGCACTTGAACCTGCGCGGCACTCGGGTCACGGACGACGGTATCGAGCGGCTGCGGGCCGCGTTGCCGCTGCCGGTTATCATCAACGGAGTGCTCGGCCCAGCGATGCCCGGTATTGCCCCCGCTGCGCCGGCGCCGAACCCCGCGCCGCCAACTGCGGAACCGTCGCCCTCGGCTGCCGAATCTCCTCACGAGCCGCCGCCAGGCGATGCCGAATCGCCGAACGACGAGGGATGCTAACCTGCGGCATCTGGCGAAAGCTCGCGGCGGATCTCATCGAGCAGTGCGCGAGTTCCATGCCGATCGGCCCAAGACTGAATGTAATCCCAGTCAAGGCGATCACGCTGAATTGCGATGACGTCGCGCGCGTCGTCTCGGTCCTTCGTTCCGGCACGGGTAATTGCCCAACGAAGCTTCGTGACGATCATGTCTTCGGCGGTCGGCAACGACACTTTCCGTTCGAACAGGGTCGCCTCTCGTCGCCGGCGAAAACGCTCTTGGTCGTGCTCATCGTCGCTAAGATAAAACAATTCGATGGTGAAGGGACACGAGGCGACGTGTACCAAATG
>DATFDL010000459.1:0-10002 GCA_035252155.1 Pirellulales bacterium | reverse complement strand
CTCCCACGCCGCACATCGATCGAATGGCCCAAGAGGGCATGCGGTTTACGCGGTACTACGCCGCCGCGCCTATTT
The DNA here is from genome assembly GCA_035252155.1 of Pirellulales bacterium. Classification (GTDB taxonomy): domain Bacteria; phylum Planctomycetota; class Planctomycetia; order Pirellulales; family JAICIG01; genus JAICLL01. The sequence continues at coordinate 9,927 of DATFDL010000459.1, read as the reverse complement.
GTTCGCCCTCGCGGTGCGGGCTGCTCACCGGACAATTTCCGGGCAGGTGGCGAATCACCAGTTATCTGCAAACCCGCACCGGCAACAGCGACTGCGAGCAGGCCGATTTTCTCGATCCGCGAGCTCCGTCGCTGCCGCGCCTGCTCAAGGCGGCTGGCTACCGCACGGCCCATATCGGCAAATGGCACCTCGGCGGCGGTCGGGATGTGGTCGATCCGCCGAAGTTCGCCGAATATGGTTACGACGTCGGCTTTGGTACGTGGGAAAGCCCCGAGCCACACGTCGACCTGACCACCCGCGACTGGATCTGGTCGCCCGACGACAAGGTGAAGCGATGGCAGCGGACTGGCTGGATGGTGGACCGTGCCGTTCAATTCCTCGCCGACCACGACGACGCTTCCTGCTTCGTCAATCTCTGGCTCGACGATCCGCACACGCCCTGGGTGCCGTCGGCCGACGATCAGCGACTGGGCAACGACGGCCGGGCCAGCGGCAAAGGAAACACGCCGGAGCGGCTGGCCAAGGTGCTCGTGGAAATTGACCGCCAGGTGGGCCGGCTGCTCGACGCGCTGCGCGGCCGCCAGACCGACCGTCCGACGTTGGTGCTCTTTCTTTCCGACAACGGCCCTCTGCCGGCGTTCGGCCACCGCCGCACCGCCGGACTACGCGGCAGCAAGCTGAGCCTTTACGAGGGCGGCATCCGCTTGCCATGCATCGCCTGGGGGCCGGGCGTTGTGCCTTTGGGCCGCACGAACGACACCACGGTGTTGGCCGCCGTCGACTTATTGCCAACGCTCTGCGAAATGTGCGGCGCGAAGCCGCCCGCCGATTACGCGGCCGACGGCGAAGACTTAAGCTCGGCGCTGACGGGCGAAGCCCCCCGGCGGTCAAAACCGCTGTTCTGGGAATATGGCCGCAACGACGCTTCGTTTGCTTATCCCGCCGGCGCCGACCGCAGCCCAAACGTGGCCATGCTCGACGGCGACTGGAAGCTGTTGGTCAGCGCCGCTGGAAACGGCGCAGAGCTGTACAACCTGACGACCGACCCGAACGAGACCAAGAACCTCGCCGCCGAGCAGCCCGACGTCGCGCGGCGCATGACAAAGCTCGCAATCGCCTGGCGAAAGTCGCTGCCGTAAATCAGCTCCGCCTATCTCGACTCGCATCCTCGGGCCGCCAGTGCGTTGCTGGTGATCAACGTCGCCGACAGCTCGCTCACTTACGACCGCAAACGAAGTATAAGATGTACGCCGGATCGGGCGTTGCCGTTTATTGGATCGTCAATCTGTCGACGACGAAATTGAAGTTTTTGAATCTCCGCGTCGCAAGAAGCGGGACTACGAGCGCTCGACGCGCCACCGGCTTGGCGCAAACGTGCCGCTCTCGCTTAGCGCCGATGGACCTCCGCTGTCGATTGGCGTGGCCGAATTGATCCCGCCCAGGACATGACGGCTACCGTAGCGTCCGAGAGATTGCATCTTGCCCGGAGGTGAGTTCTAATAATCGGCGCGACCGACGGGAGTCGCCCCCGTACAACCAATGCCGCCGGTTTGGCAACCGGTGGGCATGCCTTCAGACTGAGGAGAACTTGACCATGCAACGCTCGTCTCGCGATTGTCCCGACTGTGAGTCTTCGATTGTTCCCCGAACCGGCCGCCGCGCGGTCGATCGCCGCGAGTTTTTGATCGCCGCGGGCGCGGCTTCGACGGCGCTCGCCGTGGGCGCGCTGCCCAACTGGGCGCAAGCGGCCGAAAGCTCGGCGGCCCCGGCCGCGCCTGAGTCGCTGGTCAAGGTGCTCTACGAGACGCTCACGCCCGAGCAGCGCAAAACCATCTGCTTCGCCTGGGACTACCAAGATGCGAAGCGCGGCGTGTTGCGCAGCCGCGTGGAAAACAACTGGCACGTGACCGAGCCCGATATTCTCAGCGATTTTTATACGGCCGATCAGCAGGCCATCATTCGCGACCTCTTCGAAGGCATTATTCAGCCCGACTGGCACAAGCGCATCTACAAACAGTTGGACGACGACGCCGGCGGCTTCGGCACCGACCAGAACATCGCCATCTTCGGCACGCCGGGCGAGGGCAAGTTCGAACTGGTGATGACCGGCCGCCACATGACGCTGCGTTGCGACGGCAATTCGTCAGACCACGTGGCCTTCGGCGGGCCGATCTTTTACGGGCATGCCGCCGCCGGCTTCAACGAACCGGCCAACCATGAGGGCAATGTCTTTTGGCCGCAGGCGCTCGAAGCCAACAAGCTCTACACCATGCTCGACGGCAAACAGCAAAAGATCGCGCTGGTCGAAAAGCTGCCCGTCGAACAGCAGGTGGGCTTCCGCGGGCGCGACGGCCAGTTGCCGGGCATCCCGCTCACCGAGATGTCGGCCGACCAGAAGGAGCAAGTGCAAAAGGTCCTGCAGAAGCTGATCGAGCCGTATCGACAGAGCGACCGCGACGAGGTGTTGAGCTGCCTCAAGACGCAGGGCGGCCTCGATCGCTGCTCGCTGGCGTTTTACAAGGAAGGCGACATCGGCAACGACCAGGTGTGGGACTGCTGGCGCTTGGAGGGGCCGGCGTTTGTCTGGTATTTCCGCGGCACGCCGCACGTACACGTGTGGGTGAACGTAGCCGACGATCCGTCGGTGGCCACCAACACCTAATGGGCGTTACAACCGCTATAAGTCGTGCAGCGTGGTTTGCCCGGCCCTTGGGCGCAAGCTATGAATTGTTGTGCCGGGGCGGGGCTGCGCGCCTCATGCCGGCAACGCGGCCAGGGCCGGGCCTGGCTGCTTCCAAAGATTGACGGGCGGCGGCAATGGCCATTCTGCGCGACAACGATGTGGCGTTCTACAAGGAAGTTCACCGCTTGCTCCGCGCGCGCCAGCGGGGAGAAAATCGCCGCAACCGCGATCGCAAGACTTATCAATGCGTTCAACGCCTGGCGCCGCTGGTGACGGGGTACACGCCCCCGCTGTCAGAGTTCGTGGGCGTGAAGTGCCAGGACTTATCTCCCGGCGGCTTTTCGTTTCTTTGCACCCAGCCGCCCGAACACGAGACCTACGTGGTGGAACTGGGCAAACCGCCCGTGCTGATCTACGTCACGGCCCGCGTGGTGCATGTTTCGGAGCTGCGGGCAGGCGCGCAAGTGCAGTTTTTGGTCGGATGCCGATTCACAGGCCGCCTGAACGCAGACGGCGGCGAGGCGAGTGACTCTTCGGCAGGAGCCGACGCCGAGCGGCCGACCGACCGGCGTGCCAAGCGACGCGCGGAAGGCCAGACGCGGCGACGCGGAGACGGCCGGCGAACAACCGACCGCCGAAGGCGCGAGTCTCACGATTAGCTGCGGCACAGCCGCCCTCGGCCGCGAAGCGGCTCTGTGGCACAGCCGCCCTCGGCTGTGTGGCGGTCGCCAAAGGCGACCGGCAAACAGCCGAGGCGGCTATTCCACATTTTCGCATTCATGCTCGCGCGAGATATAACTTATCACGAAGCCGGCTTCGATCACTCCAGCGCCTCCGGAACGACGTCGGAATGTGAGGCGGCTTGCTTCTCGTCGCCACCATCCACGGCGTCGCCGCGGTGTTCCCACCATTGTTTCCAGCGGCCGATGCGGTCGAGCGTGCTGGTGTCGCCGGCCGCTTCGTTCAGGTCGTGTCCGGCCACACGGGGCAAGGCGGCCAGGGCGGCGAGGCGCACGCCCAGCGTGTCGTCGAGCAAGCTGATCAGCGTGGCGGTGTAACGAGGCTCGGCAAAGCGGCCCATCATCAGCGCGGCCTGGCGGCGGGTGTCGGCGTTGGAGTCGTGCGCCAACAGCTCCAGCGTTTGCGGTCCGCGCTCGGCGCGCAGCAAAATCAGGCTTTGAGTGACCGCCAGCCGCAGCTTGGGGTCGTTGGTGGCCAGCAGCCGTTCGAGCGGCGCGGGATCGTCGAGCATGCCCGGATGGCCCAGTGCCTTCACGGCGGCCAGCACCACCGCTTGATGCTTGTCTTCCAAGGCGGGCAACAAGGGCCGAGCATGGGCGGGGGCCGGGTGCGCCGCCAGGTGTTCGATCGCCAATCGGCGCACTTCGGGCGAGCTATGTCCCAGGCCAGCGTAGGCCAGGCTGATTGAAGGCTCGCGCTCGTCGTCGGCGACCGCCCGCAACATGCTGATCCAAACCAAGGCGTCCGGCTCACGGGCGCCGAGGTCGGCCAACCGGATCATGGCCAGCAACGCCAGCGGGCTGCGCCGCGCGCCGTCGGCCAATCGCGCAGCCGCGCGGCGGCGTTGCTGCACGTCGGCCGAGGCGAGCCGGTCTAAGTCGCTGAACTCTTCGCCAAAGTGCGGCAGCACCTCACGATAGACGCGCTCGGGCAAGGCGGTTTGCCGCTCGGTGATGAGCTGCGCCAGCACGGCGGGCAGATCGGGGCCAAACTCGCGCAGCCCACGCAGCGCCTGGGTCGCGGCCGGGCCATCGGTCGGCTTGGTGTGCAAGAGGGCGACCAGATCGGCCGCCGCATCGACGCGCTGCCCGTCAGGGGACTCGGGCGTCTCGGGCGATGCCGCGGCCGGCGGGCGGGCATCAACGACGCCGTGTTGCTCGTACCAAGTGCGACTCAACGCAGCCAGGGTTTCGGCGCGTCGATCGGCGGGCGCGTCGGCCGAATAATCCTCGGCGGGCGGCCAATGCGCAGCGAGTTGCGCCGCGGCCAGCTTGCCCGGCAGATACCCGCCGCGCTCCATCATCCCCAGCAGCAGCGGGCCAGCCTGCGTCAACGGCCAGTCGGCCAGGGCGGCGACGAGTTGCTTTTGGACCTCGATGCTGGGGTCGGCCGTCAATCGCCGGATCAGCTCGGCCGACTCCTCGTCGGGCCAGCGTGCCAGGGCGCGGGCCACCGACTGACGGACCCGCCACGACGGGTTGTCGGCCGCGGCGAACACCGGACCGCGCGCGCCGAGTGCGCCAAGGGCGGCCACCGCCGGCGCCCAAATCGCCTCGGGCTCGCGCCCGAGCGCTTCGAGCGCCTGACGAGCTTCGTCGCCTCCCAGGCGGCCCAGCGCGGCAATCGCTGCCAGGCGAACTTCCAGCCGGTAATCGTGCAGCGCAGCCCGCGCCGCGTCGAGGGCCTGCGGATGCCGTCGCGACACCATGGCATCGAGCGTCGCCGCCCGCACCCGCGTGTCAGGATCGGTACGCAGATCGGCGACACGCGGTGGCAGTTCGGCCTGGCCGGCCCGCACCCAGCCGCGCACCGCCGCCAGCCGCACGATCGCGGCGGGACTCTTCAGCGCCGCATTGAAGCGTTCGTCGGCGCCTGCGTCGACCTGGCGGCCCAGAGCATAAAGCAACTCCGCGTGAAGTTCGGGCAGGTAGGTGGGTGCGTCGCCCCCGAACCGCCCGTAGCGGTCGATCAGCTCGCGTAAAGTTTTCACTTCCGGCGGCGCGCTCATGCCGCCCAGTGCCTCGGCGGCGGCGCAGCGCAACTCGAGACGCAGGGAAGTGTCGCGCACCGACTCGACCAACCGGTCGCGGCCGCGTTGATCGCCCAGCCGCGCCAGCGCGATGGCCGCATTGGTGGCCGCCACGCCGTTCTCGCTGTCGAGCACGGCCGCAAAATCGGGGTGCTCGTCGGCCGGCGCGGCTAACAGCGATTCGAGGCCCGCGTGCCGCCAGTAGTAGCCCGCGTCCGGTTCGAGCGAAGGTTGCGGCGCCAGCGCGATCCAGGCGTCGAGCATCACAGCCGGAGGAAGCTTGGCGAGCTCCGACGACGTCGCCGAGTCTTCATCGGCGGGCGACGCCTCGGACGGCTTGTCCGAGTCTTTTTCCGAAGACGATTCGACCTTCTGCTTCGCGCCGCCGAAGGCTTGAAGGTTCAGTCCCTTGCAGCCCAGCGGCGAGAATGCCACGCCAGGGACGACGAGAAGCATCAGCGCGCGAAAGACGAGCGAAGGGCGGAGAGCCACGGTGGCAAATCCTTTTGCCTTAGTTTTGAGTTCGACTCAAACACGCTATTTGTTGGGAGCAACCGCGCTTTCGCCCGCGGCAGCGTTGCCCGAAGGTGGGCCCGAGGCTGGTCGCCTGCCATGCCCCGCCGACGGCGCGACGACGGCTTTTTCAGGGTCGCCCTCCGGTCCGGCGGCCTCGCCCGCGGCCGCCGGCATGTCGGCCCGTTCTTCTGCCAAAGCGCGGCCGCTGTTTTCGATCGCCAGCGCGACTTGGGCGATATCATCCTTTCCGACAATATCTCTTCTGACGTCTAATTTGCTCAGCTCGGCCAGCATCTCGTCGAGATGGGCGACGGCAGACTTGATCGCCTTCTGGCCGTCGGCATCGCAGGCGGCATAAAGGCCGTGCGTAGTCGAATGCGGCAGCTCGCCCCGTCGTGCCGGTCCTCGACCCAGTAGCCCCAGCCTCACCCTGCCCAAATCGTGCAACATCGCGCGGGCAGCCACTTCGCGCATCTTGGCGGTCAACGGCAGAGCGGGCTGCTTGTCCTCCGGCTTTTCCGTCGCCTTGTCCGAATCTTTCTCGTCATCGCCTCGTCCCCGGCGGCCTCTGCCGCCGCGGCTGGCTTCTTCTCTCTCAGCGGCTTCTTTTTCGAGAGCGGCTTGTTGCGCGAACTTGGTAAAGGGATTCGATGCCGACATCGCGATAATCAAGTTCGCCACGGCCCGCACGTCCTGAGTGGCTGTGTCCGGCGGAAACTGCGCCGCTTCGATGCTCGCCAGTTCGCCGGTGGCCTGGCAGCGGATCCACGTGGCGATGCGCTCGTCGGCGACGATCGTCGATAGCGCCGCGGCGACCGCCGGCTGGTCGACTTTCACACCTTTCGCCGACATCATCCGCAGCGCGTCGAACGCCCGCAAGCGCAGCCAGATCGAGCCGGCGGAATCACGCTTCGGGTCGAGCGGCACGCCGATGATCGCCATCGCCGACTCGGTCAGTCGGTTCTGATCTTCGGCCGAGATTCCCTGCCAGGCGTTTAGATGCCGCAGCAACGATACCATTGCAGCCATCCTCAAACAGACCGGTTGCTGGCCGTCGCCAAGCACATCGAGCAAACGCTTGCGGGCCTCAGGCAGCGGAACGATGGGGTTCGAAGAGGTCGTCTTTTCCTTGGCGTCGAGCTCGCCGATCATCAGCAGGCAGTTGAAACGGACGGCCAACGGATACCGAGCGTCGTCGGCCGCATCGCCGCACACCTTGAGCGTCGTCCGGTTCAGTTGGTCGTGCAGATCGGGCGCGGCATTCGTCTTGCCCGCCAAAACGAGGAGCTTTTTCAGATCAGTGCGAAGAGACGGCAGCTTCGTGATGTTCTCGCTCCAGGTCAGCGAGTAAACCTCGTAGTGCGACGCCTTTTCAAAAAGCTCCTGTTCTTCTTTCGTGTTGGCCTTGCCCTGCCCGAGTAGACCTCTAAATTTTCCCATTTCGCCTTTGGTCGGCTCGACGATCTCGCGCTCTTGGCCGTCCTTGCCGGTGTACTGGTGTTCGCCCTCGAATTCACCAGCCACGGGGTTGGCCGAAGGCGCCGCCCACGTTCGTCGTCCGCCGCTGAGAACCACGAATGCCAAGGCGGCCAGCGCATGTGCGCAAAAGCGCCGCTTCGTTGCAGACCAAATGCATGCTTGCATGAAGAAAAATCCTAACTGCCATCGGGACAACCGACAAGCACCGCGCCGCTTCGATGCCATCCGGCCGCGTTGGAATGCCCGGATTGGCCGTCCAAGAGAAAAGTGGCGGCGGCGCGTCGGCTGGCGACGACCAACGACTCTGTTCCTGTTCCTAAGTAACGAATGCCGAAACAGCTTGAGGCGACGGGAGTTAACCCCTACACTACCACCGCCTGTAGGCCATTGTCAAGGCTGCCCCTGATGAACGACTCGCTGCCATCCGATGGCCATTTCGTGCTTTGGGCGGCCCTGGCCGAAGGGGCGATTGGGGCCGTGGCGGTGCTGCTCGCCTGGTGCCTGGAAGTCCCGCTCTGGAGCGGCTGGCGAGTCGATCTGGCGTCGGCGGCAACCGGGCTGGCGGCGGCTTGTCCCTTGCTGGTCGTCATGTGGCTCGTGATGCGCTGGCCCGTGGGGCCATTTCGCGAATTGAAAATGTTGGTCGACGAATTCGTAGTTCCGCTGTTTCGCGCCGGCAGTTTGGCCGACTTCGCCCTGATCTCGCTGGTGGCGGGCGTGGGCGAAGAACTGCTCTTCCGAGGTGTCGTGCAGCGCGGGTTGGCGGCAAGCTGGGGACCGTGGGTAGCGTGCGGCCTAGCGGCTCTCCTCTTCGGCCTTTGTCATGCTTTGAATCTGGGATATTGCCTCCTGGCCACGGCGATCGGCGCGTATCTGGGTTGGCTCGAACGGGCGACCGGCAATCTGCTGGCGCCGATCATCGCTCACGCCGTCTATGACTTTCTGGCATTGATCTATCTAATACGCATTCGGCATCATCAACCTTCACAACACTGAGGTCCGGCATGTCGGCCATCGTAACCATTCGCACTCGCAACAACGGTCCGTTTGTGGTCGAAGGACCGGTGGTGATTTGCGACGCCCAAGGGAATCCCTTTCCGATTAATCCCGAAAAACCGAACATCGCGCTTTGCCGTTGCGGCCGTTCGACGAACAAGCCTTTCTGCGACGGCTCGCACAAGCACTGCGATTTTCAGGCGTCGGAAACGGCGACGCCAGCGAACGGTTGACTTCGGCATCCGGCATAATCATCAACGGATAGGCCAACTTCCGGGTGCCACGGCATCCGCCGCGGCGCGGTTGGCAAGGGCCCGCCGCGCGACGTAATTCGCCGCGGCGGACGCCGTGCGGCACCGGCGCAGAAGTCGGACCGAAGAGCCCAACCGCACGGCGTCCGTCGCAGCGGCCGTGCCTGTGCGCATGGCGATGCTCATCGCGCTGCGACGGATGCCGTGGCACTCTGTTCGTTGTTTGGTTGGCGAGTTGTTGCGATGACAAGTTATCCCCACGGTTGCCGCGCGTCCGCGCATTTTGTTCACGGCTAAAAAAGCACTTGTCCGACGCCGTTTTCCTTACGCTGCTTCGCTCGTCATGCGATTGCCGGTTCGCGGCAGTTGGAGCGCCGTGCGGCACTGCTTTAGAATTCTTCGTTCCATGAAGGAAACGTTCCAGCAAGTGCGAGGATAAGCGTGGCAGAATTATCGGCATCATCGATCGAGTCGTCCCCGGAAGAAGTCGGCGAGTTGCACGTGAGCGAGGCCGACCAGGCGTCGCTTGGCTTTGTCGGAGAGTGGCGCGGCCTGATCAGCACTACCAATTGGGAAAAAGGGCGGATCATTCACGAATGGCGCGAGACCTTGCGGGCCGCCGGCGCCGCGGCCACTCAATACTCCGACGAGGCCTGGAGCCGGCGCGTCGGACAGGTCAGCAGCCAGCATGTCGGCCGCCTGCGGCGCGTCTACGAACGGTTCCATCTCCAGCGCGGACAGTTTCCGCGGCTGTTCTGGAGCCACTTTCAGGCGGCGCTCGATTGGACCGATGCTGAAATGTGGCTCGAAGGGGCCGTGCAAAGCGAATGGCCGGTGAGCGAAATGCGCTCGCGCCGCTGGGAGGCGCTAGGGGGCGTCGCCGGCGAGCGTCCGCGCGAGGCCGACATCGTCGAAACCGAGTTTGACGAAGACGCCGATTCGGCCGCCGAGGGCGAGCTGAGCATGGTGCGCGATCCAGGCGAGCGGTCCGACGGCGAGGGCCGCGCGCCCGCCGGCGACCGCGACACCGACGAAGACGCCGAACCCGCCGGCAGTCAGGCCGGCGTGGCCTTCGATGTCGATGCGGCGGAGTATCCGGCCGAATCGCCCGACGCGCCGGTGCGGCCCTTTGCCAACCTGGCCGAACTGCCCGACGACCTGGCCGAGGCCTTTGAGAGCTTTAAGTTGTCGATCTTGCACCACAAGCTCTCGGGCTGGCGAGAGATCTCGCG
>DATFDL010000458.1:0-5697 GCA_035252155.1 Pirellulales bacterium | reverse complement strand
TTCGCTGAGCGTTTTTTCGGCGGTGAGCGTCACGGAAAAATACGGGCTTTCGCCCCATTCGGCGAACCGCTCGTCGAGCGGGTGGCGGACGGCCTCAATCGTGTATCCGAGCGGCTCAAAGATCCGTTGCAGAAATCCCTCACCGCCCCGCACGGGCAGCACGTCGATTCGGGCGGAAAGTGGCAACGGCGCACTTGGCAACTCGGGCCGGTCGTTACAGCGCCCTTGCATTGCCGAGCCGAATACTTGAGCGATCGCGACGCTCATCAGCGATGATGCCGCGTAGGGGCGGTCGTTGACATATTGAGCCAACGCGAACGACGCATTGGCGCGTTTGCCGCGGACCATATCCACCGGGTCGACATCGAGCAGCAGACATGCTGTGCAGCGATCGGCAGTCGCGTCGGGATAAAAGACGTGCGCCTTACCAAAGCTCTGATCGAAGCTCTGAAAGCGCTCGGGATGCTTGTGCAGCAGATAGCCAAGGTCGATGGCGGGAGGACGGGTGCAGGTTATGGTCAAGAGCATCGTGCGTAGGAAGGCGCTTGCCGGTTCGTTGCTGAGGCGCCACCGATTCTAAGGCGAACCGAATTCAGTTACAAAGGCGTCCCAGATCTGACGGGAATATCGCAACGAGTACTGCTCGGCGTAAGGCTCGCCGCGGCAAGAGTCGACCTGCCGCCGCGTGGTCATGCGGTCGTGGTGGTGGCCCAGCTCGTGAAGCAGAATGTGTGTCAACTGAAAGGCGCGGATCGTCCATTCGGTCAATCGGCGAACAACGCGATCGTCGGCGGCTCGATCGCACGGCTCGCCGATCTGTTTTAGCAGGCGGTTGCCGTGAGCCTTCAACCACCGGGGACAGAGATTCGCCAAGGTCAAGTCGCGCTCCCATGCGCAGATTTCAACGACTCCGGGTCGGTGCCAACCGAGGGCATCTGAATCGCCCGGCCCTAGAACGATGGCATTCAAGCCTCGCGAAAGCTCCGGCCAATCGGGCAGCAGGCCAATGAATCGTTCGATGTCGCGTTCGCGGAGGAGATGCCGATACCCGGTGCCGGGCTTGCGCCGGTGCACCAGCGGACGCGGCTGGGGCGTGTTATAACAGTTGGGCGTGCGCGACCAGCGGTTTTTGCGTTGCACCTTGCCATCGCGGACCTTCGGTGTGGTTTTTCGGTAAAACGGTCGCATCGCAAGGGCTCGTGCATGGCAGAACAACTGGTCGCGGAGGTTTATGCTCAGGACACGCGAGCCGAAAGCGGGTTCGCGGTTCAGAGATGTCGATCAAGGATGACGAATATGAAACTCAAATCACGTTTCATTCGGCCGCGATATAGCTTGCGGCTGCTGCTGATCAGTTTTTTGATGGTCACGGCGCTTGTCGCTGTCTATCGCGACCCGCTCCGCCGGCGGTTGGAACGGCTCATGGCCAAAGGGAACAAGCCGCTTGATGCTCTCATCATTACCGGGCCGCGGGCCATTGGCCTGCCGGTGGCCCTTGATCCGCCTAGCCCCGACGAGGTGCTCCGAGCGTTGATGGCCGCGGGCGAACCTGATGACTTGCGAACGGATGTTCGTTTTGTTCTTGAGCTGATCGCCGATTACGTCGACCCCCCGGTGTATTCTCCGACCATAGGCCGATCGCAATTGCACCACGCCCGCTACAAGTGCATGCTCTATTCCGCGAATGGCGACAGAACCTTTTACATCGACCATAACCATCAATGCGTTCCCGTCTCCTCCGAAGGCGGCGGCGCGCAATGATGGCCTGCTCGGGACGCACGCCGCGCTGCGTGAGCTTTTGGATTTTGGCAGGCATGACTCCGATGTCCAAAGATAGGCGTTCCAGGCACTTCGGCGGAGACGCTTAGGCCTCCGGCGCTGAACCCTCGGAGATCCGCGCGCCGCAATCGGGACAAAAGCTCGCCGAATCGGGAACGACATGGCCGATTGGGCAGCGACGCATGGGATCGGCTTCGACCACGTTCGAGGCGGAGCACATTGTGGCGGCGCTGGTCAAATAGAAGGCCATTATCATTGGTAGGACACCATCCGGCCCTAAAAGCAGCATGCCCAAAAACGCAAACCCCCAGAACCCATAAACAAGCAAACGCATCCAAGGAGGGCAGCCGCGGAGTGCCGCCTTCCAAAAGTCTTTTCTCTTGAAGTCGTTGGCCAACCAGCATGAGGTGAGGACCGTCGGCGCCCAAACCACCGCAAGCCCTAATGCGAGTGGAAGATACGCGCCCATGTCTGGGGGCTGCGAAGCGAAGAGCCCCCCAAACAAACGCTGCCGCACTTGATAAGAAACCGATCAGCGCGAGCCAAAAGCCCATCAGAAACAAAATCGCCATGAGCCGGCGTGACACAGTTGGAGACCCCTCAGTTGCCGATGTTTTGCGGCCGCATCATCACTTGGGCGGGATTGATGGCGCGGTGCAGCCCCTTGTTGGCTGTGATCTCAAAGGCGCGCCGGACCGACTCGATCCCGTGCAGGACGTGCGTGATCGCCTCCTTCACGCGCACACGGCCGGTGGCGACCAGCCGGACGGTGTGCTCAAGATGTGCCTGGGTGCTCACATCGGGAAACAGATAGCGCAGGCTCCGTTCACGCAAAGCGTCGATGTCCAATTCCAGCGGGCCGCCGAAAAACGACACGCCGACGATCTTGCCACCCGAACGCACGGCGTCGATCGCCTGCAAAAGCGTCTGGCGGCCGGCCAGCCCCTGCTTGGGACTGCCGCCAGCACACTCAAAGACGACATCGGCCCCGTTGCCCTCGGTCAGGTCGCGAATCGCAGCCACCACGTCGCAAGTCTTGGCATTCAACGCGTGGTCTGCGCCTAGCTCCCGCGACATCGCGCAGGCTTCGTCGCGCACGTCCACGGTGATCGTCAACCCCGCCCCGCTGAGACGTGCCACCTGCAGGCACTCCAACCCCATGCTGCCCTGCCCGAAGATGACCACCGTATCGCCAATGTGAATCTGGGCGGTCTCGACGGCTGCGACACTGTCGCTCAACGACTGCAAGCAGGCGGCTTCGCTGTCGGAAATTCGGTCGTCGATCTTTACCAAAGCGATCTCCGGCAACGATGCGATCTCGCTAAAGCAACCTGGTAGGTCAAACCCGATGACCGGACCCTTGCGGCACAGCTCGCTTCGCTGCGAAAGGCAGAATGGGCATCTCTGACAGGGGAGCTTGGCGCGAGCGGCCACGCGGTCGCCTACCTGAAAGCGGCCGACGCCGGGGCCGACGGCGATGATGCGAGCGCAGAATTCATGCCCGAATAGCTGTAGCGGGCCTTGCGTTTCGAGCCGCCGTTTGACGCGCTCGTAGGCGAGCGTGGGAATGCCAAAGGCGAGCTGCGCCTCGGTGACGCTCGGTTGCACGCAGAGCGGCTCGACCAAGACGTGGCCCGGCAAGAGTTCCGGCTCGGGCACTTCATCCAGGCGAAAATCGCCAAACTGGTAAAACCGCCACGCTTTCATGGTTGTTCTCGCACGAGTTTTTGCAGCGTGTGACAGTCGGGCGAGACGAGGCCGCGGTTGCCCCCGGCCGATGTTGCGACTTCGGCCACATAGACATCGCCGCGCGAGTCGATGCAGATTCCATGGGGCGCAAAGAAGTCGCCGGCCGTCGTCGGGTTGTCGCCACCTCCAAAACGGGCCAGCAGCCGGCCGTCTTCAGAAAACACGCTCACGCGCCCGCCGGTGGCGCTGGGCGAAGGCGCCGTCGTGCCCGGCCACATGCCGGCGCGGTAACCCAACTCTGCCACCCATAGATTGCTGTCGCGATCAAAAGCCACCTGGCAAGGCCGGGCGACGTCGGTCCACTGGTCGAGAAACGTTCCATCGGCGGTAAAGACCTGCACGCGGCTATTCTCACGATCGGCCACCCAAACGGTCCCATCGGCACGGACCGCGATTCCATGCGGCACGCGAAACTGCCCCGGCCCGTCGCCCGGCTCGCCCCACGACAAAAGCAGCCGACCATCAGGCCCGAACTTATGAACTCGGGAGTTGCCATACCCATCGGAAACGTAGATCTCACCCTGCGGCGCTAGGGCGGCGTTCGTCGGATAGTGAAACGGCGGTCCCGAGCGGCGAATCGTGCGAAAGTCGATGCTCGTGGTGCCGGTGTCCGCCGGTCGGCCGGCGATGCCCAGCGTCATCAACAGCCGGCCGTCGGGCGTGAACTTGCGGACGGTGTGGCCCACGTCGTCGGTGCAATAGACAGCGTCGTCGGGACCGATGGTGATGCCGTGTGGCCGAACAAAGAGGTTTTCTCCCCATGTGGCCAGTAGCGTCCCGTCGCGATCGAACACCATAACGGGATGCTCGCCGCGGTCGAACGCGAACAGTCGATCTTGCGAGTCGACGGCCACCGCGGCGACTTCCGTCAGCCGCCAGCCGGCGGGCAATTTCGCCCAGCAGTCGAGGGCCTGGTAACGATGGTCGCGGCGGGCTTCGCCGCTGGTCGCGGCGGTTTCGGGCAAGTTGCTGATGGACATGATCGGTGTTCAAATAGCGGCGGATCAAGCGGCGGCAGAGCTAATGCCGCCGCCCCATTCTCCGCTACAGGCGGTCATGCTGCCAGGGGGCCGCCTTAGCACGGCGTCCGCCGCGGCGATTTGCATCGAGCGCCGGTCCATCGCCCACCACGCCGCGGCGGATGCCGTGGCACCCACGAATGCGAGCGTCTTGTCCCGCGCGATTTACAACGTCGGCGCCACAGCCGGCACCTGGGTCGTGGAGTCGAGCTTGGCTGCCATGATCGTGCGCAACTTTTGGGCGAGTTGATCGCGCGGGTTTAGCTTCAAGGCGCGATCGAGCTCACGGACCGACTCTTTCGGATGGCCCAGATATCCGTATTGAAAACCGAGCAAGAATCGAGAAGCGGGCGAATCCTTTGCTTTCACCGACGTTTCCAAAGCCTGCAACTGGTTGTGGTAATCGCGATTCGGCGGATAAAGCTCGCGATAGTTGGTGATCACCGTTCCCCATTGGTCTTCGGGCAATAGCTGCATGGCAACTTGTGTTGCGCCGGCGGCTTCTTCGTACCGGCCGGTGGCAAACAACGCCTGGCCCATCAACAGATACAGGCCGCCGTTGCCCGGATCATCGACGATGGCATGTTGCCAGTCTTTCACAGCATCGCTGTATTTGCCAGCCTTGAAATCTTGTTCGCCCAGCGCTGCAAAATCGGTTGGGCTTGTCGCGGCTGGAGTTGTCGTCGAGGCATACCCTGGATAGGCATTGCCGTATCCGCCATACCCGCCATACCCACCGCCGTATCCGCCGTATCCGCCGTAGCCGCCGTAGCCGCCATACCCGCCGTAGCCGCCATACCCACCGTATCCGCCGTAGCCCAGACGCGCGAGCGCGAACAGCGGCAGTCCGAAGCCGTAGCCGCCTAATCCATAACCGCCCAGGCCGTAGCCTAGCCCGAAGCCGCCCAGGACATAGCCCAACCCGTAGCCACCCAGTCCGTAGCCCAATCCATAGCCGCCGTAGCCCAGTCCCAATCCATAACCGCCGTAACCGAGTCCGTAGCCGCCGTAGCCACCGAGACCACCGTAACCGAGGCCGCGGCGACCATAGAAATTGCTACCGTAGAAATTATTGTTGACCACGCGATTCCCGCCGTAGCCGGCAAAGCCATGCCGGCCGACGAACGAGTTTGTGCTATAGCGGCCCGCA
>DATFDL010000457.1:0-8541 GCA_035252155.1 Pirellulales bacterium | reverse complement strand
AGAGTGCGCAGCCGCGACGGTGTCGTTGCGGCGGTGGCTGCGATTAGCGCGGCTCGCCCCCGAGCGTCGCTGGCTCTTCGGCCGTGAGCGGCGCCGCGCGCAGCCCTGTGGCCGCTTGCCGGATGGAACGCTCGTCTCGCTCTATTGACGTCACTTCTCAGGATCGGCGTGGGCATCCTCGCCATTCTCCGCCAGCTTCAAGAGCAAGTCGGCAATTTTACCCTGCTGCTCGCTGAGTTCCGCATAGTCGCGTCTTTGCTCGTCGGAGAGCTCCTGGCCCGCGACACGAGATTCTTCGAGCGCCGTAGTTCGCTGGTTGACGTCTTCCTGCATCCATTTGAGCAGCTTCAACTCGGCCAGGGCGTGAATGCCGCCGCTGGGCGGAGGATTGCCCGACGGCGGTTGTCCCGCGTCGCCCGCATCACCGCCGGCCTGATCTTGCTTGCCGTCGGGGGCCGGCGGCTTGAGCGCGTCGAGGGTGTGCAGCAGCAGATCGAGCGCGCGGCGTTGGGCCTTTCGCACGTCATCGTCCGTGCGGCGCTCGTCGAGCGCGGCGGCGGCGCGGGCCATCGAGCGTGCGGCGTCGTCCAGTGCCAGACGAAACACCGGCGCCGCGTCGAGTTTTTTGCCGGCGTCCTGCGTTTCGTCGGCGAGCTCGCGCTGGTGGCGGCCAAGGTCGCCCACGCCGGTCGTTTCGGCCCGCGTCCATTCGCCTCGCGACGTGAGCAGATCGTCGTAACGCTGGGTCTCTTCGAGCAAGCGAGCCTGCCGTTCGTGCAATCCCCGCAGGCCGTCTTCGAGCCGGGCTAATTGTTCGTGTGCCAGGTCAGCCTCGGCTTCGGCGCGGCGCTGGGCCAACGCGCGCTGAGCTTGCTCCAAATCTTGCTCGGCCTGGGCTGCCTGCTCGCCGGCGGCCTGGCCATCGCCTTGCTGGCCTTGTTCGCCGGCCTGGCCCATTTTGCCGCCGCTACGCGCGGCACTGCGGCCGGCCTGCTCGGCCTGCAAACGCTCGAGCCGCCGTGCCAACCGCTGCGTCTGCTCGCCAAGTTGCCGCTGCTCGCGCGTCAACCGCTCCAGCTCGCGCCGCCGCTGCGCCTCGTCCGTCTGTTCGGCCGCGGCTTCCCATTTTTTACGCAGCCCCTCTTGCCGCTCTCGCAGCCCGGACAGTTCGCTTTCGGCCTCGCGCAGCTTTTTCACCAGCCGGCCAAGCTCGTGCTCGCGGCGGTTGGCCAGGATGTCGAGTATCTCTTGCAGATCGTCGGCCAGGCGGCGCTGGCTCTGAGCAGCTTGGCCCATTTGATTGGCCTCAACCTGGCGGCCCGACTGGCGCATGGCACTGGTGATCGCGCGGTCGCGGGCCTGCGACAACGCGTCGGCAATCGCGCCGGCGGCCAACGGATCGTTGCCGGCCTGGTCGTCGATGGTGCGCTGCATCCGCTGCTGAATCTTGTCAAAGCGGCGGGCCAGCTCCAATTGCCGCGAGGCCAGCTTCCTCAGGTCGGCCTGTTGCTGCGCGTCGAGGTCTTTCAGATCCTTGGTCAGGGTTTGTCGGCCCACTGCGGCGGCCTCGGAGGTGAGCTCTTCTTGCTCGCGGCGCAGGGCCGCGATCTCTCGATGGAAGCGGCGGTAATCGTCCCACTGGGCCAGTTCGGCCGTCAGCCGTTCGAGCGTTTCGATCACTTCATCTTGATGCCCGCCGGCCGAAACCAACGGGGCGCGCGCCCCGCCGCCCGCTTGCGATTGGGCGGCCTTCAGGCCCGCGGTCAAGTCGCGGGCAATCTGCGGCAGCTCGTCGCGGCCCAGCCGCTGGATCTCGTCCAAGAGCGATCGCATCTGCCGCTCGACGCCCGGACTATCGGCCTTGTTGTTGGTCAGGTCATCGAGCACGCCGGCGATCTGTTCGGCGACGCCTTCGGTGGGGCTGGTCAGCCCGCGTTCGACTTGCCGCTGAATCAATTCAGCCGCTTGCAGATGATCGACGTCTTGCTTATTCAACTGCCCCACTTGCCGCAATTGAATTTCGACGCCCGAAACCTGGGCACGCGCGTCGCGCTCGAGCTTGAGGATTCGCGACAACTCGTTGACCAGGTAGTTCTGCCGTTCGGCCAGCCGTTCTTGCAATTCATCAAGCGTGATGATGGTGAGCCGGCGGGGCTGGCTTTGACCGAGATGCGGATGATAGTCGGTGGCCGTGGCATAGAGCGTCAACTCGGCGCCGGCCGCCAGCCGCAGCGGCTTCAACTCGAGCCGATGTTCGATCGAACGCGATTCGCCCATTTGGGCCGGACCGACACGGGACGCCTCGCCGACCTCGGCCGGCCCCTGGTAGACGATGATTTCGGCTTCCGGATCGGCCGATTTGTCGCTCCGGGCGTATCGCAAAGCGACTTGATGAATCGCCAGATCGTCCTTGGCGACGATGCGCACCGGCACCGACGCTTCCGCGGTGACAAACAGATTGGCTGCGGGCTCTTCGACGACGACCGTCGGCGCCGTATCCTCGACGGCGCGGATTTCGTACCGCCATCGCTCGCCGCTGGAAAAACCGTCTTTATCCGTCAGCTCCAGCCAGTAGGCGCCCGATCGCTGAACAATAAACTCGTTCCCGGCGGCGGCAGGCAGCTTAAAAGACCGGCCGTCTTCGGCCACGGCGCCAACGATCTCTTCGCCGTCTTCCGTGCGCACGGCAACCCGGCGCAGGGGCGTCGTCGCCTGCCCGGCGAATTCAACGCGCGTGCCGGTCAGCGCCCGCAGGTGTGGATCGGAACGCTCGCTGGGCCAGCCGGTGTATTCGGGATAGCGCAGCGTGACCGACAGCTTCTCGACGCCCGGCGGCTCGATCACTTCCAGTTCGATCCAGGGCATTGAATCGTCGTCGCCCCCCGCGGCTCGATAGGCGAACGGCCGCGTCACATTCTCTTTGCGCGCGATCATGCTGCGATCGATCGCGTGCATGCGCTCGACTACTTCGCTCGATCCGCTTTCATCGGCCGGATAACGATAGTGAATCTGCACATTATCGGGCAGGCTCGCGCCCTGCGAGTCTCGCAACTCGACTTCGAAGGTTTGTCCCGCGGCCAGTCGCCGCACGGGATCGACAAAGGCCAGGTGGTTTTGCTTGGGCCACTCGACGCTTCCCCACGGGATGAGCAAACGAGAGAGTGCAATGCGGCTGGTCGAGGGCGCCAGCGCGGTCAACAGCAGCGCTCCGCCGCAAACCAGCCCGGCGACGATCGCCGCGCGATAAGCCGGCCGGCGGTCGAGCGCCGTGTCGAGCTTGAGTCGATCGACTTCGGCCGCGGCCTGCGCGATAACCGCGCGGCGCAATCCGGCCGAACCCGCCCACGGATCGTCTTCGCGCTGGCCGAGAAAGCCGACGGCGCTGGCCAGCCGATCGGCATCGATCGGCAACCGGCGTTCGAGCCGCAAGGCCAGATCGGCATCGCTCCACCGGGCACGCGCGGCTGGCCATACAAACCGCCACGCAGCCCAGCACCACGCCGTCAGGAGAGCCGCCAGCGAGAGGAAGCGCAACCCCGGATCGCGAAAATGGACCAGCCAATCCAGGGTCGCCAAGACCACGACCGCGGCCACCACCACCGTCAACGCCCGGGCGGCGGCATAGAGCAGGGTAAGCCGCCGCGCTTGCCGCCCGATGGCGCCGAGCTTTGCTTCGAGCGAATGCGGCATAAAAGGTGGCAACCCAAACGGCCGAGCGTCCAACTCCTCGCCCGGATTATAGCAATTGGCAGTCCATCTATCCTAATCGGTTTTCGATATCGGTCTGTAGGGAACGCCCTCCGTGGCGTTCCGCCGTAGGGCGGGTTGACGTCGACTCGCAGTTCACGGAACGCCATGGAGGGCGTTCCCTACAGACGCCATCGCCGATCTCGCTTGTCAAAACCAATCAGAGGCCATCGCCATTTTTGGATGTCAAAACC
Source organism: Pirellulales bacterium (assembly GCA_035252155.1). Lineage (GTDB taxonomy): Bacteria > Planctomycetota > Planctomycetia > Pirellulales > JAICIG01 > JAICLL01. The sequence goes on along the minus strand of DATFDL010000457.1, from coordinate 4,600 downwards.
GAACAGTGCCCTCCAGCACGCCACAATGAATCAAGGTCGGCACGATCGGTCGCGGCGTTAAACCGGCCTCGAGCAGCCAGCCGCGATACTCCGCGGCACTGTAGGCGCGGCCTTCGGTGAGCGAAAACAGCGCCGCGGAATAGAGTGCGATCGGCAGCGGGCCATCGAGCGCGTCGTTGAGAAACACGTCGTGAATCAACAGCCGCCCGTCCGAAGGCAACGCCTCGGCCAAACGCGCGATCAGCCGACGGCAATCGGGCACGTCCCAATCGTGCAGCACGTTCGACAGCAAGACGACATCGGTGTCGCCGGGCACAGGGTCGGCGAACATGTCGCCGGCGACGCACTGCAAGCGATCGGCCACGCCGTACGTCGCAGCCATTTCGGCGGCCACCTTGAGCACCTCGGCCCGGTCCCAGACGGTGGCCCGCAGATGCGGATGCCGCCGCAACCAGGCAATTGCATAGATGCCGCTGCCCCCGCCGACATCTAACAAATGAGTCGCACCCTCAAGCGGCAACCGCTGGGCTAGAACTGGGGCGACATTTTTGCCACGACCGGCCAGTGACATGGTCAGGTGCCGTGCGGTTTCTTCGCGGTCCATCGCCGAGCGCACGCCCCGGCGATAGATGAACGCGGTGCCCTCTTCGTCTTCGCGCGTACCTGGCGGGCGGTTGGCGCGCAGGCGCTCGACCATCGCCAGCACGCCGGGGCTATCGGCCGCCAGGCCCACGTAGGCGCTAACGTCGAATTCGCCGCCGGGCGCCAAATGCTCGCGGGCCAGTGTCGTCAATTCAAGTCGGCCATCCGCGCCGTTTCGCACCAAGCCGAAGGCGCGCAGGGCGGTGAACAGCACGGTCGCCGGCCGAGGCGCGAGGCTGAGCTCGCCGCGCAAGTCGTCTTCGTGCCGCGGCACGTCGGCCAGTCGCCCGAACAGATCGAAGTGGGCAATCGCCGCCGTGAGCAGTTCGGTTCCATAGTTGCCGCGAAAGATCTCGAAGATCGGCGTCGGATCGGTCGACGGCGCGGCGAGTGGATCGGGCATGGCGTGAGCTCAAGAAGGCAAACGGCATTGTAGCAGAATTCGTAAGAATTCTGGCCGCCATGTGCGCGGGCCGTAGGATGACCTTCCAGGTCGTCCATTGCCGAGTCACCGGCTGCCACGGCATCCACCGCGGCGCGATCTGCCACCGGCCTCACTTGAGACGAAAATCGCCGCGGTGGACGCCGTGCGTCGACCGGGCCGAAAAGCAAATCCGCACGGCGTCCGTCGCAGCGGCCGCGCGAGTACTGATTGCTGTGTCCGTTGCGCTGCGACGGATGCCGTGGCACCCTCGCAGTGTTCAGTTGCAACCCTGAGTTGATGTCATGCCCGAGCGTGCGCCGTGCGGCCACTTCGCTTGGGGCGGTGGGCCCTGAGCCGCTGGCAGTGCTCCAGCGCCGCGCGGGTGACGCTGAGCATCTCGTCGGTGATTTGTTCCAGTTGCCGAGCGTCGGACAGCGCGCGCTGCAGATCGTCGCTCGTTGAATTCTCGACCACTTTCGCTTGCCGCGACCAACGACCGACCAGATAACCCAGCGCCGCCACCGCCGCCAACCCCACCGTCGCCGAGATGCTGGGCAGTTCAACGCCAGATTCAAAGATTCGACCGATCATGTTTTGTTCTCCTGATGATTCCGGCCACAAAGGCCGGTGCTATTGTCAACAGCGGTGGCTGGGGCAGAGCCAAAGCGATGCCCCGGCGTTTTCGGAGCCGGGGCATCGGCAAGCCTCTGCCGCCAGCCACCGTTCGCCTGGTCATTCGGGACCAACAGGCACCTGGGATATATAGCATCGGATTTGCCGATTGGCCGGAGGGCGGGCACCGCCGACCACTGAAACGCCGCTACCCGGCGGTGTCGAGATACGAGTCCTGGCCCATCTGCTTTTGCAGCTTTTGCCGTTCTTTCTCGTAATACATCAGCACGCGACGATCGCGAAAATGCCGCCGCTCGATGATGCGTTGGGCCTTGCGATACAGCCCGCCGAGATGGTCGAACGGTCCGGGCGAGGTCTTGCCTTGCTCTTCCAGCCGTTCGGCCCGTTCCGGTCCCAGCCCATTCAGCAGAATATCGTCGTCCAGCGAAAGATACTGCCGGAAGGTGCCCGGATCACCTTGCCGCCCGCAACGGCCGATCAACTGGCGGTCGACGCGGGCAGAGTCGTGCATTTCGGTCAGAATCACGTGCAGGCCGCCGAGCTCGGCCACGCCGTCGCCCAGCTTGATGTCGGTACCGCGGCCGGCCATGTTGGTCGAGACGGTCACTTTCCCGCGCAGGCCAGCCCGCGCCACGATGTCGGCTTCGGCGGCGATCTGATGGGCGTTGAGCACCTGGTGCTCGATGCCGGCGTCGGTCAACAGCTCCGAAAGCAGCACCGACTTGTCGATCGACCGCGTGCCGATGAGCACTGGCCGGCCCTGCCGGTGCAACTCGCGCACTTCCTCGACGATGGCCGCCCACTTCTGATCGCTGGTGCCAAAAATGGCGTCGGGCAGCCGCTGCCGGATGGCGGGCCGGTTGGTGGGAATGGCGATCACGTCGACTTTGTAAATCTTGCGCAGCTCGCGGGCTGAGCTGATCGCGGTGCCGGTCATGCCCGTCAGCTTGTCGTAACGCAGAAAAAAATCTTGCACGGTCACTCGCGCGGCCTGCCCGGTGGCGACGGTCACTTGCACGCCCTCTTTGGCCTCGATGGCCTGGTGGATGCCGTCGCGCCATTTGCGGCCTTCGGCCAGGCGGCCGGTGTATTCATCGACAATCACAATCTCGCCGTCGCGGATCACATATTGCCGGTCGAGCGTGAAGGCCCGGTTCACCTTGATCGCCCGTTCGATGTATTCATAAATGGTGAACATGCCCACGGCGTCCATCGCCGTGGGCTTGGGCAGCGTGCGGACCAACTGGCGTCCCGAGGCGGTCAACTCGACCGATTGCTTCTCGTGGTCGTAGTCGTAGTGTTCTTCATCCTCGAACTGGTCGGCGACGCTCGCGCTCCAGCGATAGCACTCGACGGCGATTTTTTCTTCTTCGGTGGGCAAAGCGCTGATGATGAGCGGGGTGCGGGCCTCGTCGATCAAGATGCTGTCGGCCTCGTCGACCACGACAAAGTGCGCGCCGCGCTGCACCGGCTCTTCCACCGAGCCGCCGCCCTGCTGCCCCAACATGCCGCCCAGAAAATCGGTCAGGCCCTCGTTGATTCGTCGCAACAGCAACCGGTCGCGCAGAAAGTCGAAGCCAAACTCCTTGGCCGTGCCGTAGGTGATGTCGGCGGCGTAGGCCTTGCGCCGGGCGGGCTGCTGCATCTGCGTTTCGATCACGCCCACGCTCATGCCCAGCAACTCGTAGATCGGTCCCATCCATTGAGCGTCGCGGCGGGCGAGGTAGTCGTTGACGGTGGCCAGGTTGACGCCCTTACCGGTCAACCCGTTCAGGTACATCGCCAGCGTGGCCGTGAGCGTTTTGCCTTCGCCCGTCTGCATCTCGACGATCGCGTTGTGGTGCATGGCGATGCCGCCCAAAATCTGCACGTCGAAGTGCCGCATGTTGATGGTGCGGCGGCCCGCCTCGCGGACCAGGGCGTAGGCTTCGGGCAGCAACCGTTCGAGCGGCTCTTGGCTTTTGGCCCGATAGCGCAGCGAGAGGCTGCGCTTGCGCATGTCGTAGTCCGAAAGCTGCTTCAGTTCCGGCTCGTAATCGTTGACTTTGGCGAGCAGGGCCGACCACTGCGCCAGCTTTCGCTGCGCGCCGGCGCCGGCCATCGCTTGCAACCGAGTGGCAAAGGTCAAGAACAGGTCTCCACGCGCTGTAGCCCACGCCCGGTTGAACCGCCGGGAGGACCATCCCGTCTATTTTAGCGCGGCAGGCCCAAAATGGTATCAGGGCGGGAGGGCTTCTTTCGTCGAACAAGCCCTGCCCGGCCGTACAGCCGCAACGATTGGCTCAACCGGACCAAAGAGGGTTCAGTGTTCAGGGTTCAGGGTTGAGCGAAGGGGCCGGAGGTCAGAGGCCGGAGGCCAGGGAATAACCATCGAGGGCCGGTGGCTGGGGCAGAGCTTTGGCGATACCCCGGTTGATCGAGACCGGGGGAAAGTAAAAATGCAAAAGTCAAAATGCAAAATGAGGCGCCGATCCCCGCCGGCCCTCAGGGCTGGCTTGGCCCGCCTTTACCGGCGCACAGGCGGAAGATCCATAATATCGACGGCGCCTTTTGATCCTGGCTTCTTGGCGAACCGAGCCGAGGTTGGCTGCAAACCATGGCCGCTCTCCTCTGCTTCATCGACCGCTTCGTCGCTCTCGCCCTCGGCGGTGTCCTCGTCTTCCTCTTCGGCCTCGTCATCGGCGTGAGGCGTTGCCGATACATCGGCCACGTGTGAGGCGGGCACGACCGAACGATCGACTAACCGGCCATGTACGCGAGTTGCCGGCCGCTGAGACGGCTTGGTGTTCGATTGATTGGGGATGAAGCTGCCGCCGCCCGGCGGGCTGGCCCGGAACGGCCCGTTGCTGGGAACATCAACGCCGCTGCCGCCGGCCGCCGGCAACGCGGCGGGCGCCGGCG
>DATFDL010000456.1:0-6575 GCA_035252155.1 Pirellulales bacterium | reverse complement strand
CCTTGACGCTGCGCACTGGACGACGTGCAGCGGCCACCAGACGGCGCCTCGAACCTCCAGAGATCTCAAAACAAGCTATCATGTCGCCGTACCCTACCTCCTAGGGAACGGATAAAATGTCGTGCCGAACGGGATTGCCACAGAGGGCGTTCCCTACAGAGGCCATGACCGGATTTGGTTGTCAAAACCGCCTCTCCCGGGAAGCCATGGAGGGCGTTCCCTACAGACAGCGTGTAGGTTATCGTAAAATAGTAAAGTTCCCACCCTGAAAGCCGGCCTGCGACCCGCCTCGGCTTTCGGCCGAAAACGTCAGGCTGGAAAGCCTGACCTACGGTCCCACTCCCCACCGACTTACCTGAGGATCGAAGCGTGAAATCGTTGTGTTCGATTGTTCCGTGCTCGTGGGCTGCCGCCATGGCCCTGCTCTTTCAGCTTCCGGCGATGGCCGCTGAAAACCGCTCGCCAAAGCCAACGGCGCCGCCGCCCGAATGGATCTGGTCGAGCGGCCAGCCCGGCGGTGACGAAGTTGTCTACTTCCGCCACGCGTTCGAGCTCAATCAGCCGGTAGCTAAGGCCACCCTGGTGGCAAGCTGCGATAACTCGCTAACGATCTATCTCAATGGGCACGAAATCGCAAGCTCCACCGAATGGCAGGAGCCGGCGCGGGCCGACGTGGCGAAGCAGCTTGTCACGGGCAAAAACGTACTGGCCGTGCGCGGCCAAAACCACGGCGGCAGCGCGGCCCTGCTGGTGAAGCTCGATATGAAACTGACCGACGGCGCCAAACGATCGGTGGTCAGCGATCGCGCCTGGCTCGCCTCGCGCAATCAATCGCCGGAGTGGACGAGCGCGGATTTTGCCGCGGCCGATTGGAAACCAGTCTATAGCTTTGGCCGGCTGGGCGTCGCGCCGTGGGGCGACGTACTCTCGGCCTCGGCCGGCGGCGCGACGCCCGCTGATACGCTCACGGTGCTGCCCGGCTTTCAGGCCGAACTGCTCTACTCGGTGCCCAAACCGCAACAAGGTTCGTGGGTAAGTATGACGTTCGACCACTGCGGCCGGATCATCGCCAGCGACCAGAGCAGCTATCTTTATCGGGTCACGCTCGGCAAGCCGGTCGAAGAACCGCAGGTCGAGCAACTCGAGGTACCGATTGGCCAGGCCCAGGGATTGCTCTATGCCTACGACAGCTTGTACGTGGTGGTCAACGGCAATGCCGCCCAGGGAAGTGGGCTCTACCGCGTGCGCGACACCGACGGCGACGATCAATACGACGAGGTCAGATTACTCAAAAGAATCCCGGGCGGCGGCGAACATGGCCCCCACGCGGTGGTGCTCGGCCCCGACGGCAAGCTGTATGTGATCGCGGGCAATCACACCAAGCCGCTGGAAGGTTTGCGACCCGACTCGCCACACCGCAACTGGGCGGAAGATCTGTTGCTGCCGCGCCAGCCCGACGCCAACGGCCACGCCACCGGCGTGATGGCCCCGGGCGGATGGGTTGTGCGCACCGACAAAGACGGCGGCGAATGGACGCTGCTCTGCGGCGGTTTTCGCAACGCCTACGATATCGCCTTCAACACCGACGGCGAACTGTTTACGTACGATGCCGATATGGAGTGGGATGTGGGCGCGCCGTGGTATCGGCCGACGCGAGTGAATCACTGTGTATCGGCCGCCGAGTTCGGCTGGCGCTATGGCACTGGCAAATGGCCGGCTTACTACGCAGACAGCCTGCCGGGTTTCGATATTGGGCTTGGCTCGCCCACAGGCGTGGTGTTTGGCACCGGGGCGAAGTTCCCTGAACGCTATCAACGGGCCTTCTACGTGCTCGATTGGTCGTATGGCAAGATTTACGCGATGCACCTGACTCCGCACGGCGCGAGCTATCAGGCCACGTTCGAACCGTTCGTCAGCGGGCGGCCGCTGCCCGTGACCGACGTCGCCATTGGTCCCGACGGCGCGATGTATTTTACGGTGGGTGGGCGGGGCACACAGTCGGGCTTGTACCGCGTGCGGTATGTCGGAGCCGAGTCGACCGCGCCGGCGGCGCCGCTGGCCGATGCCGCGGCGGATGAAGCCCGTGCCCTGCGGCGAAAGCTTGAATCGTTCCACGGCCGTCAAGACCCCGCGGCGGTCGATTTCGCCTGGCCTTACCTGAACAGTCAAGATCGCTATCTGCGTTACGCGGCCCGTTTGGCCGTCGAGCACCAAGACCCGGCCACGTGGCAAGAACGGGCCTTGGCCGAGACGCGGCCGACCGCGCTGATTCATGCACTGCTGGCGCTGACGCGCACCGCTGCAGCCAAGTCGCAGCCCGGCATTATCGCGGCCTTGGGCCGGCTACCCTGGAATCGCTTGAGCGAAGAAGAGCAGCTTGACGCCTTGCGCGTCTACCAGTTGGCGTTCATTCGTCTGGGTAAGCCCGACGCCGAGACCGCTGCGGCGACGGCCGCCCTGCTCGACGGCTACTTTCCTGGCCAGCGCGATCGCGTGAACCGCGAATTGTGTCAGTTGCTGGTTTATCTCGATTCGCCTTCGGTGGTGGCGAAGTCAATGAAGCTGTTGCACGACGCCGCCACGCAAGGCGAGCAGATGCACTACGTGTTTGCGCTGCGCAACGCCCGGCTGGGCTGGAACGAAGAGCTGCGCAGTGCCTACTTCAGTTGGTTCAACCTGGCGAGTGGCAAATACCAGGGTGGGCACAGCTTCAAGAAATTTCTGGAAAACATCCGCAAGGACGCCGTCGAAACGCTCTCGGACGACGAGCGAGTTGCTTTGCGGTCGGTGATTGAAGGCGCGCAATCGGTGGTAGTCGTCGCCGACGAAAAGCCGCGGCAGTTCATCCACAACTGGCAGATGGCCGACATGCGGCCGTTGCTGGCGGGCGTCGAGCGCGGTCGCTCGTTCGACTCGGGCAAGGCGGCGTTTCGCGCGGCCCAGTGCCTCAAGTGCCACCGTTTCGCCGGCGACGGCGGCGCGGTCGGTCACGACCTCACCGGCGCGGGCAACCGCTTCAGCCCCGCCGACATTTTGGAATCGATCATCCTCCCCTCGAAGGTCGTCTCCGATCAATACGCCAGCAAGACGATTGTGACCACCAGCGGCACCACCATCACTGGCGCGGTCAGTACGCTCGCGGACGGATCGCTCACCGTCATGCAAGCCAGCGGCGATACGCTGACCATCGGCAAGGACGAGATCGACGAGATCGAGCCGAGCAAGCTCTCGATCATGCCCGAGGGGCTGTTGAACAACCTGACGAAGGACGAGATTCTCGACCTGATCGCATATCTCCGTTCGGGCGGCAACGCGGCCGACAAGGCTTTTTCGCAGTAGGGGCGGCGCAAAAAAGGAGAGCGGGCGAATCCCGCTCTCCTGGGAACGTGGTCGTCAGATTTTTTGCAGTCGGCGGCTAGGCCAAGGCCAGCAGCCGGCGGCGATGCCGCCACGAGGCGCCCCCGAACACCAGCCCAATCAATCCCCACACCGTCAGACTGCCCGGCTCGGGCACCACCCCGCTGCTGTTGAACGAGATCTGATCGGTGCTTTCCGCTTGGAAAGGAGTGTTGATGTCTTGAACGCCATTCCAACTGCCGCTGCCCAACACATCGGCGGGGCCGGTGAACGGAAACAGCGAGGAATTGGACGGTTCGCGATTCAAAATGATGTTGTCGCCGATGCCGGCGGGCACGCTGCCGCCCATCAGCCGGTCGAGGGCGAAGTTGAAGTTGGCAAACTGCACGACGTAGTTATTGGTGTTGGCCACATTCGTCAAGTTGTTGCCGCCTTGCATCACGGCCTGCCAGCCGACCGTAGGCGCGGTCGCACCCGCGGGCAAGCCGAGCACCCAGAACAGCGAGCCGTTCGACGCGCCGTGCGAGAAGAGCGCGGCGATGGCATCACTGTCTTTCGGCCCTGAGCTAAGTGGGGCCGTGGTGTCACCATAGTTTTGCGCGTAATCGTGGTTGGTGTCGTCGAAAAACGCGATCATGGAGCCCGTGCCAAAGGTGTTTTCAAAACTGGCGTTGGGACCAAAGGTAAACAAATAGCTGCCCGTGGTGCCGATCGGCGTGGCACTGGTCACATCGATCTGCGATATGGCCGTGAACTCATCGACCGGCGTCAGCCCGCCTACGTTGTCCGACGTCTGGTTGAACGTCGTGAAGTTCACTTCGGTGTGCAGCACGTCGCCCGGCTGGAGGACATCGACGGGATTGCCGCTGGCGTCGGTCGCGTAGAATGCGTTGAGACCGTTGCCCGTATTGGTGCCCGTCTGGACGAGGCTCAAGATGCTTACTCCGGCATTCGCCGTCGCCGTAAAACACAACAGCGAGAGCGGAGCCAACCACCGCAACGTTTTATTCATGGCGTTCGTTCCCTCCTTCTAAAATCAGTCGTCGGAATACCGCGGTTACAAGTTCCTTCGAGCACATGAAACGGAATGAGCCGTTGTGCTAGCAGCTATAGCCCCCTGCTCCTGAAATCCTGACAAGACATTTAATGAACCGGCGCCAAGTCGGCGGGCGACGGGGCACGCACCGTCCGCTGCCAGACCCCCCGCTGGTGACCGCTCAGCCAGCGCCAGCAGCCGACGAGCAACGCGAGGTTCACGCTGGTGAAAAGCGTCGCGGCACGTGCCAGCCGGAAGAGGGGGTGGCGGCCGGGAAAAAACCCACCGACTGCCGCCAGGGCATAGAACGCCGCCTGGCCCGCCAGCAACGCGCGGAACGCGGGCGTCCCGGTCAGGGCGACGTTGGTGGCCAGCGCCGCGACCAGCCCGAAGGGCGCCAGCCAGCGGCAGAGCTTGTGCGAGATGAAGGCGAAGGCCAGCCAACCATGACGCCAGTGGCACAAGCCGCCGAGCCGAGCCAGGCTCTGAAATCCGCCGGCGCCGATCCGCGCACGCCGCCGAAATTCGCAGCTCAGTCGCGCTGGGGTCTCTTCGCTGGCCGTGGCCGATGAATCATAGATCATGCGGCAGTCAGTGCGAAGATAGGCCGAAAGCGGAATCACAAAATCGTCGACGATCGTATCGTCGGGAATCGGCTCGACCAGCCGGCGTCGCATGGCGTAAATCGCGCCGTTGGCGCCCAGCAGCACGCCCAGCCGCGCTTCGCACCGCTTCAAAAAGGTTTCGTAGCGCCAATAGAGACTGTCGACGTTGTTGCCGCTGGCGGGGTCGATGAGTTGCAGCCGGCCGCAGACCACGCCCACTGCGGGGTCGCCAAACCAACGGCCCAGCGCACGGGCGGCCGAACCATCCCAAAACGTGTTGGCGTCGGAGAACATCACCAGCTCGCCGCGCAAGTAGCGTACCGCGGCGTTCAGCGTGGCCGCCTTGCCACGCCGCGGAGTGAATTCTAGCAGCCGCACGCGCGGCCCGACGAACCGACGGACAATCTCGTTGGTGCCATCGGTGCTGCCATCAGAGGCCACGACAATCTCCAGCTTGTCGGCCGGATAGTCGAGCGCCAGGGCGTTGCGGATTCTTGCCTCGATGACGTCGGCTTCGTTGTGGGCGGCGATCAAGAGCGAGGCGGTTGGCAACGCGTCGTCCGGCGGCGTTTCATGTTCGAGAGCGAGTCGTCGCCTGGCGAGCCACCAGACCAGTGCGGGATAGCCGAGATACGCGTAGACGACCACCGCCGCCGACAACCAGAACGCAACTTGCCAGAGTAAATGTATGTTCATGGGATGAACTCAGAAAGACGTGTAGGGGGGGACGAGTGAAACGAGCCCCACCGTTGGCTAAATACAAACATTCATGGTGTTGATGGCCGGATGGTGGGACTCGTTTCACTCGTCCCCCCTACTGCCATGATTATGCTCCGGCTGCCGCCCACGAAGGCTTGCGTTCGGGCGCCGCGGGAATCGGCTTGGGCACCGCCACGCCTTCGAGCAACGAGGCCAGCTCCGCTGCTTGACGTTTGCGGCTGAAGGGCGATCCGTGCGGCGCGGCGGCGATCGGTTTTGACGCCTCGGCGGAGCCATGGCGACAAAGATCGGTGGCCAGTTGCTCGCAGATCGCCGAAATGTTTTGGGGCGAAATGCAAACGGTGCCCGGATGATTTCGCACCAGGTCGCAGAGCTCGCCGTCGGGAGCGATGGCGCGAATCGGCCGACCCGCCGCCATGTATTCAAAAATCTTGGCGGGCACAACGCGCCCGGCCCCCGGCACATCGGCCAGCAACACGCACAAGCCATCGGCCGAGCGCATCAGGTCGATCGCCTCGGCATGATCGATATAGTCCAAGAGGCGAACGCGACACGGCAGCATCTTGAGCCGAGCGAGCGTTTCGTCTTCGGCGGAGGTGCGACGGCCGGCGAAGACCAGTTCCAACCGGGACGCCAGGTCGGGACGTTCGCGGCACAAACGCTCGACCGCCCCGACCAACGGCGCCACTGTCGTGAGATTCCAGAGCGTGCCCACATAGACCAGCCGATAGCATTCACTGTCAGACTGAGGCGGCGGCAGCCGGTGGGCGAAATCGTCGGGGTCGAATCCGTTGTAGAGGCAAACGACGCGGGCCTGGCTGCCCGAGCGGTCGCGGATGGTTTCGAGCGCGCGGGCG
>DATFDL010000455.1:0-7630 GCA_035252155.1 Pirellulales bacterium | reverse complement strand
GTGCATCCGGCACTACTGCACCTCGCTGAGCCGGTCGAAGTACTCGTCGGAGGCGGCGATCCGGGCGAGCAACGCCTCGTCGGTCATGCCCACCTGCATCTGCAGCACCCAGGCGTTGATTTCGGCCGGGCTGCCGGTGCGGTGCAACAATTGCGCGTAGTCTGCGCTGACAATCGAGCCTTCGTGCTCCGGCGACGTGGCGATCGCCAGAGCCACTTGCAACCGACTTTGGCCATGATTCATGGCGTTCAGCCAAAATGCCTCGCCATCGCTGTCGGCGGTGCGGCCCAGCAGCTTGAGATACATGGCGTCGACCCAGGCCCGATTGTCGCTGCCGGCGGCATGAAAGAATTCGTCGGAGGCGATCATCGTGGCGGCAAGCTGCTCGTCGCTCACGCCGCGGCCAAGCGCCGCCGTCCAGTAGTTGAGACCAGCGGAGTCGGGCGCGCGTCCCAAAATGCTTTGGTACGCTTGGGTCACGATCAAGCGCAGATGCTCGGGGCTGCTGGCCAGCGGCTCGGTAATCACCAGTCGTGGCTGCCCAGCCAGTAGCAGGTTCACCAGAATCTGTGACGACGGACGATCGACCGGACGATCGAGCACGTCGCGATAGAGTTGGCTCACGTAATCCTGGGCGGGCGTGCCCGCGATGCCCGGCCCGTCGGCGCTTGGCGGTCCTTCGTCGATGGTCGCCATCGTGCGAATGACCGTCGTAGACGACGGCTCGCCCGACTCGGTCACTGTCACCGCGATCGGGTAGCTTCCCTCATCCAAATAGCCATACGTGCCGCTCACCTGGTATTGGCCATTGGAGAGCAAGGTGATCGTGCCCGGCGTCGTTACTCCTTCGCCCCAGTCGATCGACGCCGTGAAACTACTCACCGGCTCCTGGCCCGCGGTGAACGTGGCGACCGGCATCGTTGAGTTCGTCACCTCGATTCCGGTGACGGGCACTCCCGTGCCCATGAGCGGGGCCTCGACGATGGTGGCTGTCGTATCAATCGTCGTCGGGCTGCCGTCAATGTTGTCAACAACGACGGTGATCGGATAGCTGCCGTCCTCGGCATAGAGGTGCGAGCCACTGACCACGTAACCGCCGCCGGCGGCAGTGACCGTGCCCGTCGAGCTGCCGCCGTCGCCCCAGTCGATCGACGCGCTGAAATTGCTGGCCGGGGCCGAGCCGCCGTCTTGTGTGAAAGTGACCACCGGCCCCGCAAAGGTCGTCGCTTCGTCGGCCACCACGGCCACCGCGGTCGAGGCCACCGGTGCGGCGGTGATGGTGGCGGTACTATTGGCCGTCGTCGAGCCGCTGCTGAGATCGTCGATCCGCACGTTGACGCCAAACACGCCCACGGCGGTGTAGGCGTGCGAACCGAATACGCTGTAGGTCCCGCCGGAAACACTGACTTCACCCGGAGAGCTCGAGCCATCGCCCCAGTTGATCGTCGCGCGGAAGTCGCCGGGGGCTTCGGCGCCGCTGCCATGCGAAAACGTCGCCACCGTCCCGTTTAGCGGCGAGAACGCCTGCCCGCTGAGCGTCGCGCCGGTGGCCGCAAGAGGCGCCTCCGCGATGGTGGCGGTGGTATTTGCGGTGACCGAACCGTTGCTCGTGTCATCGATGACGGCGCTCACCGGGTAGACGCCGTCTTCAGCGTAATTGTGCGAGCCGGTGACGGTGTAGGTTCCTGCCGATTCCGTGATCGTTCCGGCGTCGCTCGTCCCATCACCCCAATCGACGGTGACGGCAAAGTGATTGGCCGGCTCACTGCCGTCGCCGTGCGTGAAGGAGGCCACGGCTGCCGTCAGCGGCATGAATTCTTGGCCGTTCACCGCCACGCCCTCGGCTGCAAGCGGCGCCTCGGCGACCGCGGCGCTGCCGGTCACCGTGATCGACGCGCCGCCCGGATCGCTCACCACCGATTGCACCGTATAGTTTCCGTCTTCAGCGTAGGTGTGCGAACCGCTGAGCGTGAAAACGCCGCCCGTGCCAGTCAGTTGCCCGGCCGATTGCGAGCCATCGCCCCAGTCGATTGTGGCGGTGAAGTCGCCCGACGGGTTCGACGTATTCTTGGTGAGAATCTGTGCGATAGGCGTGTTGGAAAACCCGACGTTTTCGGTGGCGGTCACAGCGGTCGGCAACGCCGTCAATGTATCGGCGTCGGCCACCGTGGCGGCATCGACCAAGGTCGCGGTGGTCTTGTCGCTGCCGTCGGTCACGACCACGGTGACAGGCAGGCTGGCGCCGGCCGCGGTTTCGTCGGCGTAAGTATGGCTGCCCGTCACCGAAAAGGTGACATCGCCCGTGGCCACAATCGTGCCCGGCGAACTCCCGCCGTCGCCCCAGTCGATCTCGGCGCTGATGGTTTGCCGCGTGGTGTCGGGGCTGGAAAACGTTCCCAGCGACGGCGAGTTGCTGACCCCCTCGGTAAAGGCTAGCGTGGCGCTGGGCGAGGTCGCTTGCACCGTGAACAAAATGCGCGGCTCGAGGGCGGTTACGCCGGGCTGAAAACGGCGTCGTCGGACCCGCGCGGAGCGCGATTTGGCCTTCGTTGGCCGCCGAGACCAAAGCGATGAAAACATGTCCAAAAGGCTCCCGATGCCGCGGTCGTTGGTACGGTCCTGCGGCGCGCGACTGGGTAAGGCGTCGGCGGGCAAGAGCGACTGGGTAATCTTTTAGGCTAAAAGTAAGCGGCGGCGCCTGCAAGAGAATTATCGGGGGGCCGGGCGGCGGACGCCACTCTCTTTGCGGCACATACGGAACAACCGGCTTAATTAGAGCCAGCGCCAGTCATGCACATGCGGACATTATCAGTATCAAGTGCGGAGTTTGGCATGAACGCGCCAACCCGCTACGCTGCATCCATCAACCGACGCCGCGCTGTTATCCGCTGGGAGCCGTTGTTCGTGCTCGGCCTGTTTTGCGCGCTCGTAGCTGCCGTCGCGTTTCTGTTGTTGGCGGCCTTGCTGGATTTTAGACCGCCAGTGCCGAACTGAGGGCGAAGAGGGCGAAAGCGGCGTCGGCCGAACAGCATAAGGGGAGATTAGTCCGTGTTCCGCCCGCAGTTCAGCTTGCGCACGATGCTCGTCGCCGTAGCCGCTTGCGGGGTGGCTGCCGCCGTCATACGTACTCTACTGGGAACGTGGGCGCTGCGGCTGCTTTGCGTTTCGGTAGTCTTTTCCGCTGGTGCATGTTGCGTATTCTATGGGGCTCATTTGACGCGAGCGCACCCGCGGGCCGCTTGGCCAGTTTTTCTCGCAGGCTTCGGTGTCCTAGTAATCTTGTTGGCTATCCTGGTGGGGTTCACCGTGTTAACCAACGGATACGGCAGTGCGTAATGGAAGCCATGCCGGTGCATTAGAAACACGCGCTGCCGAGGTGACGGCGGGCGACATTTGCCTCCTTCCGGTTGCACGAGTGCCCGAAACCGATATATTGGGTAGTTTCAATTTAAACCAGACCGCAAAAAACAGCGGCGACTTAGGAGCGTACTATGGGCAAGGCGTGCGATTGTTGCGGTAAGGCGCCGCGGATCGGCAACTCGATCACCACCCGCGGCAAAGCCAAATACCTGGGCGGCGTCGGCACCAAGATCACCGGCATCACCAAGCGGCAGTTCAAGCCTAATCTGCAACGAGTGCGCGTCACCGTGCGGGGAACGAACCGCACTGTGCGGGTCTGCACGCAGTGCCTGCGCAGCGGGGCAGTGACCAAGCTGGTCCGGGCCGCCCCCTTCAAGCTGCCCACCACCGAGGCCCTCAAGGCCAAAGGCGAAAAAGCCAAGGGTAAAACCGCGCAGGCCGCCGCCAAGGGGTAATGTCTCTTCGGTTTTGCATTTTTACTTTTGCATTTTGCATTTTGACTTCTCCCTTGCGGCCTCTCTCGCGACCGCGGGGCCTTTCAGAGCGCCGGGGGAAAGTAAAAATGCAAAATGCAAAAGTCAAATCCGATAAATGACGTGTCCAAATGAGCCTCACCCGCGCCGATGTCGAAAAGGTCTCGCTCCTGGCCCGGCTGCAATTGGCCGAGGCCGAGTTGAACACGCTGACCGAGCAGTTGGGTCAGATCGTCGGCTATATCGAGTTGCTCGCGGAGCTGGAAACCGAGGAGGTCGAGCCGATGGCTCACGCCGTCGAGATCAACAACGTCTTTCGCCCCGATGAACTGCGGCCGAGCTTTGAGCGGGCTGAAATGCTCGCGAACGCCCCGCACGCCGACGGCGAGTTTTATTGGGTGCCGGCGGTATTGGGGGAGTAATCTGATGTCACTTCTCACCTCATAAACTGAGCAAAATACACAGCGGAACAGCGGAATGTCCGGCTGCATCGATGCGTTCATACCGTTGAGCATCGCCGTTTGGTTGTTGGTGTCAACAAGGGCGCCTCGAGCTGATGAAAAGGAGGAAGATTTCATCATTCGCCAAATGAAGATGCGGCGAATTGCTATCTGTTGTCTTATTGCCGCCGTTTTACTTGGCCTCGCTGGACTTTCCCGACACTAGTGCTGCGAAATTTCCGTAAACGTAGGGACGGCCTTCCTAGGTCGTCCCACCGGGTGGACGACCTAGGAAGGTCGTCCTACGAGATGCAAACGGAATAAATTCCGTTCTACAGAGATATGTCGCTCGTCGAATTGACCGCTACCGAACTGCTGGCCGAACTCGAAGCGGGACGAGCGAGCGCAGTCGAAGCCACGCAAGCGTACATTGACCGCATCAAAGCGGCCGACCAACGAGTCGGGGCCTTTTTGCGGTTCGATCCGCAGCCGGCGCTCGAACAGGCCCGGCGAATTGATGAGCGGCGGAAAAAGGGCGAGCGGCTGGGGCGGCTGGCCGGGCTGCCGGTGGCAGTCAAAGATTTGCTGTGCAGTCGCGGCGAACGAACGACCTGCGGCTCGCGGATTCTCGAAAACTTTGTCGCCCCGTACGACGCCACCGTCGTCGCCCGACTCAAGGCCGCCGACGCCGTGCTGATCGGCCGCACCAATCTCGACGAGTTCGCCATGGGCGGCTCGACCGAGAACTCCGCCTTCCAAAAAACCCGCAATCCCTGGAATCTCGACTGCATTCCGGGCGGATCGAGCGGCGGGGCGGCCGCCTGCGTCGCGGCCTCGATGGCGCCGCTCTCGATCGGCACCGATACCGGCGGATCGATTCGCCAGCCCGCCGCCCTGTGCGGTGTCACGGGACTCAAGCCCACCTACGGCCGGGTCAGTCGCTTCGGTTTGGTGGCCTTTGCCAGCAGTCTCGATCAGATCGGCCCGCTCGCTCGAACCGCTCAGGACGCCGCGCTGCTCTTGGAAGTGATCGCCGGGCACGACCCGCTCGATTCGACCTCGGTCAACCGCCCGGCCCCGCCTTATTCAAAAACCGTCACGCAGCCGCTGGCCGGGCTGACGTTGGGCCTGGTGCGCGAGCATTTTGGCGAGGGATTGGAAAACGAGGTCGAAGCCGCCGTGCGGCAGGCCGTCGCCGTCTATGAGTCGGCGGGGGCGAAGGTCAAGCAGATGTCGCTGCCGCACAGCAAGTATGGCGTGGCGGCCTATTACATCATCGCGCCCAGCGAGGCTTCGAGCAATCTTGCCCGGTACGACGGCGTTCACTACGGCTATCGCACCGACGAAAAAGCGATGCAAGCCGAGCTGGCCGCCGAGCGAACGCGGCTGGCGTCGGCCGGCGGCGCCGCGGCGGTCGAAGCGCTCGATTCGCCGCTGGTCCGGCTCTATCGCCGCAGCCGGGCCGAGGGATTTGGGGCCGAAGTCAAGCGGCGGATCATTCTGGGCACGTACGCCCTCAGCGCCGGTTACAGCGACAAGTATTATTTGAAGGCGCTCAAAGTGCGCCGGTTGATTCGCCAAGATTACGATCGGGCGTTTCAAGAGGTCGATCTGATCCTAGGGCCGGTCACTACCAGCCCCGCCTTCAAGATCGGCGAAAAAGCGAACGACCCGCTAGCGATGTACCTGGTCGATCTGTATACCGTGAGCGCCAACCTGGCGGGCATCGGCGGCATCGCCTTCCCTTGCGGATTCAGCTCGTCGGGGCTGCCCATCGGCGTGCAACTGCAAGCCCCGCCGTTTGAAGAAGAACGACTTTTGAGGGCGTGTCATATGTTCCAGGACGCGACCGATTGGCATACACGGCGGCCGGATTTTGGATTTTAGATTTTGGATTTTGGATTTGACGGGCCGAAGGTTGCGGCGAGTTCATCAGCCGTAGGGCACATAGGCCGCGCCACTGAACCCTGAACGCTGAACCCTTCGTGCACCATCCGCCTTACACGATCGTCATCGGATTAGAGGTCCACGTGCAGCTTCTCACGCAGACCAAGCTGTTCTGCGGGTGCAGCACGCGGTTCGGAGCGCCGCCCAATACGCAGACGTGCCCGGTGTGCGTGGGGATGCCGGGCACACTGCCGGTGATGAACCGCCGAGCGTTTGAACTGGCTCTGCGGACCGCCGTGGCCCTGAATTGCCAGATCGCCCCATTCACCAAGTGGGACCGCAAACAGTATTACTATCCCGATCTGCCCAAGGGCTATCAGATCAGCCAGTACGACCTGCCCTTCAGCACCGACGGTTTTTTGGAGATCAGCGACGGCAAAGGCCGCTTCGAACCGAAGCGAGTGGGCATCATCCGCGCCCATCTCGAAGAAGACGCCGGCAAGAGCATGCACGACGAGCAGGCCGGCGAAGCCGACAGCAAGATCGATCTGAACCGGGCCGGCACGCCGCTCTTGGAAATTGTCTCGCAGCCCGACATGCGTTCGCCGCTGGAGGCCGCGGCTTATCTCGACGCGCTGAAGCTGCTGCTCACCTACCTGGGCGTGAGCGATTGCAATATGCAAGAGGGAAGCTTGCGGGTCGATGCCAACGTGAACTTGCACGTCGACATGCGCGACGGGCACGTTGTGCCGACGCCGATCGTCGAGATCAAGAACATGAACAGCTTTCGGGCGGTCGAGCGGGCCTTGGCCTACGAGGCCCAGCGTCAGTATGAAGTGTGGACCGAGACGGGCCAGCGTCTGGGCGACGTGCCCAAGCAGACTCGCGGCTGGGACGATGTGGAGAACATCACGCGGGCGCAGCGGCACAAAGAAGAATCGAGCGACTATCGCTACTTTCCCGATCCCGACCTGGTGCCGGTGACCGTGAGCGAGGACCAGATCGTGGCGGTGCGGGCGGCCTTGGGCGAACTGCCCGCCGACCTGCGGCGCCGCCTGGAGCTGACCTACAGCATCACGGCCTACGACAGCGACGTGATCGTCAATCGCGGCCGCCCGCTCGTCGATTATTATCTGGAAGTCGCCGAGCTTTCGGGCGACGGCAAGCTGGCCAGCAACTGGGTGACGCAAGACGTGCTGCGCGAGTTGAAAGAACGCAAGCTGACGATCGACGAGTTCCCGCTGCGTCCGGCGGCCTTGGCCGACTTGCTCAAGAAGGTTCAGGCGGGCGAGCTCGACACGACTCGTGGCCGGGAGGTTTTTATAACGATGCTAGGTAGTGCCAAATCGGCGGCGGCTGTGATGGCCGAGTTGGGCATCGAGAAGGTCGACGAATCGGCGCTGGTCACCCTGTGCCAAGAGCTGGTGGCGGCCAATCCCAAGCTGGTGGCCGATGTCAAGGCCGGCAAGC
>DATFDL010000454.1:0-15780 GCA_035252155.1 Pirellulales bacterium | reverse complement strand
CTTCAACGATGTCAGACGCGATGTTGTGCAGCTCGCGACCGGTGGGGGATACGCCCGACCAGATTGGGTCGTTCAGCACGAGCACCGAAACTACCAACAGGCAAGCATAGGTAAGCGCCGTCGACCACCAACAGCGCGCCCAGAGCTTGACTGCCGTGCCGAACGAGCTCTTTAAATGCAGGCCGAAGCCCACCCGCTCGACGCTCCAGATTTCGTCGAGAATCAAATGTGACATGAATCCGATCACGACGGCCCCCGCCTTGTAATAGCGCAGTGCCAAATCGCCGGTGTTGCATAACAAAAACGCCAGCCCGGCGAAAATCATGCACATCGGAATGCTATGAAAAATTCCGCGGTGGATGCTGTGATGCCTGAGGAACCATCCCAGGCCAAAGCGTATGAGCAGATAAAGCGCGGCGCCCCAGAGGACCATGGTTTCGTGCGTCCAGCCCATCTCGCGGGCGCGATCGAAAAGCAGCATCGGCACAAAGGCGGCGGCGAAGCAGAGGCTCTCGCGCAGTGGAATGCCCGGCCCGCTGTCCAAGTCGGGCAGCATGCCCGACACGCTGCACAATCCGGCCGATAAGATGCAGGTGGGCAACGGCACATCGTAGAGTGCGGCGGCGCCAACGCCATATCCGATTCCCAGGGCTGTGCTGGCGGAAATGTGGATCTGGAAGACCGGCATGGCGACTCCTTTCACGCGGCGGACGGCACGACGAATTCGCGGGGCGAGACTTTAACGGAATTGCTTCTGGAGGCCAAGAGCAGGTATGCGGCCATGGAAGGAAGGGGGAAAGTCAAAATGCAAAATGAAAAATGCAAAAGTCAAAAGTGGCCGGAGTGGCCGACATCGCGCATGTGCCCTCGAGGTTTCCCGGTTTTGACTTTTACATTTTGCATTTTGACTTTCCTTCCAGGCCGCCGTGCCCTGCCCTACGGCGCTTCAGCGACGGAGAACCGCCGGTTTGCTCTTCGCCGCCGGACGTTCCGCCGTTAGACTGCCGCCCCTATGCAGCCCTACGACCTCGTGATGCTCTCGGTGCTGGCGGCGGCCACGCTGTTTGGGTTTGTCAAAGGTATGGCCTGGCAGGTGGCGTCGCTCGCCTCGCTGGTGGCCAGTTATTTTGTGTCGCTCCGCTTCAGCGGCGTGCTGGCGCCGTACATCAAGCAGCCCGAACCGCTCAATCGGTTCATCGCCATGCTGGCGCTCTATCTGGCCACGTCGCTGGCGATCTGGCTGGCGTTTCGCGCCGTCTCGCAGGCGATTGCACGGGTGCGGCTGAAAGAGTTTGATCGGCAAGTGGGCGGGCTGATCGGCGCGGCCAAAGGAACGCTGCTGTGCGTGGCGATCACATTCTTTGTCGTTACGTTGTCGCCGCGGGGCCGCGACTTGGTACTGGCATCGCGGTCGGGGCCTTACATCGCGAGGTTGATCCAGCGGGCCGATCCGATCATGCCACAAGAGATCCACGCCGTGCTCGACCCCTATCTGCGAAAGCTCGAGGCGGAGCTTGAGCCGCCGGGCAATGAACGCCCCGCGTCTGAATCGCCACGGCGTGCTGGGCCTTCCACTGGTTCGGCTCGTTGAAGGGCCGACGACCGACAGGGCATGGAAGGGCGCGCTGAAGGTCGCCCCGACACTCTGTGACGCGCATCGCGGTAGCTCTTCGGCGACCACAATTCTCCGCCACGGAAATTCTCCGGCACGGAGTGTCGGAACTACTTTGGTCGCGGCGCGACCAGCGATGCGGTGCCTCTCGATTCAGAGCTCCGCGAAAAGATTGCTCCAAGGTTAATAATTATTGGCTTTTCGGCATTTCCTGAAGATCGGCACATGCGTTGCATAATGACCGCCGAAAGTCAGCGTGCTGTCTTGCGGTTGTTCAAAGGAGGGCGAATGGGACCGTAAGGAGACCGAAGCGATGCTGCGCATCTACTTCGAGAATGTCATCACGCGCCGTCAGAAACGGATCGAGCCGTTGACCTCGTTCAAAGCGATCGGCACGTCGCTGGTGGACGGCAACGGCGCGGTTTTGGCCATCCACCAGGGAGGATTGTGGCAGGTTGGCGACGAGCACTTTTTCGTGATCGGCATCGAGTCGCCGGTGATCGTTCACTTTGAAAACGGTAATCATCGCTCAGACGCGGTAGGACCCTATCATCCCGCTTGGCTTACCGGCGGGGCGGTCCGCGCCGGCCCGGGACAAGAGCTGGCCCTGGCGCGGCTCGACGAGGCTACCTGCACCTGGCATCAGTATGCAGACCGCACGTCGTGGTCGGCGGTGGTCTTCACGCCCGACGGAAAAGCGTCTGTAGGGAGCGGACTCCATGCGTTCCAATAACTGCGATTCGGCCCCGCGCCGCCCCGCGCGGAACGGCACGGAGTCCGTTCCCTACAGGCCGCACGACCGGCATTTGCGGACGCACTCGTTCCGGCACCCGCTCTGTCCTCTTGCAAGAGAAGAGAAGGGCGCCGGCTGCGAATCGCGGAGGTTTTTTAAGCAGCATTCTGCTGCGTGGCCGCGGGCCGACGAACCGGAACGCTTTCGTTTGGCAGACGGACAAACGGGACGAATTTCGTTCTGCGAGTTGAGCAGCGGAATGAATTCCGTTCTACGAGCCGCGAGCGGAATGATCTCTGTTTCACTCCGCCGCGGTCGGCCGAAGGGCGGCAGGCGGCCGCAGGAGCGTCTCGGCCCGATTTGCGAAAACCTCGGGAAAAACCGGGCTTCCTACCGAACATAAGAAACATTATCGGACGTTGGGGGCGGCCGCAAAAAGCGGCTAAGATGCCGGTTCGAGGAACTCGCCCATCCGCCGAAATTTCTCGTACCGGGCTGCCAGCAAGGCATCGGTCGGACGACCGATCAACTCGCGAATGCTTTTGAGGAAGTACATCTTGAGCCTGGCAGCCATCTGGTGGTGATCGCGATGGGCGCCTCCCAACGGCTCCTCGATGACGTCGTCGATTACGCCCAGCCGGAGCAAATCTTTCGATGTGAGGCGCAATGCGTCGGCGGCTTGTTCGGCGTGACCCGCGCTTTTCCACAAAATGCCGGCGCAGCCCTCGGGGCTGATGACCGAGTAGTAGGCGTGCTCGAGCATGGCCACTTTGTCGCCGACGCCGATGCCCAGGGCGCCGCCCGAACCGCCTTCTCCAATGACGATGCAAACGATCGGCGTCTGCAGCCGCGACATCTCGAACATCGAGGTCGCGATGATCTGGGCCTGGCCGCGCTCTTCGGCGCCCACGCCCGGATAGGCGCCGGGCGTGTCGATCAGGCAGATCACCGGCATGCGGTACTTGGCCGCCAGCTTCATTTTGGCCAGGGCCTTGCGGTAGCCCTCGGGATGGGCGCAACCGTGATTGCACTCCAGGCGTTCTTTGAGCGTGCGGCCTTTCTGATGGCCGACCACAAGCACTTTGTATTGCTCCAGCTTGGCGAAGCCGGTCAGCAGCGCGCGGTCGTCGCCGAAGGACTTATCGCCGTGCAGCTCGACGAACTCGTCGAAGATCAGATTCAAATAGTCGGCGGTGCGCGGCCGGTGGTCGTGCCGGGCGACCTGCACGGTCTGCCAAGGGCGGAGCTGGCTGTAGACGCGTTTCTTGGTTTCGGCCAGCTCGCGGCGCAAGCGGCGGATTTCGTCGGCGGCCTCGGCCTCGCTGGCCGGCGCGCCGTCGGCCTGATTCTCGAGCCGGGCCAGCCGCGTTTCGAGTTCGTAGATCGGCCGCTCAAAGGCCCATCGATCGTTGATCGCTGCCATGCGACCAGAGTACACAAGCCGGCATGACAACGCCAGCCCGGCTCCCGCCATGATTTAAGCAGGCTTAAAGATTGGCGTGACTTTCAGGCGACGCAGGAACTCGTCGATGTTGGGCAGCCGCTTCTCGGGACGCTTGGTCATCATCGACTGCAAGACGTCGGAGAATTCGCTGGTGACGTTGCGGTTGAACGCCTCGACCCGCGGGATGGGGGCCGTGAGGTGTTTGTTGAGCAGTTCATTGCTCGTAGCGCCGGTGTACGGCAGCCGCGCGGCGAGCAGATGGAACAGCGTGCAGCCAAAGCTGTAGACGTCGGCCTCAACGCCCAGTGCGTGGCCGCGAATCTGTTCGGGCGACATGTAACTGCGCGTGCCCTGCACTTTGGTTTTGCGGGCCAGCAGCTTGCCTAAGCCCGACTTGCGGCGATGCGCCAAGGCGAAGTCGATGAGTTTGACCTCACCCTCGAGGTTCACCAAAAAATTGTCGGGCTTCACGTCGCGGTGCACCCAGCCCTTCTGATGGAAATAGGCCAGTCCCTCGGCCGCCCGTTCGACGATGACGGGAACCATGAACGCCACTTGCTCCAGCACACGCTGCCCGTCGACGAAGCGCTGGATGATGTCTTTCATGTTCGGATACGGGAAAAACTCCATGATCAGATAGGGAATGCCCTGGCTCGATCCCTGGTCGTAGATGCGGATGATCCGCTCGTGCTCGATGGCGCTGCCGACAAGAAATTCGTTTTTCATGTAGGTCAGGTGCTCGCGCTCCTTGCGGAAGTCAGAGAGCAGCACCTTCAGCGCGCGTCGCGACTGGTCTTGATCGTTGATCGCCGCCCAGACCTGGCTGGTTTGCCCCCGATTGACCACGTGCAGCAGCCGATAGCCGCCCAGATATTGTTGACCCGCCAGTGCCACCCGATGTGCCTCTTGTTCCGTTACGAGGTGCTGTGCTCCAACTGCTCAGTGTAGCCGTAGGCTGCACGGGCAACAATTCGCCGCGCGCCATGGTCGCCTTTCGCTCCGCGAAAGGACGTGCTTTCGCGGAGCGAAAGCCGACCTTAGGGGCGTTCGCTAGTCGCGCACGGCTGTTTAGGTCCGGGCAAGTCCGGCACCGCGCACGGCAGCAGATCGGCTCTCGAGTAACCGCACATACAGCCCCCGCGTTTGCTCGGTCATGTGCTGATGCCGGAAGACCTCGGCAAACCGCCGGCGACCTTCTTGCCCTAATCGCTCGCGCAAGCCGCCGTCGCTTAGCAACTCGTCCAGCGCGGCCGCCAGCACGGCCACGTCGCGGGGCGGTAGCAAGTAGCCGGTTTGGCCGGGCAACACCACCTCGCGCGCCCCGTCGATGTCATAGCTGACCACCGGCCGGGCGGCGATCAGCGCCTGCGGCAAGACACGGGCCAGCCCCTCCCGCAGACTGGTGTGAACGATCACGTCCATGCCGCCGATCAGCCGCGGTATTTGCTCGGGCGGCACCAGCCCGGTGAACTGGAAGTACGGGGTAAGCCCCTCGCGCTCGATGCGTTGCTTCAGCGATGCTCGCAAGATGCCGTCGCCCACCAACAGAAACCGAACCGTGGGATGCCGGGCTACCAACTGTCCGGCCGCGGCAATCACATCGTCGTGGCCTTTCAAATGAAACAGCCGCGCGATCTTTCCGACGACCAGGTGCTCGTCGGCGTAGCCCAGCTCGCGGCGCACTTGCTGCCGGTGCTCATCGGCGCGTAAGAACGGCTCGGTCTCCATGCCGCTGTAGATGGTGACGAATTTTTCGCGGCGATCGACTCCCGCCTCGACCAGCAGGTCGGTCATGGCATCGGCGACGCTGACGAAGGCGTGGCAGCGCCGCGCGGCCCAACATTCGCAGCGTCGGTACATCTCGCGCACCAACGGATTCTGATACGGATAAAACGGCGCTCCGTGGACGCCATGCACGATGGCCGGCACGCCTAAATGGGCGGCGGCCGCCCGGCCCAACACGCCGCCCTTGGCGCTGTGCGTGTGAACCACGTCGGGCTGAAACTCGCGCAGAATTCTTTTCAGCGCGCGATAGCTGGTCCAATCGCGCCAGGGATGGATCGACCGCCGCAATGACGGCACGATTTTCAGTGGCACATGGTTTTTCCGAGCGCGGTCCAGCAGGCTGCCTTCAGGCCCCAGCGGCGGACCGGTGACCAGCAGCACGTCGTCGCCGTGATCGCGCAGCAGCCCCTCGCAGGTGAGCAGCGTGTTTTCTTGGGCGCCGCCGAGGATCAGACGAGTAATGATGTGAGCGATCCGCATGCACAATCGTAGGCGACATGGACCAAAAACAGGCCTTCGGGCGGAGCGGTCATGCCGGCGGCCCGGCGGTCCTGAGCGGCCAGCACTTCGCCTGGCCAAGCTTCGGGCCGCTCGCCTCGTCCAACTTCTACCAGCGTACCCACGATCGACCGCACCATGTTGTATAAAAAGCCGTCGGCCTCGATCTCCAGCGCCACCAAGTCGGAATCTCCCGACCAACCACGCCGGACGTCGATTTCGAAAACCGTGCGAATGCTGCTCGATCGCTGGGGCCAGCCGGTCTCGAAGCTGCGGAAGTCGTGCCGGCCGACCAGGTCCTGAGCGGCCCGCTGCATCGCATCGACGTCGAGCCGCCGGCGGTAATGCCAGGCATAATGACGGCTGAAAACGTCACGAGCTGGGCCGTCGTGAATGACGTAGCGATATCGTTTCCGCGTGGCGTCGCGAATGGCGTGAAATCCTTCCGGAGCGTCCGCGGCCTCGACCACCACCATGTCGTCGGGCAGTTCGGCGTTCAGCGCCTTTTGCAGCACGCCGGCTTCCAACGGACTAGCCGTTACAAAACTGACGACCTGACGAAGAGCGTGTACGCCCGCGTCGGTCCGTCCGCTGGCCACCACGCGGATCGTCTCGCCGGTGATCTTTTGAAGCGCCGTTTCGAGCGTGCCTTGCAAGGTGCGCTGATTGGTTTGCACTTGCCAGCCGGCGTAGGCAGTGCCGTCGTAGGCCAGAATCAACTTGAGCGTGCGCACAGCCACTCCCCCGCCCTGCTCTGACCGGGCAAATAAAGTCTGCCGCGATTGAGTTCGACGCAGACAGGTCGCCAGACTTAGCGCTTCGCTCTCTGTTTGTTGCTCTGCCGAACGATTTTGACCAAGGCGCGAAGCGCGTCATTGACAGAGTCTGAATCACCAAAAACTTCGGCGACATCCGGGGCAAGCACCACAATATTCGTACCCTCTGCATAACGCTTGGCGTATCTGCCGCGCACTCCCTTACTGAAATCATATTTGTCGAGCATCTCCACAGGCTGCTTCGTCTTAGACGCCTTCTTCATATTCTTTTCTCTCCCGGCGACTCGTCCCACTCGAACTCAAGACTCATTTTTTTCCGTGCGAACTCCCCTGCTCTTATCCGCCCCTGGTCACCGCGCCGCCGCTGTCTGCCGGCTGACCAGCAACTCGGCGATCTGGACGGCGTTGGTCGCCGCGCCTTTGCGCAAGTTGTCGCTGACGCACCAGAAGGCCAGGCCGTTGGGGCTCGACAGGTCTTCGCGAATGCGGCCGATAAAGACCTCGTCGCGGTCGTCGCAGTTCAATGGCATCGGATATTGCTTGGCAGCGAGATCGTCGACCACGGCGATGCCCGGAAATGAAGCGAATAACTCGCGGGCCTCGGCCACCGACAGCTTGCGCTCGGTCTCGACCAGCACGCTCTCGCTGTGACAATTGCTCACCGGCACGCGCACGCAGGTCGGGCAAACCTGAATCGAGTCGTCGCCCATGATTTTGCGCGTCTCGTACACCATCTTCATCTCTTCCGACGTATAGCCCTCGTGCTTGGGCGAACCAATGTGCGGAATCAGATTGAAGGCGATCGGGTGGGCGAACGTTTCGTGGTAGTAATCGTCGCCGGCAATGTGACTGCGGGTGCCTCGCTCCAGGTCGCGCTGACCGGCCACGCCCGCTCCACTGGTAGCCTGGTAGGTGCTGACGACCACTCGCCGCACACGGGCGGCGTCGTGCAGCGGCTTCAGCGCCATCACCAGTTGCGTCGTCGAGCAGTTGGGGCTGGAAATAATGCCGCGGTGCGTGAAGGCGGCGTCGGCATTGATTTCGGGAATGACCAAGGGCACGCCGGCGTCCATCCGCCAATATCCGCTTTCATCGACCACCACGCAGCCGCGCTCGACGGCCCAAGGGGCGAAATCGCGGGCCACTTCGTCGGGCGTGCTGCCGATCGCCAGATCGACGCCCTCAAAAGCGTCCGGCTTCAACTCTTCGATGGGCTGTTTTTCGCCCCTGAAGGTGACGGTTTTGCCCGCCGACCGCCGCGAGGCCAGAAATTTGATGCGCTCGAATGGGAAGCCTCTCTCTTCGAGCAGGCGTAAAATGATTCCGCCGACGGCGCCCGTAGCGCCCACCACCGCAATCGACTCGTACACGCAAAATTCTCCGATAGTTTCGCTTTAACTTGCTCCGGCCAAACACCGTATCTTAAGAGTATATTCGGCAACCGTCCACCACGGAATAGAATGAGAACCGCCGCCGGAGGAACCGTCAATGCTTGAGTACCGCTTTGCTGTGATTGTTTCTGCATCGCCGACTTCAACGAATGAGATACTCGCTGCCGCGGATGCCTTAGGCGAAGCCGGTTGCTCCGATGCGTCGATCCGCGGGCATGCCGATGGCATGGAGTTATTGTTTGGGCGTGCTGCGGAGACGCTGCAGGCAGCGATTTCTTCCGCCGTGGCGGATGTCGAGCGTGCGGGGTTTCGCGTGGCGCGCGTCGAACTGGAACGCGAATCAATCCCGGTTTAGGTTTTCTTTGCCGCTCTTTGGACCGGATGGCGGATTCGGCGCCGGCCCCCTGCCCTGCCCTGCACCGGCCTCCGGCCCGGCGGGCGCATCCGTCCGGTTGCGCGCGAAGGCGACGAGCAAGGTTAACGCGATGACCGCAACCGCCGCCCAGAGGGCGTAACGCATCATGCGCTCGCTGGCGGCCTTTTCTTCGGCCGCCTTCAACATTTGATCGCGCTGGAATTCCATCAACTGCTGCACGCGAAGCTGCTGCTCTTCTTCGGCCGTCATTCTGCCGCGGCGCGGCGACCGCTCGCCCGGGTTTGACTCGGAGGCAGCATCGGTATCGTCGGCTTCCGGCGCTTCGCGCAACAGCGGCTGGCCGTAGGTGGTCGCGACTCGGTCGAAGACCACCAGGATGATCGCCAATGCCAGCGCCGTTCGCGAAAAATGTGATGGATGGCACGACACGGTTGTTTTCCCGCCACGGGCATCGGTCGAGCGGAAGTGTCCAACAATTCTACCGCGCTTCGTACCACGCGGCGAGAGTCTTTAAGGTTGCCTTTCGCTGGGTGCAGCAGCGCCCCGCCGCGGACGAACCGACGGCTTTGGCGCCTCGCGCGCCCCCCTGCCCTGCCCTGCCCCGCCGGCCCGAGGCCGGTCGAGCAGCCGCCTCACCAACGCCGGCGAGACAAACGAGACGCAGCCGATCAACATCACCAGGCCAAACGTGATCATTCCCATGCAAAGGGCGATGCCCAGATGCACCGGCACCGCCAGAGCCAACATCAGCGGCCGCGTCAGCCGCGGCCAAACGAGCACGCAGAAGAAAAGCTCCCAATAAACGGTCGCCGCGGTCAGCAGCGCCATCGCCAGCGGCCAGCCGGCCATCCATGTCATGTCGAACGACTGGTATTCGAGGTTCGCGAACGACCCCCACAGCGCGTCGCCCTGCCACCAACTTTCGCCACCCAACTTTCCGAGTGCCGCAAAAAAATAGATCACGCATAAGTGAACCTGAATCAAACGGATGGCGATGTTCGCGCTAGTCGAGGGCGGCGCGGGCGGACGAGCGCCGTCGGCCCTGCGCGGCGTCCGCAATCGATCGAGCGAATAGGCCGCGCCGCTAGGACCAATCATCAAATACATGGCCAACATGCCGTTAATCTGGTCGAGCCCGAACAACGCCCCGGGCACGCGGTTGACATAGCTGACCATCACCAGAAACGCCAGCACCGACATGGCCCGGCTCGCCAGACCCAAGGTGAACAAGGCGAAAATCACCAGTCCGGCAACATGCACCACGCACAAGGCGGTCGGCGAATCGATCAGCCAGAAATAGCTCCAAGCGAAATTGGTTGGGCTGGTGGGCGCCGCCGGCCGCACTTCGGCCGGCCCTGCGGGCGGTGTCATCACCATGTTGGCCGCCTCGGCCGACACCCAGCTATGGGCGCCGAAAAAGTCGCTCAATGCCAGCGACCACACCAGGTGCGTGTAGAGCAGCATCGCCCCGGCCAAAATGCGGATCAGGCCGAGCGTCGCCGGATCGGCCGGCGTAAACCAGAACCGGTTCCAGCCGCTCAGGGCGCTCTGGCCCAGCTCGCGCAGATACTCGCGCACCAGGCTCATGGCTGCTCCCGCTCAAACGTGCCGAGCTTCCGCGAGACGTAAAACTG
The DNA here is from genome assembly GCA_035252155.1 of Pirellulales bacterium. Classification (GTDB taxonomy): domain Bacteria; phylum Planctomycetota; class Planctomycetia; order Pirellulales; family JAICIG01; genus JAICLL01. The sequence continues at coordinate 5,531 of DATFDL010000454.1, read as the reverse complement.
CGGATCGTCGAGTGTGACACCGCGCAGCACGTGCTCGGGCAACGGAATCCGATGCTCGACTAAAAAGAGCGTCACCCGCTCGGCGCCGTATTCGTCGAGCAAGTGGTCGGCGTACGAGCGCGCGTAGACGCGCAGTGGCGGCGAGAGTGGCTGATGCTCTGCGTCGAACCGCGGGTCCCACTCACCCGACAATCCCTGCAGGAATTCGCTCAGCATGAAGTAGCGATGATAGAGCAGCCGCGGCCAATGCTGGCCACGGTGCGGCAAAATGCCCGTCCTCCGCTCGCCGCCGGGCAAAACCAGCTCATAACGCAGCAGATGGCTCGGCCCCGGGTCGGGCCCAAAGAACTTATAGCCGTGGTCTAAATAGAGATAGACGGCCTGCAAATAAGGCCGATAAATCTTTTGCAGAAAACTGCCCAGGGCCGAGGGCGGCGTCGAAATCGGCCCGACCAGTACGCCGACCAGATGCCAGACTAAGGCGGCGCTGGCCAGCCATCGCGTCAGCGGCGACCACGGCGTCGAGGCCGGTCTTGTTTGCCGCAGCGGTTGGCTATTTGGCTCTGCCATGTTTCTCTCATCGGCAGGCGTGTCGGTGGGGCGAAAGCGAATCCCCACATTCTACGCCGTCTGCGCAAGCGAAAAACCCTCGCACGGGCGGACCCGTGCGAGGGTTTGAAAGCTGTCGGATCACGCGTGCCTGGCCGCGCGGGCGGCACGAGGCGCGAGAACCGGTTTACACGCTAGCGGCCGATGCGGGCGACTTGCGGAGCGTCGAACGCGATGGTCAGCTCACGCGTCTCGCCGCCGCTCAGATCGACCGTCTCTTCTTGGCTGAGCGTCTCTCCGTCGCGCTGCACCTCGACGCGGACCACGTAACTAGCCCACTGCTCGCCTAGCGGCAGCTTGGTCGTCGAGAAAACGCGGGTCTCGCCGAAGCCGCGGGTTTCTTTGCCCGACAGATAGACCTTGGCGTCGGCCGGAACGTGCAACGTCAAGCTGGTGCGCACCGGCTCGCTGGCGATCGATTCGTCGTTCGAACCGTTCATCGCGAATTCGAGGTCCGACACGTCGCCGGCCTGCAGCTTGATCGTCTTGGTTTCGCTGATCGGCCGGCCATTGCGGACAACTTCGGCCCGCACCTCATAGGCGTAGGTCAAACCGGGTTGCAGACCGTTCGAGACATAGCGGCGGAACGTGCCCGTGCTGGTGGTCGCCAACCCGTTGACAAACACCTTGGCGTCGGCTGGAACACGCACGGTCAAGGTCGCGCCGCGGGCACGACGATAAAGTCCCGCACCCGCTTCGGGCGGGACGGCGCCGTCTTCGGGCGGATTGTTATCGAGTCCCGGGGGAACGCCGCTATTGTCCTCAGGCCCCGGCGGGGGTGCCACGTTGTCTTGATCCTGGGGCATGTCGCCCGGATACGGTGGCGGCGTGGTGGGGGCATATCCCGGCGCCGGAGGCGCAGCGCCGCCAGCCGGAGGCGTGGTGATTACGGCGCCGCCCACATATCCGCCGCTCGATCCCCAACTGCCATAGCTACCACCGCTCGATCCCCAGCTACCATAACTGCCGCCGCTCGATCCCCAACCGCCAGAGCTGCCGTAATAGGCACGTCGGTGGTGGTGGCGGTGATGACCTCCGCCCCACGAACCATAGGCATAATAGCCGCCGCTCGAACCGCCACTCGAGCCATAATATCCGCCACTCGATCCCCAGCTCCCGTAGGAGCCGCCGCTCGAATGGCCCCAAAACGCGTCCGCTTGCGGGGTGTCTGCGACCAGCGCACCGGCCACCACCACCGCACCCATCAACAAATTCTTGAAGGTCCTTTGCAACATCTGTCCTCGCTCCCCGGGTCAATTGGGTGAACTTTGACGACTACGACTCCCGCCCCCGAAACATACCAAGATTAGCTTTTAATTCAAGTAAGTTGCGCAAACTTGCGCGAATCAGTGGGGTGCGGTAGATGGGCAATGCCACCCGAACATTGCGGATAAATGGCCCAACTCAAGGCCGAGCGAGGCGGGCCTATAAAGCTTCGCTTATTGTCGTAAACCTCTTAGTAAAAAAGGTTTACGATTTCAATCGCGACCGGCTACTCGCAATTCGAGTTCATCGAATGAGGCCTCGCCCGTCGCCCCAAACAGCCCCACACGCACAAACGCCTCGCGCGCGCGACTCGGCACCTGAAACGTCTTGCTCTCGGCCACCCAGTCGAACGTGCCACGCCACGGTCCCAGTCCGACGGTATTGAGCATCGCGCGTCGTTCGTCGTAAAACGTGACGGCAAACACGGGCAAGTCGTCGGCGTGCGGCCCCGGTTGGACCCGCCGCATTTTCACCTGGGCAGAGAGTTCGATCTTGTGGATCTCACGGCCGTCGATGGGCAACGCCTGCAGGGCGTGACTGCGGCGGCCCGGCTCGGAGTTCGTAAAGGTGACGTACGACTCGCCCTCGGGGGCGTCGGTGTCGGTCTCCAACTCCATCTGACGCAAATAGTGCCATCCCACCGGTCGCTTCGAATCGTTCTGCGACACGATCTCCTCGAAGCCGCCGTTGTAAATGGCCGGGTGCAGCGGGTCGGGCTTTACCACGCGCTCCTCTTCGGCGGCGCCGGTCATCGGCACGAAGATGATCGGTAGCAGCGACTCGCGAATGAGTTTCCCCTTGACCTTCTTCAGTAGATAGAGCGTCTGCTGATAACGTTCGCCCAGCGGTATCAGCATCCGGCCGCCTTCCTTGAGTTGGTCGATCAGGGCCTGCGGCGGTTTTTCGGGCGAACAGGTGACGATGATCTTGTCGAACGGCGCCGCCTCGGGCCAGCCCGCATAGCCGTCGCCGATGCGTGTGTGGACATTCTCGTATTTCAGCCGCTTCAGCGTGCGAGCCGCCCGCTCGCCCAGTGGCTTTATGATTTCGATGGTATAAACGTCCTTGACCAGCGGACTCAGTACCGCCGCCTGAAAGCCGCTGCCCGTGCCGATCTCCAGCACGTTGTCGTCGGGCAGAGGGTCGAGTTGCTCGGTCATATACGCTACAAAGAACGGGGCCGAAATCGTCTGGGCCTCGCCGATGGGCAGGGCCATGTCGAGATAGGCCCTTTTGCGGTCAGCCAGCGGCACGAACTCATGCCGCGGCGTGTTGCGCATCGCCTCGATCACGCGCGGGTTCTTGATGCCCCCGCCGATGATCTCTTCTTCGACCATCTGCTCGCGGGCCTTGTCCATTCCCAGGCGGGTCTGGGCCAGTCCGCTGCCGCCCGAGACGGCCAACAATGCGGCAAGACTCAGTAGGACGGTGCGGCTGCAATGAAACATGGGCGGTCAAGGCTCCGATAGTCGCTTTCGCGCTGGTACTTCTATCATATCACGTTTTGAGCCAAGACCAACGCCGTGCGGGTCTCTGCCTCTGTGGCCCGACGTTATACTTCACGCGGACATGAATGCGACAATGTGGGACAGCCGCCCTCGGGAGTCTCGCGGTCGCCTCGGGCGACCGGCTCACAGCCGAGGGCGGCTGTGCCACACCGGCGGCGGATGCCGTGGCACTCAGGAATTTCCGGCGGCTACTGTTCACTTACCAGGAACCGCCAAGCTCCTCCATGCGCCGCTCTAAGAGCGCCAACACGGCGGCTTCCTCGCCCGACAACTGCGCCAGCCGCCCGCGCAGCTCACCCACCGCGCGCTGCTTGATCGTGGCCGCCAGGCTACGGTCAAGATAGGCGTCGATGACGGCGGGATGGATGTAGCATTTGCGGCAGACCGCCTGCGTATTGCCGAGTCGCCCGGCGACGCGCTCAATGGCCCGCGTGATGTTGCGCTTGGCGGCGGCTTGCGAATCGAAGTCTTCGAATTCCTTGAGCGCCTGCGCCGCCAGCGCGGTGCCCGCCCAGGTGCGAAAATCCTTGGCCGTGAAGTCTTTTCCGGTGATCTCCCGCAAATAATCGTTCACGTCCGACGAGCCCACATCGTGTATCCGGCCGTCGTCGCCCTCATAGGCAAACAGTTCTTGGCCGGGCAAATCTTGGCAACGCCGCACCACCTTGGCCAGCCGCGGGTCGTCGATATCGATTTTATGCTCCACTCCGCTCTTGCCGCGAAAATCGAAGTGGATCTTGCTGCCCCGCACGGCCGCATGGCCGTTGCGAATGGTCGTCAAGCCATACGAGTGGTTGTCGCGGGCGTACTCGTCGTTGCCCACGCGTATCAATGTGGCTTCGAGCAGTCGCACGACGGCGGCCAGCACCTTTTCACGCGGCATGCCCCTCCGCGCCAGATCGCGGCGCGTGCGACGGCGGATGCGCGGCAAAGCCCGGGCAAAATCCACCGTTCGGGCATACTTGTTGTCGTCGCGCACCGCCCGCCAGCGAGGGTGATAACGATATTGTTTGCGTCCTCGCGCATCGCGGCCGGTCGCCTGCAAGTGGCCATTGGGCGAAGCGCAGATCCACACGTCGGTCCACGCGGGCGGAATGGCCAGCGACCGAATGCGGGCCAACGTCGCCGGGTCGCGCACCCTGCCCCGCGGCCCCAGATATTGAAATCCTCCGCCCGCCCGGCGTCTCCGCAGTCCCGGCGCATGGTCCGTCACATAGCGCAAACCCGCGTTGCGCGCGGTACGTGACGGATTGTCGGGGCGAGCTTTCACGGCAGGCAGATGCCGGTCGCAAGCCGCGTGCCCGGACGAGGATCTCGTTCTCCTTCGTTCCCTCTTGGCCGAAGACATCCAGCGCGAGCAGTCCACCGAAAAAGCGATGGCCCGATGCGCACGGCCGTGCGCATCGTACCACCTCTGAGGGGACCGACGCGCCTTCGATTGCCGACCGTTCACGGTTGACAACCAGCGTCGCGATTCGACCCGGCTGGCGCTGCCTTATCCGAAGCCGCCTGCGGCGCTTCGGCCCGTCTCAGCGACGACTTGCGAAGAACAAGCCCCCTGACCGCAAGTCGCGCTGTCTAACATGCCACCCATCACGCGGTTGCAGCGCGTGATGAACGCATCAACGGCCGTTTACGCAAGCGCTTTCGCATCACTCCGGCAAGCAGGAACATTTCCGCCCGTATATAAGCTTATACCTCGCTCAACGCCTCTAAGTTTCACGAGCCCAAAAAAAATTCGTCCTCGCGGGCGAAAGGAATTCCTTTCGGGGTCAGAAAAGGGTCAGAAAGGTGTCAGGAACCTTTCTGTCGACGACCGAGAATGGGTATCTTCTGGGTCTATGGGAAGACCGCACTGGGCCGCAGAAGGCGGATATGTGTACCACGTGCTCAACCGTGGGAATGCGCGGATCGACCTGTTCGACGATGACGCGGACTACGACGCGTTCGAAAAGATTCTGGCGGAAGCGGTGGAACGCGAGGAAACGCGACTTTTGGCGTATTGCCTCATGATGAATCACTCATAATGCTGTCCTTCGTTGAAGACTGTTCAAGCGATAGTTTAGCCGCGCTGCTTGGGTGTTGTCAGGTGTAGCGGCGTCTGCCGCAGAGCGGTACGGTTGTGTGCTGCTAGCTGCCGGAGACGCA
>DATFDL010000453.1:0-8315 GCA_035252155.1 Pirellulales bacterium | reverse complement strand
ACATGCCATCGCTGGGACTCCGTTCCCAAGGGAAGGTTTGAACCACATTCCCATTGGAACATCCCAGCGATGTTTTCTCCTACCTCAGTTTCTGTGGCTCGGATCGGGAGCCTCAATTGCGTTTCAGATTTGAGACCGCCGATACCGCTGGGTGGTAGAACGAACGATTAGCTGGCTGCATAGTTTCAAACGGCTAAGGGTTCGCTTCGACCGTCTCGCCACGATTCACGAAGGCTTCTTGAACTTCGCCAAGAGTTTGATCTGCTGGAAGTTACTGAATTGCGAATTTTGTTAGGCGCTCTAATAGTAGCCATGCCCGCCGATGTTCGCGAACCCGCGTTGCAGGCCCGCCTTGGGGACAGACAGCACGGTGGCCAAGTTCCGCGGGGGATCGGCACTAGGGGGGGTCACGAAGGCGACGCCAGCGTCGAAGCGGAAATTTGCGCGATCGGCAGATACTTCGAGCGCGTGATCGAATGGCGTCCGGGCGACCCGCGAGAACCAAACGCCGAACCCTTGACCGATCAAATCGTGTGCCCGGTTAAGCTTGTTGTGAGCCGCCTCGACGAATGGCGCGAGGCGCTCGCCGACCCAGAGAGCCGAACCTTGACCGTCATTGACTGCCGACGGCTCGATGACGCAACGCTTCGGGGATTGCTCACCGACGCGGCGAGGCTTGCGCCGCGGACGGCCCGGTTATTAGCGGTATTCAGCGGGCGTAGCGCTTCAGGCATTAAGTCTACCGGCTGGCGGGTGGTGCGCGTGCGGCACGCCGGCTTCTCGCCGTGGGCTTTGCCGCGTCCAGCGCGGGTCGTCAATCGGTTCTTGGCGGCGATACCAATTGTCCGCCGCCTCGCACCGTTTCGGTTGCTAATGCTGCGTCCCAACAGCGCGGGGCCGCGAGGGAAGCTGCCGTCGTTGTCCGTCATTGTTCCGGCCCGAAATGAGCGCGGCAATATCGCCGCATTGCTTCCGCGGCTGCCGGAGCTGGCTGGCACTGAACTCGAGCTGATCTTCGTCGAAGGGCACTCGACCGACGCAACGTGGGAAGAGATCCAGCGGGTGGTCATTGCGTGTGCGCGTGGCGGATCGGATCACTCGCAATCTACGCCCCCTCACCCCGGCCCTCTCCCGGTGGGAGAGGGAGACCGCGCGGCCCCTCACTCCGTCGGAGCTTCGATGCTGCGCGTCAAAGCGTTGCAACAGACCGGTCGAGGCAAGGCCGACGCGGTGCGCCTCGGGATAGCGCACGCGTCGGGCGATCTGATCGCCATCCTCGACGCCGACCTCACGACGCCGCCCGAGTCGCTCGCCGATTTTTACCGCGCGTACTGCGAAGGCCGCGGCGATTTTGTTAATGGCGACCGGCTGACGCTGCCGATGGAGCGCGGCGCGATGCGGACGCTGAACAAGCTGGGCAACCGCTTTTTCGCCCGTGCGCTGAGCCACGTGCTGGAGACGCCCTTAACCGATTGCCTTTGTGGGACAAAGCTGTTCTCGCGGCGCGACTATCAACGGCTTATCGCGTGGCGAAAGGATTTCGGCGACCGTGATCCGTTCGGAGATTTCGAGCTGCTCTTTCCCGCGGCGGTCTTGGGCCTAGGGATTGTCAATCTGCCAATCCGTTATGCCGCGCGGACCTATGGAAAAACAAATATCCGCCGCTTCCGTGATGGGGCGAGGCTGTTGGGGATGACCGCGGCCGGCTGGTGGTTCATTCGGGCAGGTCAGGTGCGCGCCGCCGACGCATCGGAACAGAAGGAAACGAAGAAAACGAAGGACGCTCTTGACTCGACGTCCTTAACCAACTGAGCCCCCCCAGGAGATTCGCGGTAGATGGTGCTTCGCGAGGGTTGGTCGATTGTCTCGATCGCGGTTGCTGGCGAGCGGGGCCGGTTCATCGTCGGCACCGTGGTTGTTTGGCTTCTGTACGTATTTACCATCGAGGTCGTCGCACACTTGGCTGCGCGAGACTCGGCGCAGCAACTCAATGGGAACTCAAGCTTCTTCCTTCACGGGTTCATCGACAATATCGAGGGTGCGCCACCGCTAGCCCGCTGGGACTCGATCTGGTTTTACGGGATCGCGCGGGAGGGATACACCGGGCATGGCCCCAAAAGCCCATACACGCCCGCGTTCTTGCCGCTTTACCCGGCGCTGATGCGACTATTTAGCGATTGGTTCGGCTTAGACGAGTTCCGCGCTGGCGTTTGGGTTTCGCGGTTGGCGCTTCTGGCGGCGTTGCTATTGCTGCCGCGCTCTTTACCCAGCGGGGACGACCCGGCCCGAACCAGTTGCGCGGCCCAATTCGCGCTGTTGGCGTTCCCGTCGGCGTTTATTCTCGTATCGGCTTACACGGAGTCGCTGTTTCTCGCGCTGACCCTGGCGACGCTCATCCTTGCTCGGAACGATCGGCCGCTTGCGGCATGCTTAGCGGGATTCCTCACCGCGCTGACGCGGCTTCATGGATTGGCGTTGGTTCCAGCGCTCGCGGTGCTCGCCTACGAAAAATGGCGGACCGGGCGGCGCTCGCCCTGGGTGGCTATGCCGGTCTTGGGGCCGGTCACGGCGTATGGGGCATTGGCCGCGTATTTTTGGCACATGTCTGGGGACCCGCTGCGTTACCTGTCGGCAAAGCAAGAGTTTTGGCACACGCGGTTGGCCTGGCCTTGGACGACCATCGACCACGCGATATCGCAGGTGGAGTCGGCCTATGCCCGGGGCGACCTGGGGGCGATTCTGACCTGTCTTGAGCTGCCTTGCCTGTATCTCATCCTTTACGTTTGCGTCATTGTTGGGCACCGTCGCCGCTGGCCCGAGTTGGTCTACGTTTCGGGGTGCGCGGCGCTCTCGCTGTTCTCTGGCAGCCTCTGGGGGTTGCCGAGATTTACGCTCGTGATGTTTCCGGTGTTCATCATCATTGCCGAGCTGCGCCGGTGGCCGAGGTGGTGGAATCTTTACCTGGTCATCGGCGCGCTGTTGCAGGCATGCTTGCTCATCAACTACGTCAATTTTCGCCCGCCCGCGCCATAATTCGCCGCGCCGAATCAAACGCAGTTAGGAGCGGACGAAAAATAACTTCGGCAATTCTTTTGGCCCTCACCTAACCTCTCCCGGAGGGAGAGGGATCTGTGGGTCGAAGTTATTTTTCGTCCGCTCCTTATCGCTTCGCGACAACCACGCGCATAAACATGCCAAGCCACGGGTTGAACGGCGCAAGCAACCGTTCGGCTAGTCGCGCCGACCCCGACAGGAAACTTGGAACCAATTGAGGATAGCTCAAGCCGCCGCTCAACAAGTACGTGAAGGGGCAGCAGTATTCGAGACGCCGCACCGAAAGCTCGGGAAACTCGCGGTCGAAGGTCTCGCGGTCACGTACAAACACGATCCAGGGCAATGCCCCATTGGCCATCGACAGCGGACGGCCCGCGGGAAAACACCAGTCCGCGGCAGCCGGCAAAAACGGCTCGTGATGAAAGTTCCGGTAAATGAACCGCGAGAAGACGGTGTTTGCCGGTTCGATCATTGCCATCATGCCGCCGGACTTCAAGCAACGGGCTGCCTCACCAATAAACGAACGAACGTCCGGGATGTGGTGCAACGCATTCAGCAGAAAAATCGCTGACAGGCTTCCATCGGCGAATGGCAAATTCTCCGCACGCGCGACGAGATCAATATCCGGCAATCTCAGAAGGTCCGAGCGGATGACTCCGGGTACGACGGTGTCGAGGAAGCCGGCCCCACTGCCGAGCTCGATCCTCGGCCCGTTGGCGTCGCGGGCCACTTCGGCAAAAAAAGCATAGCAGTCGCCGTAGAACCGCCTCAGCAGCGGTTTGTCGCGAATAAGCAGTCCGCGTTCGATCGTGGTCTCAGGAGAGTCAAGGACGTCCGCGTCCGGGTCGAATTTCACGGCCGCTGACCTGCGGTTTGAGCCGCCCGCATCGGTGCTAAAACTGCGAGTTGTCGATTGCGAGGCCATCCGCGCGATTACCAAGCCGTTGGTGAACAGCGGGGTTGATTTCGTATCGAATCGGCCGCACGGACCCGTCGCAAAACACGAAGTGGCAGGCCGTCGCGTGCGCGCTGCCAAAGCGATCGGGCGCCGAAACCTTGCCGTCGCGCAGCGGCGGCGAGTTTGGCTTCGTCCAGCGATAGCCGTCGTAATCGTAGCCCGAATACATCGACTGGTCATCGCCCGCGTCGAATGCGCGGTTGAAATACTTTTCGCCAACCAAGTAGGTGTGGCTCAACCCGTCCCGGATTTCCGCCAGCGTGACCATGCTACGGAGGTAGCAAACGCCGTCGGCCTTCGAGGTATCGTGCCAGGGGTAGTTCGGGTCGTCCCCCTGCGCCAATGAAGAGGGGCCGGGACCGCCGCCAACGTCGTAATCGCCAGCGTTGACGGCGTAATCAGTTTGCGCGACGGCCGGCACGACGTTAAAGTTGACCGGTGGCGGAAAGGGCGAAAACTCCGAAAGCTCAAGCGACCGGCGGCTGGGGCAATTGAAGATTGCAACGGGGATCTGCACGACTGCGGTCAGGTCGTCCTTTTTCTGTGAGAACGGTTTGCTTTTGCCAATCTGGGCGATGTTCTCCTGCTCGATGTAGGGCAGCAGATTGTAGGTCCAGCCTCCAGGCTGCGATTGGTCCGTACCACGATCTGGGTCGCCCACCCAGGCGAAACCCCAACCGCCCGATGGCAGACGCCTCTCGGCCGACTCGTGGTTCAGCATGGCCGCGCCAAGCTGCTTAAGATGGCTCTGGCATGTGACCCGGCGGCCCGATTCCCGAGCCGCCTGGACGGCCGGCAAGAGCAGCGCTATCAAGAGTCCAATGATAAAAATCACCACCAGCAACTCGATGAGAGTTATCCCTCGGCGCTTGTGGGCAGTCATCGGCGCACCTCCAGCGGACAAGGCCCCGACCAGGCAAAGGAGTTCGCAGCTTCATTGGAAACGGCATGGCAGAGTTTGTCAATATCCCGTGTGGTAGCCGATGCCCCGCCTCGTGGCCGGGTGCTCGCGTCGCCTTCAAAAAGCGCGTCAAACCATGCGGAAAACCGATAAAGCCAGTCCTCTGGTACAAAACAGATAGAGCTAGGCATCTACCGGTTCGGCCACAAGGGCCGGGGCTACCTGCCGCTTTATCGGGTCGAATCCACTGGGTAAACTGGTGGGATAGTGCCGTGAGGCACGGTCACGTCCATTTTGGCGCCGCCCGCGCGCCGCGTTTGCCCTAGTTTCCGTCTGCCGGGCGGTTTGAGACAGCCGGGGGCGGATCAACCTCCGATCGCAGTTCGCGGAACGGCACGGAGTCCGTTCCCTACAAAAAACCGTTGAGAGCATTAAGAGGAGCAATTGGCTTTGCGAGTCGGTAGCCATGCCCTGGCGTTGCTTGCAGCCGCCTTCCTTTTTGGTTGGGGGGCCAAAGCGCGCGCCCAACAAGCCCCGGCCGCTTCGCCCGCCAAACCCGCCAGGGATAAAGAGGCCGAAAAGCCGGTCGCCCATGCTCAGGCGGTCGAACGGGCCGAACCTGACATCCTTTATGTGCTCGACGGCAACGGCAAGGAGTATGTGCCGCTAATCAACCGTTCGCTGGAAGAAATCAGCCGGGCGTTGCTGGCCCTCGATGGCGGCCCGACTGCGATCTCGCGGCCCCGCTATCGGCTGAAAAGCCTGAACGCCAGTGGGACGGTCGAGCGCGACCACGCCGTCTTGCGAATCGAGCTGGAGATCGACGCCAGCGATGAAAACTGGGTCCGTGTGCCGCTGCGGCTGGGGGGGATCGTGCTGGACCAGCCGCCGGAGATCGAGGGCGAAGGGCAGCATCTACTTGATTATGAGTCGGCCAGCCATGAGTACGTGGCTTGGTTTCGCGGCACAACCCAAAAACCGCGGCGGGTGGTGTTGCACGCGCTGACGCCCGTTGAGCGCCAGGCTGGCCGAGCTACGTTGCGGCTGAATGCCCCGCGAGCGGTAACTTCGAAGCTTACGCTGACCGTGCCGCTGGCCGAAGCAACAGGCGAGGTCTCGAAGGACTCGGTCTTGGCCAAAACTCGGCAGGTCGAGGGCGCCACCGAATTCCAGATCACGGGACTGTCGGGTGATTTTTCGATCTCCTGGCAAAAGCCCGAGCAGGTCGGCAACGACTCACCGGCAATTCTTTCGGTCGACGGCCAGGTGGTGGCGCAGGTCGACGGCCGGGGCATTCGCACGTCGGCCGCCCTGCGTGTCAACGCCTTCGGCCGCGAATTCAGCAATTTCAAGGTCCGCTTGCCGCGAGGCGCGACGTTGCTGCCCGACAACCAGGCCGAGTACAGCATCGTGCCGGTCGAAGCGGTTGCTGGCGAAGCCGCGGCGCAGGAACCCCAGGTGGTCGAGGTTCGTTTGAAGAACAAGACCTCCGGGCCGCTGCTGGTGAAACTGGTTACCGACCAGGGGCACGATGTCACGCGCGGCGGATCGTTTGAATTGGGCGGCTTCGAAGTGTTGGGAGCGGTTCGGCAATACGGCTATTTGGCCGTGCAAGTGAAGGATGATTGGCAGGTGACGTTCGGCCCGCGGCAAGGCGTGCAGCAATCGGAAGATCTGCCCGCCGAGATGCCGCGAGAAGACGTGGTGGCTGGTTTCGTGTATTACGGCCAGCCGTATTCGTTGCCTGCGCGGATCACTCCGTTGCAGACACGCACGTCTGCCGATTCGACGTTTCGCCTTGCTGTCGGACCGCGTCAATTGACGCTCGACGCCACGTTGAAGTACCACGTCGCGGGGGCGAAGGTGTTTTGGATCGAATTCGATCTCGCCGACTGGACGCTCGATGACACCACGCTCGGTCCTCCCGGCCTGGTGAAGACCGCGGGACTGGTCGTCGGCCAGGGTAGCCCGGTGCTGGTTCCCTTGCAGCAGGCGGCGACCGGCGAACTCGAGTTGACATTCAAAGCCCGGCGTCCGATCGCGGCCGACGCCCGTTCGATCGATGTTCGTTTTCCACGTGCGGTGGTCGATTCGTTCGGCGGCGCGGACGTGAGGATTGTCCCCGACGAAAACGTGGTGCTGGCGCCGCGCGCAGCGGAATCGACCGGGCTGGTCGCCCGGCCGCCCTCGGCCTGGGACGTCATCTCGATACCGGAGGAGAAGGACGGGCCGTTGCCGGGCCGCCCCGCTTGGAGCTATCGGGCCGACACGCCCGACGCCCGGTTCGTCGCCGATTTTCATCTTGCCGCTCGCACGATCGCCGCACGGGTAATGTCGCGGGTGAAATTGTCGGGAACGGCGGCAAAGGTCGATCAAACGTTGTCGTACACGATCGCCAACGAACCAACCGAGGTGCTCGTTCTCGAAGCGCCGGCGGAACTGGTCCAAGCCGAGCCGATCGTTGTGAAACTTGCCGGACAACCTTTGAAAGTCGAGCGTATCGATGAGGAGCCAATGGACAGCGGCATGGGCGTGCGTTTGCGGGTTCGGTTACCCGAGCCGCGCCTTGGCGAATGCGAGCTAACGACCTCGTATGAGTGGTCGGGCGACGGCTCCGGCGAGTTGCCGCCCCTGGCCACGGCCCGCGTCGAGATTCCGCTGGTGATGCCCGGCGATCGAGAATGTTCGTCAAATGAGGCGACGGTGACAACACCCGCGGGTTTGCACGCCGAGCCGCTCGGCAAGTTGTGGGGGCCGGCTGACGAGGCCAAGGCTGCCTTACGCTCCGCGAACGAGCGTACGCGGGCGGAGCGAGAGACGACGATGCCGCTGACCGCTGCCGGCGCATGCCCACAGTTAGTTTTGGCAGTGCGGCTCGACGAAGAACCATCGACAGGGGCGTTCGTCGTCGAGCGGGCGCTGGTGACGAGCCGTTTTTCGGCCCACGCGCGTCAAGACCGCGGGGTGTATCGGTTTTCGACGGGAGCGCGGCGGATTGCGTTGCACTTGCCTGAGGGTGCGACCGGGGCTCGTTACTGGCTGAAGACCGACGCCGGTCCGCGTCGCGAGATTACGCGCGAAGTTGCCGATCGGAACGGCGAACGCATCATCAACTTGGCGCCCGCCTCGTGGTACGTGCTCGATTTGACCTACGATGTCCCGCGTCGCTCGTTGCACAGCGGGCGGAAGGCGATTGAGTTGCCACGGCTCGTGGGCCAGGTGAGCATGCGTCGCGGCTACTGGCAGGTAACCTTGCCACCCGACGAGTTTTTGTTGGCCGGGCCGGCAGATTGGACGCCCGAGTTTGTTTGGCAGCGGCGGTTGCTGGCGTGGTTCCGGCGCCCACTGGTCGAAAGTCTCGATCTGAATCGCTGGGTCGGCGCGCCCGGCGATGATGTCACG
>DATFDL010000452.1:0-3455 GCA_035252155.1 Pirellulales bacterium | reverse complement strand
TGGGGGGCGGGGGGGCGGGGAAGTACGACAAAGCGAGGGGGCGACAAGGCGAGGGGGCGATTCTTTCATGCTGTCACCCTGTCGCCTTGTCGCCCTGTCGCCCCCTCGTTCTTCCCTGACCCCCGACCCCTGAATCCCGACCCCTGCGTTTGACTTGTGAGCCTGGGCAAGTTTTCCTAGAGTCAGGCCGCAAGCCGCCTCCCATGACCCACCCCAACCGCAAGCCCGTCGAAACACCCCTGGAACCCGCCGTGCCCAAGGCGGTGGTCAACCGGCTCAGCCTATACCTGCGCGAGCTGGAGCACCTGGTGCGCGACGGGCATGTTACGACCAGTTCAAACCGTCTGGGCGGCACGCTTGGATTTACCGACGCCCAAGTGCGCAAAGACCTGGCTTACTTCGGGCAATTTGGTTACCCCGGCGTCGGCTACCGCTGCGACGAGCTGATCGCGGCGATCAAACGCATTTTGGGCACCGACCAGCAGTGGCCGGCGGCGCTGGTGGGCGCCGGCAACTTGGGCCGGGCGTTGTTGGGCTATCGCGGGTTTCAGCAGCGCGGCTTTCGCATCGTGGCGGCGTTTGACACCGACCCGGCCAAGATCGGCGGGCGGATCGAGGGCTTGACGGTCGAGCATCTCGATCGCTTGCCAGAGCTTGCCAAGAAACTTAGGATACGGCTCGGGATGATCGCGGTGCCGGCGGCGGCGGCCCAGGTGGTGGCTGACCGGTTGGCGGCCGTGGGGGTCGAGGGCATTTTGAACTTCGCCCCCGTGACCATCAACCTGCCCGAGCGGGTGAGCCAGATCGGCGTCGACCTAGCGATTGAGCTGGAGCAGCTCGCCTTCTCCGTCGTGCAGCGGCAGCGATCGTCGTAGTTACCCGGTGGTGTAATGGTAACACTAGGGACTTTGGCTCCCTCATTCTAGGTTCGAGTCCTAGCCGGGTAGTTTTGGGGCGTTGGTCAGGCTTTCGAGCCTGACGTCGCGCGATGAGCCGCAAGCCGCCTTTTCACTACTGGTTCTGCCGCGTATATGCCGCGGTCGTTTGGCTCGGCTTCACAGCGACGATGCTGCCCGGCATGTATTTGGCAGGGCGATACGGCGATAGTCGGCTGTTGGCGTGGTCGTTCGCGTGGTTTCCGTTCTACGGGGTCGCCACGATCTTGCTGTTGAGTCCCTTTGCGTTCCCTTGGCCCTATTGCGTCTTTGGCCGTTTTCGCCGCACGCCCTTGCCGAGCGAGCCAGCGATTGCGGTTTTCTATGCGTCGTATGGAAGATTTGGGCGGCTGAACTGCACCGTGCCGATGATTACATGGATCGTCTATCGTTCGGGCCTCGGCATCAAGATTGCGCTGTTTGGAAATGTCTACCTTCCGGCCCGCGACATCGTGTCAATTTTGCCCGGTCGATGGCTGTCTTGCACGATGGAGCACGACAACCAGGAGGTCCGCGGCCCGATCCTGCTGCCGATGAACGTCGCGCGTGCCGTTGAATCAATCGTGCTTCCCAGTCGTTCGATTCCTTATGCCGAGGCGCTGGAACCAACGTAGTCCCGGAACTCCGTGACGGGAACGCGATCGCTTGCGGAAAACAAGCCAGCCCGCGCTTGCCGTCGCGCCTAACCTACGTACCTTCCGAGCGTTGCGGATTGCCCTAAAGCATCGACCGCCGCTTATGCAAGCGCACTTTCATCGGTTACTCATTGCTTTGGCTGACCCCGAACCTCGAATCCTGGCCCCTGCTCCCTCTTCCCGCAGCATCCCGTAAAACTGGCTTGGTCGGTTTTCGCGGCACTTTGCGCGAGGACCGCATTGCGAACCATTTGTCGTAGTTCCACAACCCGAGTCCACGAATCGACATAAGTGATTTTTAGGCCGAGCGTCGCGCATGGTGTTTGCAAATTTGCACTCACCGTGAAAACTCGCAGGATTTGCTTAGGTCATCACCCGGTGGCGTGGTATTTTGCGACTCGCCGATTTTTCGACTTACGTCGATTCGTCGCCAGAAATCAAGCGCGGACGACAACACCCCGAAGGAATGAGATTCTTCCGATTTTTGCTTGCGGATGGCTCCGACTCCTTGCGACACTCGAAGAATGATCCAATTGCCTGAGTCCGAGCCAGCCACAAAACCGGCACATCGCTACCGGTCGTGGCGGCTATACGCGCTGGTCCTGCTGCCGCTGATCGCGTTGACCTTCGGCTGGTTTGCCTACCAGGTGTCGTCGCGGAACGATTTTCGGTTGTTTCCGGTTTGTGCCGCCTTGGCGCCACTGCTACTTCCGACGATTCCCTTGGCTCTCGGCTTGCGGGCCTTCCCGTTCGACTACGGCCCATTTGGAAAATTCTCGCGATCGCCGCCGCCGGCTGAAACGCCGGTGACCGTTTTCAGGGGATGTACCGTTTATCTCGGCGCCGGGATGCGCAACCAAGGCACCGTGGTTGTTTACCCCTCAGGGCTGGCGCTCAAACTCTATTTGACGGGCAAGGTGTTTCTGCCAATGACGGCCATCGACTCCGTCGAATCGACTCGCTGGTCCGGAACGGCCGTGCATCATCACTGCCCGGAAGTTCGGACACCCGTTACGCTGCCGCTGTACGTGGGTCGTGCAGTGGAGGAACTTGCTGGCGTGCCGCATCCGCCGCCGTTGTAGAATTGCACCCGGTGATTGGAACTGTCAGTCGCCCAGGCGACCGAATATCCGCCACGGAGTGTCGGAGCTACCTGGGGTGTTGGAGCTGCCGTGGGTGTCGGGGTTATCGGGGGTCGAAGCTGTGCCAAAGTAGTCCCGGCACTCCGTGACGGGAACTGCCGGTCGCCCATGGCGACGAAGTATTGCCTTTGCCCGCTCGCATATGGCTCTGCTTACCAATATGCTGTGCATATTGCCTCGTCCAGGTATTGGCGGAGATCAAGCCATGTCCGATGGGTTTGAGTTCTTCGATCGTGAAGCGGAATTCTCGATCACCTACGGGCATCTGCCGCATTGGGAGCAACCGGGTAAAACGTATTTCATAACCTTCCGCACCGCCGACTCCCTGCCGCGCGACGTTTATTTGCGGTGGCACTGCAAACGCCGCGATTGGTTGCTACAACATCACATTGACCCTGACGACGAAGACTGGAGCGACCGTCTCGCCGAGCTCAGCGAACAATTGCAGCGCCAGTTTCACGAAACCATCTCGGTCGAATTCCATCGGCATCTCGATGATCTCCACGGCGCCTGCGTGCTTCGGCAATGCGAACTTGCGGAAATTGTCGCCAATAGCTTGCGTCATTTTGATGGAGATCGGTACCGGCTCGGTGACTTCATCATCATGATGAATCACTCATAATGCTGTCCTTCGTTGAAGACTGTTCAAGCGATAGTTTAGCCGCGCTGCTTGGGTGTTGTCAGGTGTAGCGGCGTCTGCCGCAGAGCGGTACGGTTGTGTGCTGCTAGCTGCCGGAGACGCA
>DATFDL010000451.1:0-14184 GCA_035252155.1 Pirellulales bacterium | reverse complement strand
CCGACGAAAACCTGCTGCGGCTGGAAGATCTGCCGCTGGAAGTTCGACGACCGCCCGTGGATTTGTCGATGCGCGTCGAGGTGGGCGACGACCGGCTGGAGCAAATCGAACGTTCGCATGTGCTTGAAATCCTGGAGCGCGAACGCGGCAACAAGGCCCGCGCCGCGCGGGCGCTGGGCATCAACCGCCGCAGCTTGTATCGGCTGTTGGAAAAATACGGGGTGGGCTGAGCCAATAATTACACTCGCTCTGCCAGCCGCAGCTCGATGTGGAATTGGCTGCCTTGCCCAAGCTGGCTGGTGGCCCAAATCCGCCCTTCTTGCTGCGTGATCAGGCTCCTGGTGAAGTAAAGCCCCAGGCCCGAGCCAGGTTGCTCGCGGCTGGTCGGTAAGCGGCGGAAGGGCACGAAGATTTTTTGCAGCTCATCGGCGGGGATGCCCGGCCCGTTGTCGGCCACCACGATGGTTGCTCGATTACCCTGTACTTGCGCGTCGATCGTCACCCGCGCGGGCCGCCGCTCGATGAACTTGGCGGCGTTGGTGAGCAGATTGACAAACGCTTCGCGCAGCCGCACCTGGTTTCCCCACACGCGCGGCAGCGGACGCACCAATTCGACTTCGACGCCGCGTTGGTCGAGCAAGGGACGCGTGAGCTCCAGCGCTTCGTCGAGCGACTGTTGAGCATCGATGGCCGCGTTTTGTTCGCCGCGCTCCATCGTCACGGCCGAAGCCAGCAACTCGTCGATCATCCGGCTCATGCGAAAGGTGCGTGCTTTGGCGGCCGCGACCAGGTCGCGGGCCGTGTCGGGCATTTGCTCGCCGAACTCGTCGAGCGCCTCGTCGCAGAGATTGGCCACCGTGGCCAGCGGCGTCTTCAAATCGTGCGATGTAAGCTGGGCGAACTGCCGTAGCTCAACATTCGCTTTCCAATACATGTCGAGTGCCTGCCGCAGCTTGTGCGTCGATTGGGCAAAGTAGGCGTCGAGCGTCAGGCCGATATCAAAGAAAATCGCCTTCAGCAGCGACAACGTCTGCTCCATGAACCCATCGACGTCGCCCGCACACAGTTCGGCCAGCCGCCGAAAGCTGTATTGCACGTATTGGTTGTAGGCGCCCAGAAAGGGCTGCGGCTCGATGCCCACCTCGGCATGCGCCAGCCCTACCGTGTGCCGCCGCTGAAAGTAATCGTCGTCCCACTCGGCCTCGAGCATCGATCGAAAGTGCTCTTGCTGGGCCTGTTTGAGCCAGGCGACCGTGGCCGGCGACTGCAAGAACCGGGCAGTCTCTGGAAAGGCGAACAGGTGCTTGTAGAAGACCTCGACAAAATCATCCGCCCACTGTTGAAAATCGGCCACCATGCCGCGCAGCCGATGGGCGTCGTTCGGACCCATTTGCAAAAATTCCAGCCGCCGTCGCGGGTCGGCCCCGGAAGGTTGCTGAGGATCGCCATTTTCGGGCACGAATGGTCCTGGCGGCGCGTTCATGGCCTCACGGCGCTGTTTGAGGAGGGAGTATGGTCGAACTGAGTTTTAGCCGAAGCTTCTGCCCTCAAGCAACCGTGGAGATTGTTCTTTCTCGGCCGCGGCGCATAATGCTAACGTATGGCAGATCCAACCTTTCAAGCGACGCATGCCAAAGATCTCAACCTGAACGTTCAGGCGATCCTCAATTCGGCCAGCTATCTGTTGCCGGAGCGCGATACTGCTTTTCTGAGCCGGCCCGAGCTGCGCCCGGTGCGGATGCAGTTGGAACTGCTCAAGCCCGAACTGTTGCTGGAAGAGCATCGCGTGGCCTCGACGATTGTGCTTTTCGGCAGCACGCAAATCGTCGAGCAACAGCAGGCCGAAGGCCGGCTGGCACGGGCCGAAATCGCGCTGCGGTCGTCGCCCGACGACCCGCGGCTGGCCCGGCAGGTCGAACGGTCGCGGCGGCTGCTTGCGAAAAGTCAATATTACGAAGCGGCGCGCGAGTTTGCCCGGCTGGTCACCACCGAGTCGCAGGCGGGCGGCACGGCGCATTATGTGATCGTCACCGGCGGCGGGCCGGGCATCATGGAGGCCGGCAATCGCGGCGCGTCGGAAGCCGGCGGCAAGTCGATCGGGTTGAACATCTCGCTGCCGGCCGAGCAGATGCCCAACCCATATATCACGCCCGATCTGTGCTTTCAGTTCCATTATTTCGCCATGCGCAAGATGCATTTCTTGCTGCGGGCCAAGGCGCTGATCGTTTTTCCCGGTGGATTTGGGACGCTGGATGAGCTGCTTGACGCCCTCACGCTGCGCCAGACGCACCGCATGCAAGAGATTCCCATCGTGCTGTTTGGCCGGCAGTACTGGGAACAGGTGATCGATTTCCATTTTCTTGCCGACGAAGGCACGATTGCCGACGAACACCTCGACTTGATTAGCTATGCCGAAACGCCCGCCGAGGCGTGGGACGTCATTAGCCGCTTTCACCACTCGACACCGCCAGCGATTTGACGACCGGAGTGAATTTCTCTCGATCGAGGGGAGAGCGATTAGGGCTAGGCCGTCATTTCGGCTCGATCGATCCGCTCGCCGAGACCCAGGCATCGAAACCGCCTTCTAACGCAAAGGCGTGTTGAAACCCTTGCTCGCGAAGTGATAGCGCCGCACGGGCGCTGGCTTGTTCGGCCGGTCACGTTCAGTACACCACCGTCAAGCGGTCTTTCGGCCACGACGGATCGGGGGCCGAAGGGTAACGAATGGCGCCCGCGATCTTCACGGGGCTGGTGCGCCAGGCCTTGTCGTTGCGCGCGTCTAAAATGGTGGCGGCTTCGCCGCGTTTGAGCCGCGATTGCAACTCGTCGACGGTCATTCGCAGGCGTGTTTCGGTGGCAATCTGGGGATCGCTCATTTCGTGCGCTCCTTTGCTCAAGGTGGTGTTTTCGTGCCTAAACTACGCGTGGCATCATCGCGGCTTCCGCGGGGAGCCGCCTGCGCCATAAATCCAGGCCGGTGCATCGCTGGCGGGAAACGATTCCATCGATGCCTCTTCAACAATATCGCACTGCTCGTCGGTCCGGCGTCCCGGAGATTGTTCGCACTTGACCGCCGCGGAGCGGTGCTTCCGGCGCGCCTCGAGCTTACCCGCACGGAAATACTGGGCGGCCCTCAGCTCGGCCTCGGCCTGCGCCCAATCTTGAGCTTCCGTGCCGCACGGGCAACCTCGGCCTTGCCAGATCTGATAAGCGCGCCGCGCGATTCGTTCGCGCGAGGGATTCAAGCGGCGGCGGTCTAGCTCCCTCGGGCCATTGCCCGGCGAACGTCCCTGCAATCGCTCGGTTTGAACACGTTCACTGAACATTGACGATCACTCCTCATCGTAGCTTAGCCGCGGCAGAGCTCGCGGCGAGTTTGGATTGGGTCTGTTTTATCGCTCTTCGCAAAAAATGCGCCGGTCTCAGGTCAGCTACCTTGCTTGCGCTTCGGGTTAGTGCGGGCAAGAAACTGTTTCAATGCCAACGCGCCGCTGTGCTCCTGATCGTGGGCCGCGTAGACGAGCGTCACCTTGCCCTGGCGCTGTTTCGCACGCAACTCGGCCACCGCTTCGGGATGCGAACGCAGCTCTTGCCAATAGCGGCGGCGGAAATCGGCCCACCGCTCGGGATCGTGCCCGTACCACTTGCGCAGTGCGGCGCTGGGAGCGATGTCTTTGAGCCAGGCGTCGATCTTCGCCCGCGATTTGCTTACGCCCCGCGGCCAGAGCCGCTCGACCAGCACTCGGCAGCCGTCGTCGCGCGACGCCGGCTCGTACGCACGCTTGAGCTGGAACATGACGTCACCTCAGCAGAATCGTGACCAGCACCGACGAATCTTCAATTCCCCGCAGAGCATGCGTGGCCCCGCCCTCGAGGTAAAGCATCTGGCCTTGTGCCAGCTCGTGCAGCGTGCCGTCGGCGTCGAACGCGATGCGGCCTTCCAGGCACTGCACCGTGATCTCGCCTTCCACCCGGTGCGGCGGCAATTGCTTGCCGGCGGGCAGGACAAGCCGGATCACTTCCAGCGTGTCGGTCTTCACCAGCACATTGGTTTTCGATTCTTTTACCCGAGGTCCCAAGGGTCGAACGTCAAAAACTTCCGCCGAGACGGCATGATGAATGGCCATGGTAGAGCACTCCTTTCAAGTGTGAATAGCACCAGCATCCGCAAGAAACTGATACCAATCGTTTTTTAGCAACAACGATGCCGCGACTTTAGCCGCCCGCCGCCTCCGTAGTCTGTCGGTGGGGCGTGACACATTCGCACAGAGCGTGCGTTTCCGCACGCCGGAGGGGGCGCGGCAACACGGGCGATTGGCTCTCTCAGGCTTGATTTTCGTTGCAAGTAAGAGAGGCACACTTCGAAATCGAGATGGGCCTGTCATTTGCGAGAGACGACCTGTCGAGCACCCGGAGGTCATCATGAACCGTCCCGATGAACACAGTACCGTTCACGAGTGGCTTGCGTTTCGGCCGGGGCTTGCCCGGCTACTTACGCATCGCGGCTTCGACCTTTGCCGCGACGCCGACACCTCGCTGGCGGTCTTATGCCGCGAGCGTAGCCTCGACCCGATGATGGTCAAGGCGGAGCTGGATCGCTTCAGCGGCCTCACGCACCACGAAATCGGGGCCGATTGGGCGACCGCCCCGTTGGCCGAATTGTGCCAGCATCTGGAGAACGTGCATCACGCCTTCTACCGATGCGAGCTGCCAAGGTTGGCGTCGCTGTTGGACAAAGTCGAGGCTACCTACTCCAACTCCCAAAACCACCCGGAGACGCGAGAGTTGGCCGCGGCGTTTCAACAATTCCGCGCAGCGCTCGAATCGCACATCGAACGCGAAGAGCGCGAGTTGTTTCCGGTAATCCGCGAGTTGGCTGCGATGCACCCGGCGGAAGATCGACATGCTCTGGCGAGCCTGATCAATTCGCTGGAAGAGGACCACGACACGATCGACGCCGAGTTGCTCCGGATGCGCGAGTTGACGCACGGTTTTGTCGCTCCGCCCGACGTCTGCCAGACCTACCAATCGTTGCTCGACGGCTTGTGGGAACTGGAAATGAACCTGCACCAGAACGTCTACGAGGAAAACCGTTTCCTCTTTCCACGAGCGATGCGGCGTGAATCGGCGCTGGCCGCGAAGGGGCCTTGAGGAGGACTCGCAATGCCTAGTTCGAAAACCATCCTGGTCGCGACCGATTATTCGGAGTCGGCAAATCACGCGTTGACCTACGCAACGTCGCTGGCTCGCGACCGCGGCGCGAAGTTGCTGATCGCCCATGTCTCTGAACTGGAGGAATACCCCATCGGCGAGCTTTTCGACGAGGAGCCGCAGCCTTCGGTTGAAGAGCTGGCAAAACTCAAGACGATGGCGCCGCCAGACCACGGCGTGGTGTGCGAATATCGGTTGCTGTACGGCGACCCGGCGGACGAAATCGTCAAACTGGCCGATCGCGAGCACGCCGAAACCATCGTCATCGGCATGCACGACCGCTCTCGGCTCGCCCGGTTGCTGGCCGGCAGTACCGCGGAAAAACTCCTGCGCACTGCCCATTGCCCCGTCATTACCTACCGATCGCCGAAGTCCGCGTGGGGTGCAGCCGATGACGCCACCCAGCAAGGCGCGGGGTACAACGGCGGACGACAGAACTTGACCAAGGCGGCCGGCGAGCCGCGACACGCCGCCACAGGCTCCGATCTGCATCGGACCGTGCGGGCATGGGCCGCTCATCGGCCCCAACTTTACAGCGTCTTCAATGCGCACGGCATCGATGTCGTATGGGAGGGCGACAAGCGTCTGGTGGACGTTTGCCGCGAGAAAGGACTCGACCCGCGCCACATCGCCGATGAACTCGCCGCAAAAATGCGGCCAGCGTATCGCGAAACCGGCACCGATTGGTATCAAATGTCGATTGCCGAGTTGTGCGACCATATCAAATCAACGCACCACAACTACCTGCGGCGCGAGTTGCCGCGGCTGTCGATGCTGGTCGCCGAAGCCGGCAAGGAGGGCCGGGACCACCGGCCCAGCGCGGCGTTCATTGACGTGACCTCAGGAGTGAAGTAATGCGTGTGAAGTTCACGGCAAGTCCCTGTGCGGCGGGCACGGCAACGACAGTCCTTTTTGTCGCCTTCGCGCTTTGCGGTGAACCCTTGAATAATGCGGCGCACAGGCCCGACGGCGACGAGGCAACAGGCACAGCCGAGGCGGCCGACGAAGCGCTTCGCGTGCCGGTCGCCGTCGCGCGGGAGCGTGCGGAGTTGATGCACCGCATCTATGCCGCCACCTTGGAAGTGTTGCACCATCGCTATTTTCACGACAGCCGCGCCATGGTGCACGCCCGTGCCATGGAAGACATCTTTGACGAAATTGCCAGGCAATCGCAGGTCGAGGCCAAGTGGATGGTGGTGAACATGCGAGCCATGAGCTCGTTTTGCCGCGCTGGTCATCAGCGTGCCGATGAAGGACAAGGAAGATGCGGATGTTACGAATCGCTGATTCGGTTTTCTATTTCGAACCGCTTTGCTTCCGCCGGGCCGGCCGCTTGCTGGTGGAGCGCAGCTTTTTCAGCGCCGATCCTTTGTGCATGGCCAGGTGTTCGGTCTTGTCGCTTTGGATGAGATACTGTGGCTCGTCTTTCGAGGCGTGGCGCGTGTACCCTTTGAACTTCGTTTCGGAAGTGATCTTCTTGACGATCGTTCCGCGCACGCGGCCCGCTTCCGAATTCCATTCCACATGATCGCCCGCTTTGAAGTTATGTTTCATCCGTGTCGTCCTAAAAAGGTCGTGGATTTCACCGCCGGCCCAAACTCCCTCAAATCTCGTGCCGTAATCTTCACGCATGTCTTTCCGTGCGTCTAAGCCAACGACTTCCGCCCGGCCGCCGTTGCGGCCCGAGATGACGGTGCGGCAGGCCGCCGCCGACTATCTCGGCTGCCGCGAGGTTTTCGCGCGCTACGCCGAGCCGGACCGGCCCGGGGTCAAATTCGGACACCTCGAACCAATTGAGCGCTTCGCCGCACGTCGCGGCGTGCTTGCCGCGACACTCTTGGCCGAGTTAGCCGCGGTAGCGGGCACGACCATCGACTTCCGGGGACCGGCCGAACGAACCACCCATCGCCCGTTCGTGGCCGCGGCCCTGATCTGCACGCTCTCGTTGGGAGTCGGCTGGGGCGGATGGTTGCTTTGGCAGATCAGCCGAGAAGGTAGCTTCGCCGCCGTGCCCGATCGGTTTGTCGTCGTCCATGGCGAGGCACAGCTCTGGGGCTTTATCGTTGCGTTCGTGATGGGCATTGCTCTGCGGTATTTGCCCACGGCCACAGGGCGGCGGCCGGTATCACCTCTAGTGGTGCGGGCACTGCTGGCAGCGCTCATTACCGGCGTTGGCGGCAGCTTTGTCGGTTCACTGGCGCCATCGGCGTTTCCGTGGCTAGCACTGGCCAGCGGCGAGCTTCTCTGGATTTCGGCCGCCGGATTCTTAACGATTGTCACGCTCCAAGTGGCCGGCAAACTGCACATCACCTGGGCGCGGTTGATATTGGCCTCGTCCGGCTGGCTGTTGGGCTGGGCCACGTTGATGCTGGCGCTGCGCGCTCGGCTGGCGACCGCCGACGCCCCGCTCTATTCCGACCGGGCGCGATTGCTGTTGCTCCAGTTCGCTGTGTTCGGTTTTGCGATCAATGCCATCTATGGATTCGGCTTGCGATTGTTGCCAGGCTTTTTGGGCGCCGGCTCGCCTCGCTCGAGGCCGATTGAGTTGACTTTTTGGCTGCACAACGCCGGCTCGTTGATGTTGAACGGATCGCCCGAAGCCTGGCCGTGGCTGCGAGCGGTGGGAGCATTCTTGATTCTGGGCGGAGCGGGATGCTATGCCACCGGCATGCGCGGCTTTCGCCGGCGCGGGCGCCCCGCCCCGGACGCTTCGTGGTCGGCCTCGCGCCCGGAAATTGGCGTCCACTTTCTGCGATATTATGTGCAGTGCGCATTTCTTTGGTTGCTGGTCGGGCTGCTCTTGCTCACCGTCGCGTCGCTGCGTTGGGCCTCCACCGGCGTGGCCCCGTCGCACAGTAGTGTCGGCGCGGCTCGGCACGCTCTGGCCGTGGGGTTTATGACGACCTTGATCCTCGGAGTCGGGCAGAGATTGTTGCCCATTCTCGGACAAACGTTGTTGGCCTGGCCGCGGCTGGTCAAGCCGATTTTTTTTCTCGTGCAAGCGGGCTGTCTGCTGCGCGTGACCAGCGAACTTGGCACGGCTGTCTGGCCGGCCGCCTATGCCGTGCTGGCGTACTCGGCGCCGCTGGAACTAACCGCGTTGGCGTTGTTCGCGGCCAACTGCCTTCGCACACTTTGGCCGCCGGCCGATTCGCTGCTGACGCGAGGACGCATTACAGCGCGCTCTTCGCTGAAGATATTGCTCGCCGAACATCCGTCACTTGAAGACGAATTGATCGCCTGGGGCTTTGGCTACGTCGCACGGACGCGAGCCGTGCCCGGCGAGCTGACCATCGGCTCGTTCGTAGCGGGCGAGGGCCAAAACCCGGCGGAAATCATCGAGCGAATCAACGCCTGGCTCGCCGACCAAGAATCCTAGCGAATCCGTCGATCCGGCAAGGGTGCATAAACTTAGAGTTGGTTGCTTCTCACGGCGGGGCTATAATAGAACGTCAACCAAGTTTTGGTGCTTTCCGCAGCGGTCCGATGCAGCCAACGACGGCTCGTGATTTCTTGAGAGTCGCCCTTCAGCGATTGGAACTTGCCCGGAGGATGCGGCGTTTCGACTGGACCACTGACTTGCGATACGAGACCGGGCGGAAGGACACTGGGGAGACAAATGCCCTACTCAATACCGCCAAGGCAATATACCAATGGGTGGAGCCACAAATACCATGACAACATCCTCTACCAACGCATGGGAATCCAATCGAACTGAGGAAACCCGCCACATCGAGGAACTTCTGGGGCAAACATTCGAGCAAGCGGACGCTTACCGTTACAATTCGGCGTCAATCCGCGTGCGCGTGATCGACAGTAGCTTCGAAGGAATGCCGCGCGACAAGCGAGACATGCTCGTAGAAGAGCAGTTGGTTAAGCTTCCGTCGGAGACTCAGCGCGACATCGTGACGTTGTTCACGTTCGCTCCTTCGGAATTGTCGAATTCTGCAAGGAGCTTTCGCGAGCTTATGCTGAATAGGGAGTTCGACGATCCTAGTCCTTCGATGCTTTGAGACACCTGCATGGCGAGGCCAAACCCGCCTCTCACTTGCCCGCCTGCGCTTCGCGCAGCGCTGGCAGGTCGAGATCGAGGCGGTACAGCACCTGGTTGTAGTTGTACCGCGGCGTCTTGTGCGGATTGCCCGAAAACTCGTTGGTGTACGTTCCCTCGAAATGGATCGTCCGTCCGCCATCGCGATCGAGAAAGGCGTGGTGGCAAACGTTGTAAAAACTCTGCCGGTCGTGCGTGACCACGCGCACGGCGACGGCGAACGGCCCCGTGGGATGGTCGGCTTCGGCATACCAGACTTCGCCCAGATGTGACGACTTGCCGCCGATCTGCCCCGCTAGCAGCACGCAACGTTTGCGATACTCGTTCCACCGCACCGACCCGCTGTGCAGCACGATGCGTTCGTCCGGCGCTTCGGAATCGGCCGGACAGAACCGAGCGTCCCGCGGCTCGATTTTGCCGCTCGCCACTAGCTTCCGTTCGGTCTTTGAATCCAACGGCGGCAGGGCTTTCTGCCAGCGCCAAACCGGAGCGCCGTCGGCCCCGATTTCCGGTTCTGAAAGCGTCGGATCACCGCCGGGTTTCAAGCAGGTGAATGCTTCGTACTGAGTGGGATCGAGCACACTTTGCAGTGTCGCTCGAACACGCACATTCGGCGTCGGGCTGCCGAACATCAACCATCGGGTTCCTTGGTCGTTGAAGACAACCGGGTGGCCGGTGGGCCGGCGCCAGCTTTCGTCGAGCGGTAGTTGCTTGGCCGAAGTAAACACCGCCTGTTCGTCGTCGAACATGGCGATGCCCTGCTCGTACTCGTCCCCCAACCCTTTGCGGCGCGAGTAATGCGCGATCAGCTTCTCTTTCACGCCTCGCTGGCGCTTCGGGTTAGCGTATCCGCGTTCGTCGGGCACGACCGCCACGGCACTGATCCACACGACGCCCTCGGGCCGTTCGTCGAGTGGCATCATCGCCCGAGCGAAGCCCGATTTCTGATCGACGAAATAGTCGAAGGCGATACCGTGGGCGGGATCGGATTTCGGGTCCTTCGGATTGAAGATCGGTGTCGTCGCGCCGGACGTGCGAAACAGGCCCAGCGGGTATTCCATGCGCAGGGTGTCGCCCCAAAACCAGTAAACCTTGCCGCGATAGAGGGCGGCCTGCACCGAGTCTTGCCCTGCGACGTTGCCGGGATGGGCCGACGGAGCAACCGGCGGCGCGTAACCCAGTAGAAGCGTGTCGCGATACAGCCCCTCACCGGTGAGCCGACAGAGCCGTTCGGCCCGGTTCCGCCGCGTGATTTTGATCTCGGCCGCCGAGCCGACGCGCGGCGTTAACCTGACTCCCGCGATGCCGAAGCCGTCTTTCGGCACTTCGTAGCCCTGGCTACGAACGGTGAAAAAGACCTCGCGGTCCATCAAGCCGGGTTCCTTGAACGCCACCCGGCCCGCGTTATCGGTGACGAAAGTTAAATTATTGACCGTCTCCAGCTCGACCAGCGGCACCCCGCGCCCGGTCTCAGCATCGATGACGCGAATTTCGGCATAGGTCTTTGAGGGCGGCGGCTTCGACGCGGGCGTCGCGGAATCGGCGGCGAGCGCTGCCAGCGGCAAGAGCAAGATCAACAGGCCGACTGCGGCTGCCTCGCTGGCGCTTCGGGTTGGTGTTGGGACGATCAAAGGAGCGGTTGTTGCTGAGTGATGCAGTGAAAGGCCCCCAGACCCCAGGCCAGCTCGACTGCGCGCATCCCGCGGATGCGGCGGCCGGGAAACAATTCGGCCAATGTTTCGATGGCCAGCGCGTCGGCCGAATCGCCAAACTGCGGCACCACAACCAGCGCGTTGGCGATGTAAAAATTCAGATAGCTGGCGGGCAGCCGATGCTCCCCATGAAAGATCGGGCGGGGCATGGGCAACGTGACGATTTCGAGCGGGCGGCCTTGCTCGTCGCCGGCGGAGCGCAACCGCTGCAGATTGTCGCGCAGCGGATCATGGTTGACGTCGGAGGGATCCTCCTCGAAGGCCGCCAGCACCGTCCGGGGCGAGACAAAACGGGCCAGCTCGTCGATATGCCCGTCGGTATCATCGCCGGCAATGCCGCCGCCCAGCCAGATGACATGCCGAGCGCCGCAATAATCGGCCAGGTATTGTTCCAAATCGGCGCGGCCCAGATGTGGATTGCGGTTGGGGTTCAGCAGGCATTGCTCGGTCGTGAGTAGCGAGCCGGCGCCGTTGACATCGACGGCTCCGCCTTCGAGCACGATCTGCGGCTCGAATCGGCGAAAGCCGAGCGTCTCGGCGATTTGTCGCGGCACTTCCTGGTCGCGGTCGAAGGGCGGATACTTGCCGCCCCAGGCGTTATACTGCCAATCGACCAGCGCCGGCGGCGTGCCGGCGGGGCCGGTGAGAAACATCGGTCCGTGGTCGCGCATCCAGGCGTCGTTCGTGGCAATATCGTGCAGCGTGACGCGGGGAAAGTGGCCCACCAGGCGCAGTGCCTCGGCCATGACCGCCTCGCCCCCAGCGAGAATGTGGACCGGCTCGACCTGGCAGAGAGCATCGACCAACTGGGCCCAGACGCCGGGGATCGGCTCGAATTGGCCCGGCCAGCTTTCGCGATTATGCGGCCACGACAGCCACGTGGCCGCGTGCGGCTCCCACTCGGCCGGCATGCGATAGCCGAAGCTGGCCGGGGGCATGTCGGTGGAAGCGTGCGGGACGGACACAGGAGGAAGGGGCCGGAGGTCAGAGGCCAGAGGCCAGGGAAGAAAGTTTGAGGCGAGGAATGTAAATCGAAAATCCAAAATCGAAAATCCAAAATCGCCTCACCCATCAAGATAGCGTTTCACCAGATCGCCATAGGCGTCGATGCGGCGATCGCGCAGAAACGGCCAGTGCGTGCGGACGACGTCGATCTGATCGAGATTGCACTCGACGACCAACGTGGTTTCGACGCCGTGGTCGGCACGGGCAAGCACATTGCCGTTGGGGTCGGCGACAAACGAGGCGCCCCAGAACTCCAGGTTGCCCTCGCCGCCCGTGCGATTGGCCGCGGCCACAAACACGCCGTTGGCAATCGCGTGGCTGCGCATCATCGTCTCCCAGGCCGAGTGCTGGCTGGCGCCGTACTCTTCCTTTTCGGCGGGATGCCAGCCGATGGCCGTCGGATAAAACAGCACCTGGGCGCCGGTGAGCGCGGTCAACCGCGCGGCCTCGGGATACCACTGGTCCCAGCAGACGCAGACGCCCAACCGTCCGTACCGCGTCTGGCAGCTCGAAAATCCCAGATCGCCCGGTGTGAAATAGAACTTTTCGTAGTAGAGTGGGTCGTCGGGAATGTGCATCTTGCGATAGAGGCCCGCCTGTCGGCCATCGGCGTCGAAGACGACCGCTGTGTTGTGATACAGTCCGGCGGCTCGCCGCTCGAAGAGCGACCCGATGACCACCACCCCATGCCGCCGCGCGGCCTCCGCCAGCGCTTGGCTGGTGGGGCCGGGAATCGGCTCGGCCTCGGCGAACCGCGCATGATCTTCGGTCTGGCAAAAGTATTCGCCTGCGAACAGCTCCTGCAGGCAGACGATTTGCGCGCCGGCCGCCGCCGCTTCGCCGATGCGAGCCAGCGCCTTGGCCAAGTTGGCCTCTTTGGTCGGTCCGCAACTCGTCTGCACCAGCCCGATCGAAACTTTCGCCGGGCAGTGCATGGGGGTCGGCGGTGAGTGGGCGCGTTGCGATTCAGCCATTCACTGATGGTAGCGTTGATGCCCCTGCGAGAAAATGGGCCGCCCCTGGTCGGGCTGCGGGAGAAACGGCTATACTCACTCGGTACGCGATTCAGTCCTCACGGGAACCAAGGAGTCAGGATGCCGCCGGAACAGGTGATCGATTTTCAACAGCGCAAGCAGGCCATCCGCGAACAAGCCCACGCCAATCGGCGGGCGCAAGAGAACAAGGAAGAGCTGAGCCGGCGGATTTGCGATCAGTTCGCCGCCCTGCCCGAATACCAGGCGGCACGCACGGTGATGTGCTTCGTCGATGTGCGCACCGAGGTCCGCACGCGGCAGTTTCTGCCTGAGGCACTCACGCATGGCAAGCGAATCGTGGTGCCCTACTGCGTCGAGGGAGAACTGGAACTGTTCCTCTTGGATAGCATGGATGAGCTGGCCGTCGGCATGTACAAGATTCTGGAGCCGAAAGCCGAGCTGCGCGGGCTGGCCGTCAAGCAAGTCAACGTGGCGGAACTCGATTTGATCATGGTGCCGGGCGTGGCCTTCGACCGCCGCGGTGGCCGCATGGGTCACGGCAAGGGCTATTACGACAAGCTGCTCGAGCACGCCCGGCCCGACACGCCGCTGGTGGCGCTGGCCTTCGAGTGCCAACTGTTCGACGAAATCCCCACCGCGCCGCACGACGTGTTCATGGACAAAATCATCACCGAGCGCGCGGTGTATGAGTGCTGAGATCGACGACACCTACGCCGAGGCGTTCCGCAGCCTCTACGCCGAAGTACTCATTACCGCCCGCGACCGTGGCTGGCTCGACCATGCGGTCACCGCGGCGACGGGCAACGCCTCGAGCACCATCCTCTGCGATTGCGAGGCCGGGCTCGATCGTTACATCGGTCCGGGCGGCGACGAGGATCCGGCCACGCCCGACGGCCGGCCTGGGGCGCTGGTGCAATTTCACGTGCCGCGGTTTCGCAAAGACCGCGTCGAGGCGCTCGAGCGCAGCCTGCTGGTGCGGCTGAGCCAGAACGTGCTCACCTGCCCGACCGCGGCCTGCTTTAGCCTGCAAGACGCCGAGCCGTATTTTAAGCTAGGTCGCAAGATCGCGTTTTTTGGCGACGGGTTTCAGCGGCGCGACGCGCGACATGGCCGGCGAGTGTGGGTGGTGCCGATCTTGGGCGGCGAGTTTGTGATCGACCGCCGCTTTGGCTATCGCGAGGGGTTGATGGGCGGCAACCTGTGGCTGATG
>DATFDL010000450.1:0-7104 GCA_035252155.1 Pirellulales bacterium | reverse complement strand
GAGTTGACTTGGGTACGCTGCGGTTTCTGCGCGTCGTGCTCCAGCAAAACGCTCGCCGGCGCCGCGTCATGCGGTGGCTGCTGTTGACGCTGCGGCTGGCGTGCGTCGCCTTGCTGGCGGTGCTGTTTGCCCGGCCTAATTGGCGGGCCTTCCACTCCGCCGGGCAAAAGCAGACCGTGGCCGTGCTCATCGACCGCTCGGCCACCATGGGGCTGGCCGACGACGGCCCGCGACTGATCGACCGCGCCGTCGGGGCCACGCAGGAGTTGCTGGCCCACGCCGCTGATAACACGCGATTCGAAATCGCCTTTTTCGATCACGCCGTCCACCCGCTATTGACGGGCGACCCAGTCCCGGGCGGCGGTGAGCGGCGCGACGCCTCGGCGGCCGAGCTGGCCGGCAAGCTTACCGCGCCGGCGTCGTGCAGTGGCGGCACCGATTACGGCGCGGCCATGGACTGGGCGCGAGACGTTTTGGCCAAGGCGTCGCCTGGTCCCAGGATTTTGCACGTCTTCACCGACCTGCAGCGCAGCGGCCTGGCTTGGAGCGAGATCGATGTGTTGCCCGACGACGTCGTTTCGCACTTGCACGATTTGGGGCGCAGCGCGGTCAACAACGTGGCGGTCACCGAAGCACGCGTCGAGCGTCCGTGGCTGCGGCCCGGCGAACAGACCGCTGTCCACGTGACGATTTACAATGGCGGGCCGTTCACCACCGAAGAATTGCCCGTCGCGCTCGATCTGGCCAACGGTCCGCGCAAGCTCGAAATTCGTGAGCGTGTGAAGATCGAGCCGGGGGCGGCCGAGTCGTTGCGATTCGATTTAACGCCACTAGCCGAGGGAACGTGGCAAGGCAGCGTCCGCGTCGAGACCGACGACGACCTGCCGCTCGATAACCAGCGTTTCGTGGCGATCATGGCGTCCAAGCCCTATCAGGTGCTGCTGGTCGATGGCCGCTCGGCCGCGTCGCCGGCGCTGGCTGCGACGTATTTCTTAGAAACCGCGCTGCGGCTGGGGCCGCCGGGCGAACTCGACCCTTCGAACTCGTTCGAGCCGCACCGTGTGGCCGCCGACGATCTGCCGGCGTCGTTCGACCGTTACGACGTGGTGGTCTTGGCCGATGTGGGCGAGCTCGACGCGCGCGACGCGGCCCGGTTGGCGCGGTTTGTCGAGCGCGGCGGTGGACTGTTGGTCTTTGGCGGCGAAAACGTGACGCGCGAGCGAACGGCCGCCCTGGCGTCGGCGGGGCTTGCACCAGGGCAAATCATCGGCGTCTCCGCAGCCACCGATCTGCCGTTGCGGCTCGAGTCGTGGAACATCAAGCACCCGGTGTTCGCGGCCTTCAGCGATCCGCAGTTGGGCGATCTGCGGCGGCTGTCGTTCTCCGCCTGCACCCACGTGGCGCCGGCCACCGACGCTGAGGTGCTTGCCATGTTTCGCGACGGCAAGCCCGCACTGGTCGAACGTCGCGTGGGAAAAGGCAGCGTCCTTTGGTTCACCTCCAGCGGCGACCGACAGTGGAGCGACTGGCCCCGCAGCCGGCTTTATCTGCCGCTGGTCTATCAATTGGTCGGTTACCAGGCCGGGCTGACCGCCGGCGGACGTGTGCGCCAAGCGGTTTTGGAGGGCCGCACCGAAGTCGCGGTCGATGCCGAGCCGGGCGTGCAAGCGCAGGATGGGTATCTGTTGGTGGTCAACACCAGCCCGCGTGAAGCCGAGACCGAGCGCTGCGCGCCGCAAGAATTTGTCGAGCGGTTTGGATTGAAACTGAGCGACGACGTCGCGAACCAAGCGGCCCCCGAGCCGATGCAAGCCTCGATCGGGGCCGAAATGATCGATAGCGAGTTTTGGCCCTGGATCGCGGCGTTGCTGCTCGGCATGTTGTTATTGGAGGGGCTGATTGCAAACCGTACCGCGGCATGAAACGTCATTATCGTCTTTCGGTCCGCGAAAGAAACGCTCCTTTCGCGGAGCGAAAGGCGACATTGCAGAAGACAACGTCCATCATCCGAACCTCCGTTTTCAAACGGATTGAATTCCGTTCTACAAACAGGTGACCTCATGTCCCAATCTTCATCTTTCATCCGTCGTTTCGATCGTATCTGGACGCAGGCCCGCCGCGTGCAGTTGTGGCAGGCTCTGTGCTGGATGCTGCTGGCGGCCCTGGCCGGATTGGCACTGCTGACCGCCGCCGATTACACGTTCGAGCTGGCTCGTCCTTGGCGGCTGTCGGGCGCCATTGGTCTCGCGGTCGCGGCCTCGGTCGCTGGCCTCTGGCTGGCGATCGAAAGTGTCCGACGCTGGCAGCGCAACGCCACCGCCGGCGCCATCGAACGAGTGTTTCCGCAACTGGGTCAGCGCATCCGCACTACCGTGCAATATGGAGAGCTCTCGCCGCAAGAAATCCAACAGGCCGGCGTCACCGGCACGCTGGTGGCGGCGCTGGAAGACGACACCGTTCGCCGCGCTCAGCCGCTGCCGCTCGACGCCGTCGTGCCGTGGAAGTCGCTGGCACTGGCGTCGTTGTTGGCCGCGGCCGTTGGCCTGCTGCTGGCCGGTGCCTCGGCCTTCGATTGGCAATGGCGGATCGCCGCGAAACGCGCGCTACTGGGCGAAGAACCCTATACGAGGCTGACGGTCACGCCGGGCAGTACCTCGGTGAAAGAAGGCGAGTCGCTCGCGGTCCAAGCAACGGTCGCGGGCCGCCTGGGCGACCATGTGCTCTTCCAAAGCCGCCGGCTCGACGACGAAACCGGCGAGTGGCGCGACGAGCTGCTGCCGACGGAATCGGCCCAGCAGAGCGGCGAGCGGCAATGGACGTTCGAGGCTCCGCTCGAGCGCATTCGCCGCCCGTTGGAATATCGCTTCGTCGCCGCTTCGGCCACGAGCGAAATCTACCGCGTCGATGTTCGTTATCCACTGAAAATCGCCAACATGCGGGCAGCCGTCCAACCGCCCGCCTACACGCGGCTCAAGGAATCGATGGTCGAGGGTGGCGACATCGCGGCGTTGGTCGGCTCGCAGGTCAAGCTGACCATCAAATTGGATCGTGAGCCGCAGGCCGCTTGGATTGAAATGCAAGACGCCCGGCGCAGCCGCGACGCCGAACCGCCGCGGCGCACGCCGCTGGCGGTCAACGGGCTGGAACTTTCGACCGAGTTTGAAGTAACCGGCGATAAGACATTCGCCATCGTGGCCCAAAGCGCCGACGGCATGGAGCTGGCCGACAACAAGCACCGCCTGCGCGCCAGGCAAGACGAGGCGCCGCAAGTCTGGTTCGAAAGCCCCAGCGAAGCACTCGAAGTCCACACCCTGGCCGAGGTGCTGATGCGGATCCGAGTCAGCGACGATTTTGGCTTGTCGCGGGCCGGCATCATGTTTGAAGTCAACAACGAGGAAGAGTACCCCTTGCTGGCCGAAGACTTTGACTTTGAGGCCGCCGCCGAAGAGCTGCAAACCACTGGCGAGTTGACTCCCAAGACGCGCGAAGCGTTGGAAAAGGTGCTGCCCCTGGAGCACTTTCAGCTTAGCCAGCAAGACAGCGTGATGTATTACGCCTTTGCCGAAGATATCCGGCCCGGCTCGCCGCAGCGCACCGAGACCGACCTGCGGTTTGTCGATATCCGCCCGTTCCGCCGCACGTATCGGCTGGTCGATTTCGACGGGATGGGCATGGGCCAGGGCGTGCAGCTTAAAACGCTCGAAGAGCTGATTGCCCGACAACGCTATGCCTTGAACCGCGGCGTGCGCCTGTCGCGCACGTTCGAACACACCGGGCAGATCGATCTGGCGGCGGTCGATTCGCTCACCAAATTCGAGGGCGAGCTGGCGAAGGCCACGCGCGAGCTGGCCGAAGGGCTCGAAGCCCGCGGCATTGACGACACCGAGTTGCTCTACCAGGCCGAGGCCTCGATGCTGGGCGCCACCGATTCGCTCTCGGCCGGCAAGTACGACACCGCCACGCTGCAAATGCGTGACGCGCTGAAGGAACTGATCGAGGGTCGCGACCGCGTGCAGTTCGCGATCGAAAAGAACCCCGACAAGGCCCAGTTGGCGGCCTTGCGCATGTTCGACCGCCTGCAACGCCAGAAGCTCCGCAAGCCCAAGACCGACGCTGAAGAGGCCGAACAGCTTGCCGAGCGGCTGAAAGAACTCGCCGATCGCGAAGATTTTGTTTACGCCACGCTCGCTGGACTCGACATGGAGGGCAAAGGCGAAGCAGAGGGCGAGGGGCAAGGGGGAGACAAATCCCCGAAAGATGCGCCGCCGGAGAAAAGGCAAAAAGATGACGGGCAAAAAGATGAGGGACAGAACAACAACGAAGAGGAGAAAGATACAGACAAAGCGGCAAAGAATCGGCGCGTGGCGGATGCGGCCGAGCGAGAAGATTTGGAAGATCGTCAACTCGATGTGTCGCTCGAGGCGCGCGAGTTGGAACAGACCTTGGGCAAATTGAAGGGCGCCACCGACCTGGCCAAAGAGCGGATGGCGGCGGCGGCGAAGTCGGCCGAAGAGGCCGCGGCCGCGCTCGACCGCGGCGCTGGCAAAGAGGCCGAGGAGCCGGTCAAAGCCGCCGGTCGCGGTTTCCGCGAACTGTCGGAACAGGTCGCGGCATTGGCGGCCAAGGAACAGGCCGACCGCATCGCCGCCGCTCAGCAAATGGCCGCCGACTTGGCCAAGGAGCAAAACGATTTTGAAGACCGTTTGGCGCAGTCACAAGGCCAGAGCGGGTCCGGAGGCGGCGAACCGATGGACGAAGAAAAACCGATGCCCGGCAAAGGTCAGAGCGACAAGCCTGGCGAAGAGACGAAGGAAAAGTTGGCCGACGACGCTCAGCAGATCGCCGACAAGGCGGAAACGCTGGCCGACGTCCTGGCCGCCGCCGCCAAATCCGATCGGCCCGAAGACCAGGCTTCGGCCAAAAAGGTGGAAGAGATGGTCGGCTCGCTCGGCTTGAAAGCGCTGACCCAACGGCTGGCCGACTTGCCCGAAACGGTGCGCAATGCCAAGCTGGAAGACGCCCGTGCGACGGTGGGGGACGGCGCCGAGCGGATGGAAGCGGCTGCCGAGCAACTGGCCGTCTTGCGTCGGGCGATCGTCGCCCCGCGCGTCGACGAGCTGGCCGATCTGGAGCAAAAGCTCGCGGCGCTCGACGAACGGTTGGACGAGCTCGACACCAACGAGCGGATCACCGGTTGGCACGTCGAAGCCGATCAATTGCTCGAGCGGCTCGACGAGGCGGGCGTCGACGAAGAACTGCGCCAGGAGTTTCTCGATGAAATGAAGCAGGCAGGTTGGGACGGAGATCTAGCCGGCATCCGTTGGGCTTGGGGCCGGCGCGAGGGGGGCTATTACGCCGCGCCGGTTCCGTATCGGCGGTTGATTTCGCGGTTGTCCTCGTCGTTGCGGGCGCAGATGCAGGAACTGATGCTCGGCGATTTGCTGGCCGCCGGCGACGAACCGATTCCGCCGCAATATCAGGACTTGGTCGATCGTTATTATCAAGTGCTGGCGGGGGCGAAAGCAGGGGCCAGGGGTCGGGATTCGGGGGTCAGGGAAGAGAAGTAACTTCTGTAGGGAACGGACTCCGTGCCGTTCCGTGAAGGGCGAACAGGCGTGAATTCGACACGAGTACGATTTGCGGTGGCTGGGGCAGAGCCTTGGCGATGCCCCGGCTTGGCAACCAAATTGTTTCAACCACGAATTGCACGAATGACACGAATAGAAAAAACATTCGTGCGATTCGTGTCATTCGTGGTTTCCATGCAACTGCTGCTCGTCGGGTGCTTCACCTCAGTCGTGCTCGCCGAAAAGGAAGTCAAGTCCGAGACCGCGGCCGATCCGGTTCGCGAAGCGTATCGCGCCGACGCCGAGCGTTTGGAGTTTTACCGCGACGCAGACCATCAGCAGCGATTAAAACTCGTCGAAAAGCCGATCATGCGCTGGGCCAACGACGACGACTGGTCCGGAGACGTTTTCGCGTGGACGCACGACGGACGCCCGGAGGTGATCGGTTGCATTTTGTCGGGTCCGTTCAACGAACTGCGCTACATCTATCAAGAGTTCCATCTGCTCGCCGACAAGCCGATTGCGCCGGCCACCGTTCAAAACGGTCGCCGCTGGGCACCCGCCGAGGGCTTGAAAGTCGAACCATTGGACGACGCTCCTCCGCCCGCCGCCACCGCCACGGCGAGGCTGACCCAGATGCGTGCCATCGCCCGCGGCTTCACTGCCGACATGGAAGCCGACGGTCGCTGGCAGTTGCGCCTCTTGCCGCAACCGTTGATGCGCTACGGCGACGGGCAAGGCGAAGTGGTCGATGGCGCACTGTTTTGTCACGTCTGGACCAAAGGCACCGATCCCGAGATCATCTTGCTCGTGGAATGCCGCCGCGCTGAAGGCGAGTTGGCCTGGTTCTACGCGCCGGTGCTGTTCACCAATCGCGCGGTCTGGCTGAAGCGCGGCGGCCGCGAAGTGTGGCACGCCGATCCGCACCGCGAACCGGCTGAAAACGAGAGCACCAACATCTACACCACGGCCTTTGCGCGTTCGATACCCAGAGGTCAGAGGTCAGAGGTCGGAGGTCAGGGAAGATGAGACCGGATCACTTCACTGAATTCCTGCCGCCGCTGTCGCTTGCCGCCGTGCTCGGCTTGGCGCTTGCCTTGCCGTGCGCGGTGCTGCTGCTGCGCTGGCTGCTGGGTCCGGCCAACGATGTTTCGCGCCGCTGGAGCCTCTGGACGCTGCGCGGGGCGATCCTGCTAGTGATCGTCGTGGTGCTTACCAATCCGGTCCGAGTCGATGAACTGCCGGGACCGGTCGAGCGGCCCGAGATGTTTTATCTGCTCGACACGTCAGCGAGCATGCAGATGGGCAGCCCCGATTCGCGTTGGCAGCAGTCGCTGGCGCTGATCGATCAGTCGCGGCGGCTTGCGCCCCAATCGCCCGTGCTGCCCAAGGCGTTTCGCTTCGGTCAGCGGCTGGCGGCCATCGGCGATCTGGCCCAACTCGAGGCGGCGCTCGACCCGTCGCGGCCGACTCAGCCCATCGCGTCGAACGACTCCGAATCTTCAATCAGGTCTGCGGCGCCCTTGGCGCCCAACGA
>DATFDL010000449.1:0-2048 GCA_035252155.1 Pirellulales bacterium | reverse complement strand
CGGAGCGAAAGGCGACGACGACGCATCCGGCCACCCTGGCCGGGGCTCAGCCGACCACGAGGGCCGGGGCTACCTTGCTTGCCGTTTGCATGGCGATCGCCGGAGCGGCAGCTCGCGCCGACGAGTCACCCGTCGACGAGGCCCGGCAGGTGCTCGGCGAGCAAAAATTTCCCTGGTACGACGCCGAGCAAGATGAGCTGAAGCCGGTGCGGGTGGTTCAACCCGCCCGAGTGAACGACCCCACGCCACCGAATTGGCGGTGGAATCTCGGGGGCATGAGTCTGGGCCAAATTCTGGTATGGAGCGCGATTATTATCCTGTTGATCGCGATTGCCGCGGCGTTTATCTGGGCCTACGTCAACCGCGAGAATCTCTCGGCCGCCGAAGAGACCGCCGTCGCGCCAGGCCGGGCCGCCGAGAGCGCCCGCATCGACGCCCTGCCGTTCTCGATGCGCCGCGACCGCCGCGATCTGCTCGCGGAAGCACAGCGCTACTACGAAGAAGGCAATTTCGCCGAAGCGATCATCTACCTCTTCAGCCACCAGTTGGTCGAGATGGACAAGCGGCAGGTCATCCGGCTTATGAAGGGCAAAACCAATCGCCAATACCTGAGCGACATTCGGCGGCAGCCGCGACTGCAACGGATCATCGGGCAGACGATGGTGGCCTTTGAAGACGTCTTTTTTGGCAACCACGCGCTCCATCGCGCGCGTTTCGAGTCGTGTTGGCGGGCCTTGCCCGAATTCAATCAAATCCTGGCCGAACGAGCCGCATGACAGCGGCACCCGCTTCCGATCCGTTTTGACGCTCAAGATCGGCAATTGCACGAACCGGCATGTGGCACAGCCGCCCTCGGCTGTGCGTCGCCGACGCCAGTCGGCGTCGGGAACCAGCCGGGGGCGGCTGGTCCACATGCCGATTTTGACCGCCAAACCGCTGTGGGCTCTTCAGCTACTGCACCGCAAACGGCAGCTCCTGCTGGGCGGTCTTGTCGCGATAGTAGTCGCGGCATTCGGCTTCTCGCCCGCGCACGATGCGGCGGCCGCGCAGGGAGCCAAGCTCCGCGGTAATCACCGTCCATTGCCCCGTGCCAGGCGAGCCATCGCAATAGATGACGACCCAATCATGGGTGGCGGCGGCTTCGTGCGCACGAGACGTGTTCGAGTAAAGCACGGTGTAGCGCCGCCCGCCACGCTCGGCATGCCAGACCGGCAGCCAAGCCGCGCCGGTGGAGTTGAAGCGGTGCGGCGCCACCCGTGGCAGCCGCCGCTGCGCGGCTAAACTCAGATATTCGCGGTCCAGTTCGAGTAACTCGCTCACCGGCGGTTGGTGGGCATCGACGGCCGGGGCGGCCCGCGGGTGCTTGTCGGGCATCCGCTGCAAGCGGGCCGACAACGACTCGCGAATGGCCCGGAGTCGCTTCGTACCTAAGCCGGGTACGCGCCGCAGGCGTCCGTCGTAGGCCGCCGCCTCAAGTTCTTCGAGCGTCGCCACGCTCAGCGTCGTTCGGATACGCTGGGCGAGGCCGGCGCCCACGCCCGGAAGCGTCGCCAGCAGTTTCTCGCCGTGCGACCGCTCGCGAAGCCGATCGAGCAAATCGAGCCGGCCGGTATCGAGCCACTGGGCGATCGAGCGGGCCAGCGATTCGCCGACACCGGGTAGATCTCGCAGCGCCTCGACGCCCGACGCCTGGTAGATCTCGTACAACGGTCGACGCAACCGCCGCACTTGGCTGGCGGCGCGGCGGTAAGCCGCAATGCGAAACGGGTTGTCCGACTGCCGCTGAAGCAGCCGGGCCACTTCGTCGAGTGCGGCGGCCACCGACTCGTTGGAGGCGGAATCTAACGCGGCGTGATGTGGGTGTGCTGGCGAGACCATTGATTTTTGGCTCCTCGCTTGGGCAATGTGTCCTTGTCGGTTATTATACGCATGTACATTATAACTGTCCAGTGGCGGCGAATGGCACGGAGCCTGTAGGGTGGGACGAGCTTGCGAGTCCCGCCGTTTCAGCCAGCAGCACGCTGCAAGGTACAATGCGCCCAATGGTG
>DATFDL010000448.1:0-2431 GCA_035252155.1 Pirellulales bacterium | reverse complement strand
GAACCCTGAACCCTCGCCGATCGCGGCCAGGATCCGCAGCGTCCGCTCATCGTATCGCGCCACGAGCCGGCCGACGTGAGGCACCTCGGCGTAGGCTTGAGCGCCTCGAAAATACCAGAGCTCATCGGCCGGCGAGAGCATCGTCGACTGGCAGTGCGCGTGCCCCGTGTGCCACCCGTACACGTAAGGAATTTTCCAGGGGTTATTGCTGGCCGGTGAGGC
This sequence comes from Pirellulales bacterium, assembly GCA_035252155.1. GTDB lineage: Bacteria > Planctomycetota > Planctomycetia > Pirellulales > JAICIG01 > JAICLL01. The sequence continues at coordinate 2,209 of DATFDL010000448.1, read as the reverse complement.
GAAGGGGTCGCCCTTGCTGGCCGCGGCGGCGTGCAGCGCGGTTTGCAACTGCTGATCAAAGTCAGCGCGGTCCGTCACGGGCCAGCCGCCGATTCTTTCAATGAGCGAGCGGCGAAAACCGAGCGCCGAATGGAAGCGGCCGGCCGCGGGCTCGGCGACCAGATAGCCCGTGTAATCGCTCAGCACGTACCGCGGATGGCTCAGCTCGTGGTTTTGCAACGTCGCGGCATGCGCGGCAACATATTCGGGCAAATAGGTGTCGTCGTCTTCCCAGACGAGAAAGGCGTCCGTCTCGGGCGGCGCCAGCGAAAGCAGCAGGTTGTATTTGGCCGGCAAGCTCGGCAGCCGCTGCCGCGCGGAATGGAGCTCCCAGGTGTCGCCCACATCGTCGTCAAAGGTCTGGCCGTCGTCGAGGATCACCAGCCGCCGCAAATGCGCCGGGTAGGTCTGGGCGTTCCACAGCGCGAGCGAGCTCTGCAAGAGCGTGGGATGCCGGAACGTAGGGCAAAGCGCCGTGATGAACATGGGGGTTCAGGGTTCAGGGTTCAGGGTTCAGGGTTCAGCATTTTCGTGAACGTCATCTGGGCGGCTCGACGCTTGCGCGTCCTGAACCCTGAACCCTGAACCCTGAACCCTTTCCCACTTGCCCAGCGGGCACTCGCTCGACCTCCAAGAAGCCTTGATCGCCAGGCCGCAACCGCAGACCGAACAGTTGCCCTCGTTGCGGTGCTCGCACGTCGTGCAGACCAACAGCCGCTCTTCGACGACCGCCAGCTCGGCCTTCTGGCCGCCGTCGGCCACATGCTCGGCCAGGGCCTTGGCGAAGTTCACGGCCAGCGTCACTTTGCCCGGCAATTTGGGCTTGTCCGCCGGGTCGCAGCCGATCACGGTGAGGCCGTATTGCTCCGCCGTGTGATAGAGCACCGACCATTGTGGCTGCTGGCGCATGAAATTTCGCAGGGCCACAAGCACGCCTGGCCCCGCGTCTTCGCCCGTCTCGCCGTACATCGCCGTGTCGTGCACGACGATATAGCGTCGCACCGCCCCGGCGAACTTGGCAAGTTCTTCCGAGAGTCGGGCCGCGGTGTGCTGCGTGTCTAAAAACAGCAGGTCGGTCGGCTCGATCCGTTCGATCGCCGGCGAGTCGGTCTGCTTGAGAGAGAGCGTGCCGGGGAATTTTTCGAGCAACGTCTGGAGCAGGCGGTCGCGCTCGGTGTTGTGGGAGACGAGAGTTGGAAGTTTTAAGTTTGAAGTTTGAAGCGTTCTGTCTTCAAACTTCACACTTCCAACTTCCGACTTCAACAGCCCGCACAGCAGGCCGACCGTGCTCTCCCGCCGGCCGCTGAACTCGGTCACGTGCCCACACTGCGCGGCCAGCTCGGCCAGCTTCGGCAGATGTTTTTCGAGATCGCGCTCGATCGACATGCACCACTTCAGCAGCGGCTCGGGGTCGCCGGCCGCCGCGGCGTCGACGACCGCGGCGTCGGGCTGCGCACGGTTCGGCGCCGCGTTGCACGTGTTGCAGACGTTGCTCTCGAGCCGCGACACCGGATCGTCGATCAGGTATTGCCACTCCTCCGGCGTCAGCTTGCCGTCGGCCACGAAGTGGTTGCGGACCGGATCGAGCGGCCAGCCCATCTCCTGGTGGCCGAGCACATAATTGCGCGCCTTGTTCCAACGAGTCAGCGGGAAGGGAACGCCGCGCGGGCGGCCGAAACGATGGTTCCACCGCAAGAACGGCAGGCAGAGATTTTTGCGGCCGGCCTGGCGGTACTTGGCGTGGATGTACATCTCTTCACCGCCGAAGCCGCGCATGTGCTCGTTAAAGCCGAGCCAGGCGTCCTTGCGGCATGTAAACAGCCCCAAACCCTGGCCGGGAATTTCAAAAGCCTCGTCGCTGGCTCCGTATTGCACGAAGCCGAGCGACCGCAGCTTCTCTTCGTGCGCGAAATAAGCGATGTCGGGCAGCGACTTGCCGCAGCGGCCGCAGCGGGTGACGGGGACCTTGCCGGCGACCAGGGCGCGGAACTCGCAATAGGGGCTGTTCGCGCCGGGCGCCGGCCCGCGGGCCAGGTCGGGCTGGACGGAGAAGACGAGGGGGCGAGGGGGAGAAGAGGCGAGGGGGCGAAGAGGCGAGGGGGCGAGAGGGCGAGAGGGCGAGGGCGCGAGGGCGCGATCATCGGCAGTCGCCCCCTCGCGCTCTCGCGCC
>DATFDL010000447.1:0-19699 GCA_035252155.1 Pirellulales bacterium | reverse complement strand
AAAAACCGGTGGTGGGGATCGTGGCTTTATCGCCCGCGCCGGTTATACGGGGAAGCGGTGATGCTTCAAGCCATGAGCCGTTTTGCCGAGTTGGTCGACGAGCAAGGCCCCAAAGCAGCGGCGGAGCTTGCCGCGGCCGACGCCCACTTCCGCGCTCAGGCCCGCGAAATGCCCGCGTGCGCGATCTTTTTGCCTGACCCCAATGAAATCCGCATGAGCGGCCTTGCCCATCGACAGCGGTTGCTCGCCGCCCGATTAGCGCTAGCCGTTTGCGGCTATCGCGCCGAGTACGGCGAGCTGCCTCGCGCGCTGGCCGAGGTGCCTGTTCCACCCGATATTGATCTAACCGGTTTGATCTCCGGCGGACCACTGGTTTACGAACAGCAGGCCGCGAGCTTCGCCATCTTCGACGAGACGACCGAACGAGGTTTTACGGTTACCTTTGACACCGCCCAGGCCGATCGTTGACACCGTGCTAGCGATCAGAGATTCTTCTGTCAACCAATTTTTCTGTCAGCCCCTGCGCCGGACTCACGGCGCCGGTTGGCGCGCCCGGCGAGCATGAGTTAATAAGCCGTTGCCATGCAACCTCCGCCCGAACCGCCACGCCATGCCACACCGCCCTGGCTGCTGAAGCGCGCCGACCAGGCGGCGGTGGGCGGCTTGGTGCTCGTGGCGCTGGTGGCAATGGCCGCCTGGTGGCTGCGGCAGGGCGGCTGGCAGGGGCGGCTCATCGAAATCGACCGCCAGCCCAAACTCGAAGCGCGCTTCGTGGTCGACATCAATCGCGCCGATTGGCCCGAGCTGGCCCAACTGCCGGGCATCGGCCGCACGCTGGCCCAACGCATCGTCGCCTCGCGCGACGAGCAAGGCCCGTTTGTCGATCACGACGAGCTGCGCCGCGTGCGCGGCATCGGCCCCAAGACGCTCGAAAAAATGCGCCCCTATTTGCGGCCGATTCCTTCGGCGGCCAGCGTGGCGTCAGGCGGCAGGTAGACCGGCCTCGTCGGTTTTTATGAACGAGGCCAGTATTCGTTCGGGTCTGATCGGTTTTGACATTCAAAACCGGTAATTGCGGGAACAGGCATGTGGCACAGCCGCCCTCGGCTGTGCATCGCCGACGTAGTCGGCGTCTCCGGACCAGCCGAGGGCCGCTGGCCCACACATGCCGAGGGCCGATTGAAAAGAATGGACCAATCTCGGATTGAGCCGAACTGGTGGGACTCGCAAGCTCGTCCCACCCTACTTGCTACGTCAGGCTGGAAAGCCTGACCTACGTCAGCGGTACCCAATCGTCGCGGTAGAACTCGACCGCCTCGCGGCCGGCGAACCAATAGGCCCGCACTCGGTCAAACTCGAACCGGCAGCCCGTCGGCCGGCCGTCGCTCACAAGCAAGGTTTCCCAATTCGGCTCTGCCTTGGGGTATCCCAAGCGGGGCAGGCTCTCGACGACCATTCGGCGGACTTGATCCACATCCATGCGGGCGTATTCCAGATTCGGTATGGAATGACCCCACCATGATCGGCCGTGGCGGCGGAAAACTTGAGCCGACGGGTCGTAGCACGGGATTCATTCCGTTTTTTCCGTAGAGAATGATCTTGGCCGCGATCTTGTGGGGAACGGAATAAATTCCGTGCTACGAGTCCGCTTGCCTGCGTTGTTACGGTTGCGGAGAATGGATAAGACACTGATGTTGGCTAATGATCTCTGTAGGGAACGCCCTCCGTGGCGTTCCGCGAAGGGCGAATTGACGTCGAATCGCAGTTCTCGGAACGCCACAGAGGGCGTTCCCTACAGACGTCCGTGGGCAGATCGAAAGACCCTATGAGCCTATTAGAAGATACTGCTTCCCCGCCTCCGGCCACCGCCGACGATGAACCGCGACTCCGTGTCCGCGCCCGGCGGCGGGCCTGGTTTTGTCCGGGGGCGGGTTGGGCGCTGTTGGGCCACGGTCGCCGGGCCACGATCACGTTTCTGCTGTACTTTGCTTTTTTGGCGGCGCTGAGCTGGTTGATAGTTTCGTGGCTGCCCGCGGCGCTGTGGCTTACGATCGCCGCGCTGGTTGTCACGTTGATCGCGTGGCTGCGCGAGATCTCGGCGGTCAACCGGGCCACGATTCGCCCCGGCGCGCCCGGCTGGCTCGCGCGGCTGTTTTGGCCGGCCACCGCGCTGACCTGGGCCGCGTCGCTGGCAATCCCCGCCGTGATGGCGCTGGAGTTCGGCCGGACCGATATCACCGGCGCGGGAATGGCGCCCGCGCTCGATGCGGGCGAGCGCCTGCTCTTTCGCCGTCGCATCGACCCCGCCGATTTGCACGCCGGGGCGGTGGTGCTCTTTCGGCTGCCCCCACAAGCCCGCATCGGCGAGCCGGGCATGCTGCTCGTCGGCCGGTTGCTGGCCGTGCCCGGCGACACGCTCTCGATTCGCAACGATAGCTATGTGGTCAATGGAGAAACCACCGATTATCTCGCCGACAAGAAGATCGCCATCCCGGCCGTCGACGTGCCGCGCTGGCCGGAGACATTGAAAGTGCGCGAGGGGCGGTATTTCGTCGTGCAAGACTCGCCGAGGCCGGGCATCGACAGTCGCCAGTTGTCGTGGATTCACGACCGCGATCTGGTGAGCGCCCGGCTGATTCACGTCAACCCCCGGCAATTGTTCCAGCCGGTCGAGTAAGCGGGCCATTCTGATCGGCGGTGGCCTCTGATAGGGAACGCCCTCTGTGGCGTTCCGCGAACTGTGAATGGACGTCAACTCGCCCTTCGCGGAACGCCACGGAGGGCGTTCCCTACAGACATTTCTCGGCGCAACAACTTAATTTGATGCATATGGGACTCGTTTCACTCGCCCCACCCTACAACCTACGAGTCACACCGAGGCCAACTGCTCGACGGCTTGCTTGACCGACGAGTGGGCTCGCTGGGCCTTCAGGCAGGTCTGCCGAAACGTCTCGGGCCGCGGCACACCCGACAGCCGAAACGTCTCGACCGTGCCCTTGCGGAAGATCAACTCACCGGCCGGATACCACTCTTGTCCGGGCAAGACATGCACGTCAATGGCGTCGAACGAGTCGAGCGACACCGCCGAGACTTCCTCGCCTGACGCTCGCTCGACGACTACCCGCCGGTTGGTCAGCCGATACCGCCGCGCCCAGGGATTCGAGACGTAGATCCGCGGGATGGGGCCAAGCTTGGGCAGAAAAATGAAGCAGGGCAAGACCATCAAAAAGTAAATCGGCAAGATCAAGGGAATCGAGGCCAGGGCGATGAGCTTGCCCAGGGTGATGTCGATGCCCAGCAGGCGGATGCCCGCTCGATTGCCGTAGAGCCGGCCGAAAAACCGCCCGTCGCCCCGGGCGGCCAGCGTGGGCCAAACGGTCATAATCGTTACTTCGCCCAGGGCGGGGGGCGCCACGCCCGCGATCGCTTGCTTCATCGAGACAGATTTCTTTTTGGTCGTGCTTTTGCTGTTGGCAGCATTGTAAGCCAGTGCCGACCGGCATTGTCAAGGCCGGCAAAACATTTTCGGTTAGGCCGCTCCACCGGCTACAATGGTGCGGCCATGTTGTCGCTCCTCAAATCTCGGCGGGCCCAACGCTGGCTGCTCGGTTCGATCGCCGCGCTGCTGGTGTTCGTGGCCGCGGGGGCGTGGATCGGTTTTCAGTTTCCGAGCCTGCTGGCGGGAAGAAAATCGAGCGTCGAACTTCTGGGCGATCTGTTCCACGCGCCGATCGAGCTGACCGATGAGAATGCCCGTGGCGCCCTGAAGACCGTCAACAAGCGAGCCGTCGTGCTTTTCATCCGCTCGTGCGATCTGCGCGACGATGTCGCAGGCCGCCTGGTGGCGTTGGTCGAAAGCGACCGGATCGATCGCGTAACGTTGCCCTTTGTCATGCATCTGTACGAGCTTTATGGCTCGCCGGTGACCGGCGATGCCGAGGCGCGAGCGGCGCTGGGCTATGACGAGCCGCAAGACCAGGCTTCCGTCGGTGGCCCAGGCCTGGCCGAATTGGTGCGGCAGTCGCCGCGCATCCGCCGTCATGTGACCAACGCCCTGCGACTGTTCGACGCCCTCTTCCTGCGCACCAAGCCGGGGGCCGACGGCCAGCCCGTGCACTGGCGCTACGACGAAGACGCCTACCGCGATGTGAAAGCCATCGTGCGCGAAGTGGCGGGCGAAATGCTCGGCCGCTCCGACGACGCGCTCAGCCGCCCCGACGCCGGCAAGAGCGAGTACGTCGCCGCCGTCGAGCAAATCTTGCGCGACGACGAGCGGTTGACCGAGTTCGTCGAGTTCTTCACCGACATGATCCGCGACCTGGCCGACAACTGGCTGCAATCGTTCGTCGAGCGGTCCGAGCGCCGCCGCCGGCGCGGCGAATGGGTCGAGGCGTGCATTGCCGGCCGGCGCTATTATGAGATCTCCGATTATGCTCAGGTCCAGTCGCAGCGCCGGTTAGCCGTACACATCGCCGTCGACGGCTTGCAGGGCAAGCTGCTCGAAGGGCTGGCGCAGCTTTCGCAAGGCGACCGCCAAAGCTCGGGCGCCCGATACCTGGCCGCGCTGGTCGAGCGCTATCAGCAGTCGGACATGTCGCCCGCCAGCTACGCCGAAGCCGAGCGGGCCAAGCTGCCGCCGCTGGGTCGCGACGTGGTCGAGCTGGTACGCGACGCGCCGGACTTGCCCGACTTTCTCGCCAATTTTAAGCGGCACATCTTCGCTCCTGACGCGCAAGCGGTGACCGTCAACGTGGCGACCGTCGATACGCCCACGATCTCGGTGCGCAATCTGCCGATCATCTATTCGGGCCACGGCGTGGCGGGCCGGTTCGGCACGGGCATTCCCAACTTTTCGTATCTCGATCGCCGCACGGGCCGCGGCTGGTATTTTTGGGGGAGCGACGTGCTGGAATTCCGCCGCATTTTCGCCAACCGCGAAGACGAAATTCCCGGCGGCGCTCGGCGGCCCGATGCCGACGGCGCCCGCACGCTCTTTGAGCGGCTCTGGCGATACAACACCGTCAGCGCCATGCCGACCGTCGATACCGGCGCGTTGGAAAAAATTTCGGCCGAGGTCGGCACCGCCATCGGCGAAGTGCAACGCAATTTCATCGAAAAGGCGATCGTGCTGCGGCTTCGCCGGCGGGCCGAGCTGGAGCAAGAACTGAACGACCGCCGCCGCTGGCTGATCGACCACCGCAATCTGAACCACGGCTTTTTGGCCGAGCTGGTCTTCAGCCCCGTCGAATTGAAGACGTTCCGCGAATATGCCCGCTACATGGCCGAGCACGAAGACGAGGGGCTGCCCGATTACCTCTTGTGGTACAACCCTTGGCCCGATCATTTCGCTCACGGCAAAGGGCCGTATTCCGACGAGATCATCGGCCGCCGCGGCGAGTATGATCGGCTCGATTTTTATTTCGGGCAACTGGTCGACGTCTATCAATCGACGCCGACGCTCGACGGCGGCTCGAACTACGCCGATCGCACGCTGTTTGGCGTGGTGAGCGATCACGGGCTGGTCTACACGCCGCGGCTGGTCTCGACCGAAAAACTGCTGTTCGACGCGATGCGCGACGAAGGCCTCGAGATCACGGTGCAAAAGCTGACGCAAGACGAAGGCGGCCTGCCCGACATTCATGGCCGCGACCGACTCAAGCCGACGCGGCCCTTCGATGTGGTCGTCGGCTCGACGGCCGGCGGCTCGTATGTGCTCGACTTGTTCTTGCCGGAAGGTTTAGCGGGCGACGACAATGCCTGGCGGCGGCACCCCGATTATCACCAGTTGCGCGAGCATCGGCTCTTGAGCGGGCAGACGATCGACTTCATCGACCATCTGCTGCGGCACCTGCATGACGAAATCGACCTGGTGCTGGTGCGCGAACACGGCCCCGCGCCGGGCTCTGCCTGGCCCGATGAAGTCGAGTCGGTCGTGCGGATTATCACGCCCGACCGAGGCGAGGCGCGCATCGTGCGCCTGCGGGGACCCGCGATGAGCGCCGCGGCGGCCCGGTATCGCTACGAGGTATTGGGCGACATCGATCCGCTGGATTTGCTGGCGTCGATCCGCGAGGAGTTGATCACACCGGGAGGCCCGAAACCCGCGGAGATTCGCGAGCAGCTCGCAGCCTGTCTGACGGCCGGCGACGGTTGTGACGATTGGCGCTGGCGCGAGTGGCTCTCGTATACGTCGCGTCCCGACGCGATCTTTCAATACTCACATCTTTTCGACAGCGATCGAGCAGGCACGGTCAACGTCTTTCCGCGCCAGCACGTGGGCTTGAATTCGGCGGTGCCCGGCCGGCACGCGGGAGAATCGTTCGGCGAGAAGAACGGCACACAGCTTTATTTTGGTGCGGGCCTGAAGCGGGCCCGCATTCAAAGCGCCCGCAACGGTTCGCTGCCCGTCACGCTCTATCACTGGCTCGTCGGCGACGGAGTTTTTGAGCAACCCGAGCCGCGCTACGACGCTTCACCCGCCAAGCAGTTCGGGTATGAGACGCTGTTGAGCGATCCCGCCTTTTCGCCGTTGAGACAGCGACCCTGACCACGGGAGGTTGTTGCGTGGCCGGCATCATCTGACAAAAATATGAGGGACGGAAAAATGGTATGGCGAGGGACCGTCGTCGTGCCTTGCATCCGTAATTTTTCTGTCCCTCATTTTTCTGTCAATCACTCCCACTCCCTACCAAGTTCTTCGCCTGCCGCCATGCAAACACACCGATCTCTCTGGCTCGCCAGTCTCTTACTGATCTGCGGCGCGGCCGCTGCCGCCGACGAAAACCAGCCCGGCCCAATCACGCTTTGGCCCGAGGGAGCGCCTGGCGCGCTAGGCAAGGAAACGCAAGACGTGCCGCTGCTTACGCCGTATTGGCCCGAACCAACAAGAGCCACCGGCGCGGCGATGATCGTCTGTCCGGGCGGAGGCTACCATGTGCTGGCCCCGCACGAAGGCGAAACCTACGCGCGCTGGCTGAACGACCTGGGCGTGGCGGCCTTCGTGCTGCGGTATCGGTTGTTGCCGCACGGCTATCATGTGACCGACAGCTTGCAAGACGCCGCCCGCGCCGTCCGCACCGTGCGCGCCAACGCGGCCCAGTGGAAGCTCGATAGCAAACGGATCGGCATCATGGGTTCGTCGGCGGGCGGGCATCTGTCGGCCACCCTTTGCACTCGATTTGACGAGGGGCGGGCCGACGCCACCGACCCCATCGAGCGCGTAAGCTCGCGGCCCGACCTATGCGTGCTTTGCTATGCGTTCATCTTGTTCGATCGCAACGACAAGCCGCAGCGCCACGAGCAGTTCCTGGGCAAGAATCCATCGCCCGAGCAGATTCGCGCCTATTCGCCCGCCTTGAACGTGACCCCAAACACGCCGCCCTGCTTCATCTGGCAGACCGTGGCCGACGAGGCCGTGAAAGTCGAAAACGCGCTGGTTTTCGCCGAGGCGCTACGCCAGGCCCACGTGCCCTTCGATTTGCACCTCTACGAAAAAGGCCGCCACGGCATCGGGCTGGGCATGAAAGACTATGACCGCGCCAAACTCCACCCCTGGGCCCGCGATTGCCAATTCTGGCTGACGGAACAAGGGTTCGTGAAACGGTGACCCACCGCTGACCTCCCCTGTCCTATCGATGGTGCCGATTCATCGGCACGGTTTATTGGCCGGGTTCAATATGCGGGGTACAATTGAATGACTCAAGTACGGAGAACCGAACCGATGGATCCATCGCCAGAAGAATCCGTGAATCAAGCCGCGTATCGACGGCTGCGCAATGCCATTGACAACGATTACCCACAAGGCAGGTTCATCGCCATTGCGAGCGGCAAGATCGTTGCTGACGCCATGAGTTTTGGCGAGCTGGATGTCACGCTCAATCAGATGGGCTTCGACTCTCCCGAAGTCCTCGTCATTCAAGCGGGCGTTGAGTACCCCGAGAGTGCCACGATCTTTGGCCTCCCAGACGCTTGATGCGCGATGCCCCAACAACGGAATGCTTACCACGGTTCACCTGAGCGTCCCGTGGTGCGCGTCGGGCTAATGGCCGTCGACGGACGTCGAGTGGAAGCCACGTTGCTCGCGGATACTGGCAACCCGTTCGCGATCATCGTCGGCGACGATCTCATGGGGCGGCTGGCGCGACGCGCGGTTCCCAGCGCCAACAGCAACTTCGGTTTGCTGAAGGGCCGCTGGCTTCGCCTGTTCATGCCTGAATTCGATCTCGATCGTGAGGTAGTGGGATACGCAAGCGACACCGTCGCGAATGCCGCCAAGAAAAGCAGCTCGGATTTTGAGGGACTCGCCGGTCTGCCATTGCTTCGCCTCTTTGAGTTTGGTGGCGACCCCGACTCATTTTGGCTTCGCCTTGCGGCCCGGCGGGACGGTTGAGTCATTCGTTTCGATTGTTGCGGTGCATCTCCGGCCGGGCTACCATAAGTGCGGCCTTGGCCAGGATGGCTGTCGGACGAACCAGAACGTAGGGGACGCTGTCATGCGCGTGCTCGTCGGTTGGGACGTTGACGATGAGATCGAGCTGCTCTTGAGTTACCTGGAGGTGGGCGAAACTTCCGTCGAACTCGTGCGCGGGCCCGACGAACTGCTGACGGCCTTCGAGGCAGGCCGCTTCGACGTCGTATTGCTGCCGGTCACGTTTCCCGACAGCGAACGGTCGTTCGAGGCGTACGAAGCGGTCCGGCGGCTCAAAGCCGACGTGCCGGTGGTCGTCGCCGCTCGTCCCGGAGAGATTTACCCGCTTTCTCGCTTCATCGCGCACGGCGCACAGAACCACGTCTATCGCGATCCGGCCCGCGAATATCTGTTCTTATTGCAGACGCTGCTCGAGTCGGCTCTGGCCGCCAAGCGCGCCGAACAAGCCAAGCTGTTGGCGGAAAAACTGCGGAGCGAAATCGAGTCGGTCCGGAGCTTGCAAGAATCGATGGTCCCCCGCGACATGACCGCGCCGCGGGGCTACGAAATCGTCGCCCGGTACGAACCGTCGCAGATTCAGGTGAGCGGAGGGCAGCCTGTCGTGCTGGCCGGCGGCGACTATTATTACGCCTTTCCGTTGACCGGCGGCCGTCTGGTGTTTCTGGTCGGCGACGCCTCGGGCCACGGCATCAAGGCCTGCCTGGCGATCATGACCATGCACGTGCTGATCAACCTGCTGCAGAGCGACCTGGCCGACTCGCCGCACGAGTTCGTGGCGCAAATCAACCGCCGCTTGTGCGGTCAAGACATCGTGCTCGGCCAAGGTGGGTTCATCACGCTCATTTACGGCATCCTTGTCGACGGCGTGGTGAGCTGGACCTCGGCAGGGCATTGCCTGCCGCTGTTGCACAACCTGCTCAGCGGCGAGATCGTCGAAGTAGGCGATCGTCATTGCGACGGCGGCTTGCCGCTGGCCCTCGACGCAGACGCTCAGTACGAAACCGTCACCACCCCGCTGCCGCCCGGCCACCGCCTGGTGATCTACACCGACGGCGTCATCGAGGCCATGCCCGATGGCGACAGCCACCAACAGTTTGGCATCGACGGGCTGAAACGCACCCTGAAAGAGTGCCGGCGGGCGTCGTTGAGCGACACGCTCGATCAACTCTTTCGCCAATCGCAGGCCTTTACGGCCGGCGCCGGCCGGCACGACGATACGTCGGTGCTGTTGCTCGAGCGGCGCGCGGCGGGCGGCGGTTAGTTACCGGGGCACTCTTCTTCCTCGTCTTATCGGGTGCGCCAATGGCGCCCATTCGGGAGGCAAAGACCGCCTCTCTTTTTCTGCGTTTTCTCGGCTGAAAACTACCCAAGCCACTTTTCGGGTACAACACAAGGAGAGGGCGGAATTTGTGAAACTTCACGGCATCACGTCGCTGCGCCTGCCGCCGCGAGGTCGAGCGCGGTTTGGGCGGACGCTGAATTCGTGCGTTTTTCCCGCTGAAAACTGACCAAGCCACTTCTCGGGTACAACACAGGGAGAGGCGGAAATTGCTGCTCGGCGGGGTGACGAAGGGTCGAAGGGGCGACACGGCGAAGAGGCGAAGAGGCGACACGGCGAAGAAGACGACCTCCTTGAAGCGGCGAGTGGTGCGACAAGAGATCCCGGCGAAAGAAGCGAAAGTTGGGCGGTGAAAAAGCGCTTGCGTAAACGAGTTTTGATGCGTTGTGGTGTAACGATAAATCTCGCCTGCGGAATCTGTTGCGTCTCACGAGCGAGAGAGGTGGGGCTTATTTTCCGCAAGCAAATTGAACGGCGGAGAGCCGTATAGGATTCGGCGCGACGATTGTCGCCGCCGCTCTGCAGGCGGCACAACGGTGCAGGGCGTCCAGGGCAGTCGCGGAATGCGGCTGCACCCCCCCATAATTATGGCTGCGGCAGCGCGAATTCGGGTGGAATAGCGAATGCCGCAACTTCTTTCCGCATCAAGATTTGTGGTGGTCGTTGAGAGCGCGCGAGTTTTAGTTTTGTCAACGGAAACTGTTTTCACTGCAACGGTAATTCGGACGACCATTCGTCGAAGGTGACGGCCTGGAAGGCCATCCTACGGAGGCCGTTACCGGACTTGATTGCCAAAGCCAACAGTCCGCCGCCGTGGGCACCGCGGGCGACGTGGCGTATAAAAACACCAGCTTTTCAAAGCCCCATGACTCTGCTCCTGCCACTTTGCCTGGTTCTAGCGGCCGTCGGCCAACCCAGCGCGGTCGAAGTGCGCGTGGGCGTGGTGGCGTTTGAAGATTCGGCGCGGACGGCTGGAGACTATGAACGGCTGTTTGAGGAACTGACGGCCGAGGTGGAACGCCCGGTCAGCTTTCGCCTGGCGATCGGCACCTATGGCGACGTGCTCTATTGGCTCGAGAAAGAGCTGGTCGATGTGGCGGTGCTTACGCCGGGCGTGTTTGTGCGAGCGCTCGAATTGCGCCGCCGCGGCCGGCCCGCTTGCCAGTTTCTCGCCAGCCGCCGCTTGCCGCCGGTCGAAGGTAGCTTGCTGGCGGACGACGAAGCCGCCGGCCCCGCGACGGGCTATCGCGATCGCTATCGCTCCGTATGCGTCGTTCGCGAAGATTCGCCGCTGGAAACTCTTGGCGACGTGCGAGGGGCGCTGGCCGCCGATCGGCTGCGGCTGGTCTTTGTCGATCCGCTCTCGGCCTCGGGCCGCATCGCGCCGATGGCCGCCCTCAACGAGATTGGCGTCCGGCCCAATCAGCGGCAAGTCGAATACAGCTATTCACACACCAATTCGCTGCGGTTGCTAAAGGCGGCCAGTGACGGCAGAGAGCGCGTCGCGTTTGTGTGGGACGGGGCCTGGTCGCAGGCGGCCGACTTGCCGCCATTGCGGCGTCTGGAATTCCGCGAGCTGGAGCGAAGGCATGTGCCCGCCGACGCCGTGGTCGCCCGCCAGGGTTACGAGTACGCCGAACGAGTCGCCGAGCTGCTCGTCCAGCACCGCGACGCCCATGGCGAGCACGATTTCGAGCGGCCCGACGATTGGCGCGAGCGCTACCGCGAATTGAGCGATTGGACCGACGAATTGCGTATTCCGCTCGACGACGACGAAGTGCGGGCCGTTTCGCTCGACGGCGTGGGGCAGATGTTGCTGCACTATTTGCGGACGCGCCCCGAGGGCAATCCGCCCCGACTGGCCTTGGTGCTCTCGGGCGGCGGCGCGAAGTGCGCGTACCAGATCGGGGCGGTGACGGCGCTCGAAGAAAAGCTGGCCGAGCTGCGGCGCGAGACGGGCGAAGAAGGGATGCGCATCTCGCTGGTCGCCGGCACGTCGGGCGGAGCGCTCAACGCGCTGGCCATTGCCCTGGGCACGTCGTCGACGGCCGAAGGTCAGGCCGAGCTGCGGCGAGCTTGGCGCGGCCTCGACCAGCGCGAGATCGTCCGCCCCTCGCGTTTGGTGCGGGGCAATATGGGTCTGTGGTTCGTCTGCGTCGAGTTGGCATTGTTGTTGTGGCTGGTGCGCAAGATCGTGCGGCAGCCCGGCCGGCGGGTTTGGACGTGCATCGTCTGCCTGGCGGCGCTGGCCGCGATGCAAATCTTGATGCGCTACGCCAGGTTTTCTCCGTGGGCCTGGTTCGGCGATCATCATTGGCTGCATCATCTCTGGCTGTGGGGCACGCTGGGCGTCGGATGGGCTGGCTGGTTCCTCCTGGCGTCGGCCGTGGCCTCGGCTGTTTGGCAACTGGCGCTGGCCCGCTCGGGCAGGTCGCTGGCGCCGCCGCGCTGGGTGACCACCTGGCTGCTGACCGTCGGGTTGCTCGGCCTGCCGCTGGCGCAGGTGCTGGCGATTCTGTTTTATGAACAAACGCTCTCCGACGGCGCCGGCATGGAGCGGCGGCTGTTGGAGAGCTTTACCGATTTGGCGAGCTTTCGAGCGGGCGAAATGGGACAACCAAGGCTCGACACTGATCCAGAGCCGCCCACCGCCGAGAGACTCAAAAGCATCAGCCGACAGATTCTGCAAAAACGGCTCTTGGCCCGCGATCTGGTGGTGACCGGCTCGTGCCTGGAGCAAACCAGCGCCGACCTGCCGAGCGACCTCTATTTTTACGCTCCGGCCGGTTCCGCGGCGGCAGGGCCGCCCGACTACGGAGAGCGGGGCGTGGCGCTGGCCGAGCGGCCAGAAATGCTGCTCGACGTGGTGCTGGGTTCCGGCTCGGTGTTTCCGGTCTTCCCGCCACGCACTCTGGAGAATTTTCCGCGGCGGGGCGAGCGGATCGAATTGATCGACGGCGGCTTTGTGCATAACAGCCCGGTCGAGGCGGCAGTGCGGTGGGGCGCGACGCACGTGGTGCTGATCGAGGCCGATCCGCACGAGCGCGCCGAGCGGCGAAACTTTTTGCAGAACGCGGCCGGGGCCTTCAATCACCTGTACTACCAGGCCCAGCAGGTCGACGCTCGTTCGCGTGAGCGCGAGCAGGTGGTGATCTTCAGCCTGCGGCCCGAACCACCGCATATCTGCATGCTCGACTTCGCCGACAATCTCATCGACCTGGCGATCGACAAGGGATACCGCGAGGCCCGCGGCGAGCCGTCTTCGTCGGCCGAGGGGCCGATCGGCCTGCGCCGCTTCCGCAAGGAACTTGGGCAGCCGCTGTTTTTTAAGGAGAGGTCAGAGGTCAGGGGTCGAGAAGCAGGGGTCGGGGGTCGGGGGTCAGGGAAGTCGACATAGCTGTGTGGTATACTCATGGGACCGACACGTCGAAGGTCGAATACGGGAAACGTGATATGACGACAAAGCACCTCGTGGTCGAGGGGACCGTGAAACCTGACGGCAGCTTGGAGCTCGACGCGAGGCTGACGCTGCCGCCCGGTCGCGTGCAGTTAGTCGTGCAGCCACTGCCGGAATTGCCAAAGAACGACCCATTTTGGGAACGAATGAAGCAAATCTGGGCAGGACAGAAAGCACGCGGCCAATCGCCTCGCACCAAAGAAGAAATCGACGCTAGCACTCACGCCTTGCGCGCTGAGGCCGAGGACGAAATGCAACAGGTCGAACGCCTTCACGAGGAATGTCGAGCGGCGAGGCGGGGAACTGATCAGACAAAACGAGAACCGTCGTCCTGATGGTTTTTCTTGACACTAACCCCGTTATCTATTTCGTAGAGCAACCGCCCACCTGGGGAGTGAAGGCGTCGGCACGGGTTGCGGCCGTTCGAATGTTAGGCGAGCAACTCGCCGTCAGCGACTTAGTTCGGATGGAGTGCATCGTTGGCCCGCTCAGGACAGGAGACGCCGCCAAGCTTGCTGATTTTCAGTCTTTCTTCACCGCGCCCGACGTGATTGTCCTATCGATCACGGGCGCGGTTTGCGACCGCGCCGCTCAAATCCGCGCGCAACATGGCTTCAAACCACTCGATTCGCTTCATCTCGCCGCCGCCGTGGAGAACGGCTGCACGCACTTTATTACCAACGACGCCTCGCTGAAGGGTTTTCCAGACATATTGATTGAGCTTCTGACGTGATTTGCCTCGCTGTTCGCGCTCGCCGCATCATCGATGGAGCCTTTGACATGCACGTCCGGTCCGCCCATATTGAACCGCGACGACCCGTCCGACGCCGGCGGGCGGGCCACGAGTTTCCTCCTACGGAGAGTTCCATGTTTTGCAAACCATCGGCCGTTTGGAAACTGACGTTCGCGGCGGCGCTAGGTATGTTGCCGATGCAAACCGCGCCGGCGGCCGATCCACTGCGAGATTCGGTCGTGCACGTATTGGTCACTCAGCGCGCGCCGAATCTCTTTCAGCCCTGGACCAAGGCCACTCCGAGCGAAGTCACCGGCACAGGCTTCGTCATCGAGGGCCGGCGGATTCTGACCAACGCCCACGTCGTTGGGCACGCGCACCAGATTTACATTCAGCCGCATCAATCGGCCGATCGGCTGCCGGCCACCGTCGAAGCCATGGCGGCCGATATCGATCTGGCCGTGCTGCGGCTGGAGGATGAAAGCTTCTTCGACAACCGGCAGGCCATCGCCTTCGGCGACGGTCGGCCCCAGACCAAAACCACGGTGAACGTCTATGGTTATCCCGTGGGCGGCGAGCAGATGTCGGTCACCGAAGGAATCGTTTCGCGCATCGACTATGCTCCCTATCATTACGGCACGGGCGGGCTGCGGGTGCAGATCGACGCCGCCTTGAATCCCGGCAACAGTGGAGGTCCGGCGGTCACCGACGGCAAGCTGGTGGGTGTCGCCTTCAGCGGCTTGAAGCAGGCCGAGAACATCGGCTACCTGATTCCGGTCGAGGAGGTGTCGGCGTTTCTGGCCGACGCCGCCGATGGTCATTACGACGGCAAGCCGCGACTGCGCGATCAATTTCAAACCGTCGAAAACGACGCCATTCGCGCCAAGCTGGGTCTGCCTGCCGGGACCGGCGGGTGCATGGTCACGCGGCCCGCGGAAACCAACGACTCGTACCCGCTCAAAGAAGGTGACGTCGTCATCAAAGTCGGCGAGCACTCGCTCGACAACGCCGGCCGCGTGCAAGTCGAGGGAGAGCTCAAGCTGCCATTTCAATACCTCGTGCCCTCGCTCACGCAAGAAGGCAAGCTGCCGCTGACGGTGCTTCGCGATGGCCAGTCGATGAGCGTCTCGCTGCCGGTGACCAGCCGAGATCGGCTGCTGGTGCCGTATCTCAAGGGCGGCTATCCGCGCTACTTCATTTACGGCCCGATCGTCTTCACGCCGGCCTATCGCGAGCTGGTGGTGGCGTTGGGGGCCAAGTGGTCGCCGTATTTGCTCGACCGCGGGCATCCGCTGGTGACTCGCTTGGGCGACGATCCCGCCTTCGAGGGCGAAGAGCTCGTCATCATCGCCGCGCCGTTCTTTTCGCACCGCCTGACGTGCGGCTACAGCCAGGCGATGTTCAGCGTGGTCAGCTCGATGAACGACATCCCCGTGCGGAGTCTGCGTCATCTGGCCGAATTGCTGCGCTATACGCAGTCGGAGTACATCGAATTCAAGTTCGCCGGCAAAGGCACCGAAACGCTGGTCTTTCGCCGTCAAGAAATCGCCGACGCGACGGAAGAGATTTTGAACGACAACGGCATCCGCAAGCCGTGCTCCGACGATCTGGCATCGGTGTGGAAGTAGAGGTCGGGGGTCAGAGGTCGGGGATCAGGGGCAGGACTCAGCATTCAGCATTCGGGATTCGGGGGTCAGGGAAGAAGTTCTTTGGGCAAGTCGACGTTGAGGCCATCGGCGGGGACAGGCAGCTTGAGTGTCCAAAGCGCGCCCTGCGCGACCAGGCGGCGATAGACCGGGTGCCGCCAGTTGTCGTGAAAGTGCAGACCGCTGAAGCCGAACGATCGCCCGCCGTCGGGGCGCTGCCAGGCCCAGGCCACCGTCTCGTTGTGGCCTTCGATCGGTACAGTAATGATTGGCGTGAGCGCGTCGTCTTGGATCAGCTTGAGTCGATAGTAAAACTCGTCGCGGACGCGCAGTGCGGTCAATCCAGCGGCGATTGGATGTTTCGGATCGGCGATCTGCAACGTTTCTTCGACCACAGCATAGCGCCGGTCGGGACCGCCGTGACAGCCGCCCAAAAGTTTTTGGAAGCCATCGACGTACCGCGCGTCTTTGGCGCCGATGCCCCAGTGCAAGCCGGCAATAGCGCCGCCCCGCGCGGCCAGGCGAGTCAGAGCGTCATAGCGGCGGGGATCGGCTTGGCACCACTTGGCGCCCTCCGAAAGAAAGAGCACCACGCCGTCGGCCTTGGCCAGCCGATCCGGTCCGTCGGTCCACGGCTCGTCGGCAGATTCAATTTCGACTTTCAAATCGGGCGCGCGCTCGAGGCATGCCTTGAGAATTTTTTGCCCGGCCATGTATTCATGTGTCGTGGGCGGATGGCCGTCGGGCCCTTGGCCCAACAGCAGTAAACGTTTGGGCGGCGCGTCGTCGGCGCGCGCGGCGGCGGTGAACGACAAGCTAACCAGAAGTAATAAGATTGCGCGATTCATGGCGAAGGTGGCTGGCTGGCCAGTTGAATGAGGGCTTCTCGCGTTCGCTCGGCTTGCCGCGCGTCGAGGGTGAGGTGGCGATGCCGGCCATTCGGCTGCGGCTTGAATCGGGTCATGCCTTTCTCATCCGCCTCGACCGCGCCGGGCTCGGAAACGCCAAAATAACCTCGCTCCGGCCGCACGGCATAGAGTACGCTCGTCAAGTCCCAGGTGGGCCGATCATACGGCATTTTGGCATACGCTCGATAGGCTTCGGCCAGCGGATGGTGCGCCACGTAAGCGAAATCCGCTTCGATGCTCCGCCCGGGAAACAAGACCGCCTCGCCAATCTCAAAACCGCTCACGACAATCGGCGTCGGCCAACGGCCAAAAACTGCCCGGGCCGCTGGAATATCGGTGGCGACATTGTATTCGGGCTGATGTTCAGCCGCTCGGAAGTTGCCCGCCATCATCGAAAGCAACCGGCATTTGCGAGCGACCAGCTCGACGCCCGTCAGCTCGCTGCGTTCATCACCCGGGCTATCGAGCAGCCTCGCCAGGTTGGTCGAAAAACCAACGGCGACCATCACCACGCTTGCGTCCGGCTGTTTGCTCAACGTTGCTCGCAGCAGGTTCACGGCCTCGAAAGCGTCGCGGCTGCTTGCCAGATTGTGCGGGTATCGCGCGGCCCCGCCGTCTGTCGCCTCGACCACGGGTCGGGTGTAGCGGCTCGGCTCAGGCGTTTTGCCGCCATGCACCACACCGATGGGAATGTCGCCACGCCCGAAAAATGTGTTGACCAGATCGACGAACGGCGTGCACGAGGGTTCGTCCTTGTTAATGGTCACCGCCAGCAAGCGGCATTCGTGGCGACTTTGCAAAGCATGAATGACGCCCAACGCCAAAGCGTCGTCGATGTCGTTGCCAATGTCGGTATCGAAGATCAGCGGCACGCCCGGCGGAGGCTCGGCGGCCGGCAGCGATGTCGAAAACAAAAGGGCGACCAGTGCCCCATACACATGAGGCCTAATTGGCTTACCGCTCCGGCTGCATGTTGCGAGGTTCACCGTAGTATTCGCCGTCCGGCACTTCGAGCCAGATCAGGTCGGGGTCGTCGGTTGCGATCGCTTCGGCCTCGGCGATCGTCAAGTTCGGCTGGGCGCCGTCAATTCGGTCGGCTGCCTTATGGAGCCGCAGGCCTTCTTTCTCCGCGAATTCGATGGCTGAAAAACCGGTGAGTTTCATGATACCTCCTCCGTGGATAAAAAGCACGAACAGGCACAGGGGCGGGGGTGCAAAGTGCGTGCCCCGGCCATCTGAACATCCTGTTTCCGACTGCGACGATTTCGTTGGTGTTCGTGAAAAGCTATCTTGTTTTTCTCAGCGACGTCATCTGAAGGCGACGGGCGGCGACGCAGGTGGGCCTTGCCCGAAGCGTGTCAGCCAGGATGCTCCATGAATTGGCTCGTTTCCGAACAAATCCGCCGAAACGCCGCGCGGCGCGAGTCATGGTCGGACTATGCCAGTCATCGAGCCGAAACTACGGCGCGGTTGGTGGCCGCCGCCCGCGCCAATTCCGACCGGTTGTGTGTGCTGGGCGCCGGCAATTGCGACGATCTTGATTTGACCGCTCTGGTGGGCGCCTACCGCGAAGTGCATCTGGTGGACATCGATGCCGACGCCCTCGAACGAGGAGCGGGTCGGCTGTCGGCGGCCGAGCGCGGCGTCATGCACTTGCACGGCGGCATCGACCTCACGGGCTGCTGGCAGCTCTTGGGCAACCGACAACGGGGCGAATCGTTGACGGATGCCGAAATCGACCAGGTCGTCAATTGTTTCGCTTCGACGGCGCCGCCGTTCACCGGACCGTTCGACGTGGTGGCCTCGACGTGCGTCGTCAGTCAATTGATCGAAGGGGCGGTACTCGTGCTCGGCCAGTCACATCCACGCTTGCTGGAGGTGGTTTTATCCGTGCGCGCAAGCCATCAAAGACTAATGACCCAACTGTTGTCGCCGGGCGGACGAGGAGTGCTGATCACCGATTTTGTTTCGTCGGCCACACTGCCGGCTTTGGGGCAACTAGCCGAGCCGCAGTGGCCGGAGCTGCTCAACGAAGTCACCACTCGCGGCAACTTCTTTCATGGACTGAATCCGCCCAACGTGCTGGCGGCATTGCCGGGCGTGAGTGTCAATCCACGCATCACCGGTTTTTGGCGCTGGAAACAGGCGGTGCGGACCTATGCCGTCGTGGCGATCGAGTTCAGCATGTAGAACGGAATTCATTCCGTTCCCGTTTTAGTGGTCGCTGCCAAAGCGGCCTGCTGCGTTACATTGATTCCGAACGGAATGAATTCCGTTCCACGTGGGCCTGCAAAAATTGAAACGCGCGGTGCTCCTGATCGCCGCCGGTTTTATCGACCAGGATTTTGAGCCGCTGATACTCAGCGCGAATTTCGTCGGCGGGCAACAAGCCCAGCCGCGTCGCCAGGATCGCCGCCTCGACGACAGCATGTTTGGCCCGATTGAAGCCAAAGAAATCACGCACCCGCCCGTGTGCGACCACGTCGGCCATGATCGTGGTGCGCGGCTGGCGGTCGTCGAGCGAGCCAACGCGAAACGAATACCAGCGGCAGCAATCGGCCAGGCGAAAGCCCTCGATGCCCTCGGCCGGCTCAAGCTCCGGCGGCGGCGAAAGTGGGCCGATGGCCGCCCGGGCCAATAGCTCGACGTCGTCGGTCACGTGCAAAACTCCGTGGCCCATGCGTTTCAGGTTTTGATAGGTAGTAGAAGTCTGATAAGGCCGAAGAACGAGCGAATGCATGCGGGCATCTACCTGCGGTCCCATCGGCGCGACATTCACGCTGCCGTCGTCGTTGAGCGTGGTGACAATGGCTTCGAGAATCATAAATCGGAACCGCTATTTGCAGGCGACCCGTCGCCGTTTCGCTGTCTGCTTGCATGAAACCATCGTCCCGCCAAAGCACCTAATAGGCCAAGGAGGAATGCGGTCAATGAGTGAATGATTGCCTCAAGCGATTTATGGGTCGGCAGACCGGTGCTTGTCATTTCGTAAGAATGTCCGCCGGCGAGCCTGACGCGCCAATGCGACTCGTTGTCGTCAAAGCCGATAGGGTCAACGGTGGCCGCCCCTTCAACCACAGGCGTGATTGATTGCTGAAGACGATTAAACCAAGGTCGCGAAATCTGAGTCGTCGGTAGTTGCGGTGCGATTTTTTTCTCGAACCAAGGCGCGTATACGAGAGTCAGAT